>WGOA01000014.1 GCA_016124275.1 Bacteroidota bacterium
GCGCGCAGCAAGGCTGCGGATTCCTGAAGAGAAGCTTTGCCTGCGGCATTCCAGACCTGGTCGCCGCGCAATCCGGCAAGGTATGCTCCCAATTCCCGATCTTCCGGACCGCCTACCAGCACAAGCGGGCGGGGGTTTTGGCGGCAAATGGTCTCCAACAATTCCGGTATCGGTTTTTTTGTACCCTGGCGCGCTCCCAGCACCAGGACGTCATATTGCTGGTGGAAAGGCGCAGGGAGCCGCTGCAACACCTGATCAGCATCCGGTCCCAGGGGCATTTCAAGGCCCAGGTAATCATTGACAACGCCCAGGGGCGCTGCAGTCTCCAAATAGCGCTCAACGATGTGCTGCTGGCCCATCCAATCCTTATGAATATTCACATACAGCCATTTGCGCAAGTTCAACTTTGAAAATGCGCGCGCCGGCACCGTGGCAAGGGAAGTTTTGATCAGGGCCGTGCGGGTATTGTGGTGCAGATCCAGGATCAGGTCAAATTTCTCAGCGCGCAAGGCCTGAATCAACTCCTTTAATGATGATTTTAACAGATGTGTTTTTTCTACGTGCGGACTGTGGCTCAACAAAGGAGCAAAGGGTTCTTTGGTAGCCACGTGCAGCGATACATGGTCCACTTGCGTTTTAACGGCGCGCAACACAGGGCTGCACAACACAATGTCACCTATGGAACTGAACCGAAGTACCAGGATTTTCAAGGGAAAGTACTTATAGTGCCGGGTCACAATGAGTGGGGGGCACCGCATCATCATAATGTGGCATAGCATTCCTGAAACAGCCTTTAAATCGCGCTATTGCCGGCCAATTTTTGGCTATGTCAGAAGGGCTGATTGTTACAACAGCCGCAAGCTGTGTTTTGAGCATACCAGGACAAAGGTCGTACTTCGGTCTTGAATGCAGCGTCGCAGACTTTGCGATCTCCGCCTTTTGTTCGCGCAGGATTGAGGAGCTTCTATACATTAAGTTTTTTGGTAACGCTTCCTTGATTTCAAGGATCCAGCACCCAAAACCTTCCTTTTTTTCTGCCAAAACAGCTATCTTGTTCTTTCGACCTCAACTCTTTTAAAAGCATAGTCCCTGCTAATGGCAATTCGGTGCGCCCCTTGCGCGCTGTTCTTTGTTTTTAGACCAACTAAACCCTCTAACCCTCTTTTTTAGCATGAAAGCAATGAAACAAATCTCTTGGCTCGGCTTGGCACTCGTGCTGGGCAGTAATGTGCAGGCCCAGCACCGCTGTAATACCAGCGAGTACATGGAGAACCTGATTAACCAGCATCCGGAAATCACCGCCAACATGGAGGCCATTGAGGCGCATACCCGTGAAGTGATGGCTGGTGCCAGCACGGAGCGCTCAGGCGTCGCTTTGTACACCATTCCCGTGGTTTTCCACGTGGTTTACAACGGCGCTTCTGAGAATGTACCGGATTATGTTCTTCAGGGGCAGCTGGATGTGCTCAATGAGGATTTCAGCGCAACTAACGCAGACATCAGCTCTGTGGTTTCCTCTTTTACTTCGCTGTGGGATGACACGGATATCCAGTTTTGTCTGGCCAGTGTTGATCCCAGCGGTAACCCAACTACGGGTATAACCCGCACCGCGACCACGCGCACCAGCTTCTCTTTCACCTCTGACAACATCAAGCGCTCGGCTGATGGCGGTAAGGATCCCTGGCCAGCCAGCCAGTACCTGAACATCTGGGTTGGCGACATCAGCAGTGGTATTTTGGGTTATGCTCAATTCCCCGGAGGTCCGGCCGCTACCGATGGTGTGGTCATTGACTACCTATACACGGGCCGTGATTCATGGGCTTCCGGTCCAGGCTTCCCCTTTGATTTGGGCCGCACCGCAACCCACGAAGTGGGTCACTGGTTAAACCTCCGCCACATTTGGGGCGATGGCGGTTGCGGTGTTGACGACGGTGTTTCCGATACCCCCGTTTCCGACAACCCCAATTACGGCTGCGCGTTGACGCATGTAAGCTGCGGCACTCTGGACAACGTACAGAATTACATGGACTATGGCGACGATGATTGCTTGGTTATGTTCAGCGCTGGTCAGGGCGCACGGATGCGCGCTACCCTCGTTCCCGGTGGATCCCGTGCTTCTGTTGCTGCAGCTGCCGCAACCAAGTGCTCCGCTGGTCCAGCACCTACTTGCAACATCCCCACCGGGTTGACCTCAACCATTGTCAGTGCACCGACCACCGCAAGCACGTCCTGGACGGCGGTATCCGGTGCTGTTGGCTATGACCTTCAAGGCCGTCAGGCCGGCGGTGCATGGAGAGATGTTTCTGTCAGCGGAACCAGCCGCACGTTCAACATCTTCAAAGCCAACCGCACCTACGAATGGCGGGTTCAGGCTGACTGCGGTGCAAGTGGAGTTTCCGGCTACAGCGCCATTCAATCGTTTGTCATGCCAGCTTCCCGTTTGGGAGCAACGGGTACTGAAATGAGCTTGTTCCCCAACCCGGCAAACAGCGAGTTAACCATTGACTTAATGGCTTCTAACGCTGGTCAGGTTGACTTGGTGGTGGTTGACCTGCTCGGTCGCGCCCTGATGACGCAAACCATTACCATGGATGGTTCAGCGTCCCGCGTCCAATTGGACGTGAGCAATCTGAACAACGGCACGTACTTTGTGCAGATGATCAGCAACGGCGAGCGTGTGGTGTCTAACTTCACCATTGCCCGCTAAGCCATACGAACCGGGCTGCCGCAGGCACTTTTAAAAGCGATGCTTTCAGGGCTTTCAAACCCTTGTGTCCTGCTCCGGCCATACCTTATTACCGAACGCGAAAGCGCCCCGGCCGGCCCCGAAAAGGGCCGGCCGCGGTTTTTGAAAGGCTCCTTACTTTTGCTCCGTGCAACCTGTTCACATGCTGGGGCTCAAGCTGCCCACTGACCCCCGATGGGTCAATCTGGCGGAGAAAAGCCTGACGGAAATCTTGACGGATCACGCCTACTGCGAACAAAAGGCCGCTTCAACCTGCATTTCCCTGATTCAGCAATATCCCGATAAGGAGCGACTCGTGCGCGAGTTAGCCCCAATTGTCACTGAAGAGTGGGGGCATTTTCGCCAGGTGCTCCGCGAAATGGACCGGCACCACCTGAAACTGGGCAAACAGCGCAAAGACCACTATGTGAATCAGCTCCTGGCGAGCATGCCCAAGGGGCTTTCGCGGGAAAACGCATTGCTGGAAAAGTTGCTCGTAGCCGGGTTGATTGAAGCGCGGAGCTGTGAGCGATTTCGCTTGTTGTCGCTGCATTTACCCGATCCCGAATGGCAGGCTTTTTACCACAGTTTCATGGTGTCTGAAGCGGGACATTACCGGTTGTTTTTAGACCTGGCGCGGGAATATGCAGACCCGGACCGAGTGCGCCAGCGCTGGCAGGAATGGCTGGATGCCGAAGCCCGCATCCTTGCAGCGATGCACCTAAGCGGGGAGCGCATGCATTAAAGCTGTTGCGAAAGTCTTTCAGGGCAGCTGGTCCACAGACCCTTCCGCAGCCTGGTCAACCCCGACAAAGCGCAGGTTGCGCAACAGGCCTTTGTACCCGGTTCGTTTTACAGGCGAATGGCGAAAGAGCCGTTGAAACACCTCCTGGGTTAACTCCTGCCAATCGCTGCGTTCCATGCCCAACAAGCCGTCTGGTGGGGTAAAAGCTAGTTCGCTGTGGCGGCGCGAAAAGCGATTCCAGGGGCAGACTTCCTGGCAGATGTCGCAACCGAATGCCCAATTTCCGAACTTCCCGCGCAGGGCATCCGGCAGCAATTCGTCTCGCAATTCAATGGTGAAATACGAAATGCAGCGGCTTCCGTCCACAACATAAGGGCTTGGGATAGCATCGGTAGGGCATGCGTCCATGCAAGCTGTGCAGGTGCCACAATAGTCGCGGATGGGGCCGTCCGGTTCTAATTCAAGATCACTAATAAATTCGCATAAAAAATAATATGATCCGGCTTTCGGATGAATGAGGTTGCTGTTTTTGCCGATCCATCCTACGCCGCTGCGCCTTGCCCAGGCGCGCTCCAGAACCGGAGCTGAATCAACAAAAACGCGCCCTTCCACCGCACCAAGCTGCGCCTCAAGCGCCTGCAACCAACCCCGCATTTTAGCTTTGATCACGTGGTGGTAATCCTTGCCGTACGCGTATTGGCTGATGCGCGGCGCATCCGGGTCAATGGCACGGTCAGGGTTGTGGTAATTGTACAGGAGGGTGATGACAGACCGGGCGCCGGGAACCAGTTTGCGCGGGTCCAGTCGCTCGTCAAAGTGGCGCGCCATGTAGGCCATTTTACCGTGTTGCTCTTGCCGCAACCAGGCTTCCAATCTCGGGGCTTCCTCTGCCAGAAATTCCGCCCGGGAAACGCCACAATACTGAAAGCCATGGTCCAGGGCAAGTCGTTTGACCCACTGCGTTCGGTCGGAAACAGTTAGTTGCATTGCCATGCCAATCCACTAAGGCATTAAGAATGTAAAGGCTGGTTGCAGCACGACCAGGCACTGCCTTCAATAAAAAGTCTGCCCTTCCTATTCATGCTTCAGGAGGAAAACAAGTCCTGCCCCAACAAGGTATGCACCCCTTGAAGCGGCTTCAATGCCTGATGAAGCATGGTTGTGGCCAATTGTTTGGCTGTTATAGGCTTGTAATGGGCTAAGCGGCCCAGCAAAAGGGGGCTGAACAGCGGCAAGGTGCGTTGCGCGATAGCTTCACCTATTCTTCGATCTTTTCTGGGGCCAATCAGCAAAGACGGTTGATAAATGACCGTTGAACGAAAGTTCAGTGCCTTCACGGCAAGCTCCACCTGTCCCTTGACACGGCTGTAAAAAATCGGAGACGCGGCATCAGCACCTACCGCACTGACCAGGTGAAACGCAGGACAACCTGCCTCCCGCGCCCATTTTGCCAGTGCCAGGACATAGTCGTGGTCAACCTTTTTAAAGGCTTCCTGGCTCCCCGCTTTGGCCAGGGTAGTGCCGAGGCAACAAAACACCGCATCCGGGCAATCAAGACCAACAAAGGGGGATTCGTGGTCAAAATCAACCAGGTATTCGTTCAACTTGGTATGCTGCAGCATGCCGGGCGAACGCCCCACGGTTTTCACCGCAGCTATTTCGCGGTGTTCCAAGCACTGTTCCAGGAGCTTGCTGCCAACGAGTCCGGATGAACCGGCAATTAAGACGCGGAGGGCCATTGCCCAAAGATAGACGGATTAAGCACAACAGGTTTCCAGCAGCCGGTTGTAGTTAGGCCGATCGCCAGCGCTCTCGTGCACATACCCAGAAATAACTTCACCCTTGTGCAACAAAAACACCCCTGGCATTTGAAAGGAATCGCCCACTTCTTTGCCAATCACATAGCCCCGCGAAACAAGCAATTGCCCGAAACGGAGCAATGCACGAGGACCGAACAATTCTCCGGCACGGCCTTTTCTTAAGCGGAATTTTTTATATAAAATACTTTCAGCATCTGAAATTTGGTCCAAATGTTCCAAATTGTATTTCTGCAAATGCTCGCGGGCTTCTTCCGGGGATACCATGTAAACCAAAACAACCCGAGTGCCACAGCGCGTAAAATCCTGATGAACCTGCGCAATTTGATCCATAGTGTCTTTGCAGAACGGGCACCCGAAATGGCGCAAAAAGACCAGGAGCACTTTGCTTTCCTGGGTCAGTTCCATCAAATTGTCGCCCCGGGTCGTATCAAACAAGTCCAACGGGTATTCCTTGCTGCTGAATGTGGCAATCAACAAATCATCCGTCCGGTAAGAATTCCTGTAAATCATGTAAACCACAAGCCCCAGCAAAGGCACCCAAATGACCCAATTGCTGAGCACAACAGGCAAGAAACCCGGCTCGGCATTGCCCGTTTGCAGATCTACCCAGTAAGCAACCGAGCAAATTCCGCTAAACACGAGACCGGCAACACTGACCACCCATTGTCGGAAGGGGTCAAAAGAGGCCAGGGCATAGGCTATGCCCAGGCAGAAGGTCACAATGCCTATAATCTGGAGGCTAAACGGCGAGACCGTACTGTTTGAAACCATCCATGCGAGCATACGCCCGGGGATGAACGACGCAATCAGACCCCAGCCCAAATGATACAGGGCGGCTGTCATTAAGATGGCTTTGGACCATTGCCTTTCTGGATGAACTTGCATAAGCTTAGTGGAAACTCGAGGTAAAACAAGTCGGGTTGCGAAAGGTTCAGCTACGGCCTTTAAGGTTTACGGCTTCTCCGTCAGCGGTTTCTTTGTATTGCCTGAAAGCCAGAAAACCCGCCAGGCAAAAGATCAACGCAGCAAGGGCAGAGGCTCGGATTCCACCGGTTTCCCACAGCAAAAAGGTAGGGAAAATGAGCATGGCTGCTGAAGTTCCTAACTTCATGATCAGCGTCCGCACAGCGAAGTACATGCCCGCCAGCGATTCTCCTGCCCGTTGGCTGTGTGTATCGGCCAGATCCCCGACAATGGCATTGGGCAGAATACCAAAAGCCGCCAGGGCCACTGCAGCCATTCCCTGGAGCAGCAAAATGGCTACCCCGGAAAACGCTGAGCCAGTTTGCAAACTCGCTGTAAGGGCAAAAGCGCCTCCAAAGCACAAGAAGGCACCCAACAAAACGTTCCGTTTGCCCCAGCGTTGTGCAGCGAGATTGACTGGAACATAGCAGACAAAACTTAATACAAATACAAGCAGCATAAAAGCACTTGCGTAACTCTTGTCCCGACCCATCAGGGCCACCACATAATAAGCCACCCCCATTTGAATGAAGGTCAGCGCAAGCCAATACAGAAAATCTGAAAGCGCAAACCAGCGGAAATTGCGGTTGGACCAGACCTGCCGAAAAGCGGCGCGGACGTTGCCGGAATGGCCGTTTGAGGTGGGTCCCGCACCGACACCCTGGGTTGCAAGCGGCGGAGTTCCTGCCGAACCTTCTGCCTGACCCACTGCCTGACCCATTGCCAGACCTTCTGCCTGACCCGCTTGGGACCCTTCGCTTCGTTTGGTGTACCGATGCTCGTCCAGGAAAAGCGCTGGCACCAACATGGCTGCAGCGGCAATTCCGGAAAAAAGCAATAGGCTACGCTGAAAAGCCGCCAGCGAATCCATGCCCTGCCCTTCAAACACATCCTGCAACACGTATATCTGTGCGCCACTAGCAAAGCCCAAAGCCCAGGTAACAGAAATGGCAGTAGCCAGGTGCAGACGCTCGCGAGCCGTTTGACCCAATTCTGCAATCAAGGCGTTGTAGGGCACCACATACAAGGTCATGAAAAAGTAGAACAGGGTAATGCACACCAGCAGCCAACCCGTATTGGCTGCAAAGGCCGGCCCAAAGGGCGGGAAAAAAACCGCGGCGGAAAAGAACGCAAAGGGCAGCGCTGCCATGAGCAAAAACACCCTTCGCCTCCCAAACCGCGACTTGGAGCCATCGGACCAATGTGCCACCATGGGGTCTGTAATGGCATCAAAAATGCGCCCGCCAAAGCCAATCAGCCCGATGACCGTCAGGCCGGCAAGGACACTGCCCTGAAACAAAAAGGCCGGAAAGAGCCTAGTGGATGCCGCACCATCAACCCCTGCCTCCTGCAAGGGCATGTAGAAATACGCCAACAGGTTCAACACGCCATACGAAGCCAGCGACCAGCCAAACTGGCCGGTGGCATAAATGGCGATCATGCGGTTTCTGGAACCACCGGTTCTGCTCATTCCCGGAGCACTTCAAACCATGACCGGGCGGCCAGCAACACGGGTTGAACACAACCGCCGTGATCCAAAGGGGTGCCCCCGGCCAGCGACTCCCCATTGATGGCCTGTACGGTAACGCCCTGCGTCGCGTAGGCATCGCGGGCGTTGATCGCATTGACATAGCTCACCTGATCGTCGCCCGTGCAATAGTAAACCCGCGTGGGCGAAAGCGGCGCCTGGTCCAATTGCGTGTTGTCTTCCAGGGCCTGGCGGAAAGGATTGTTCGGATTGGTTAAAAAATCGTTGAACACATCGTCCCGAACAATCGTCTTGGGCATATCCGGCACCATCGCATTGAGTTCCCCGTAATTGACCAGGCCATTAAACATGGGCGGCAGCGTGGTCGCCCAGGGCTCCTTTAAAAAATCGGCGGGCGTGGGATACATGTCATACACCTCGTTGTAGGCCAGCATCAGGTAAGGCAGGTAAAAGGGCGAAGCATATGGCTCGTCCAGCAACAGCATGTCCGTTTGTGCACCAGCCAGATCGTAAGGGCCCGACATAGGCGCAGCCGCAGTAATCGTAAACTCGTCCGTATGCCGCGATTCAATTTCCTGCACCAATGCCATGGTGGAATGGCCGCCTTGCGAATAACCAAAGAGGAACAACTGCCCGTTTTCATCCACATTCAACTCTTCTAAAACGCGTTTAGAAGCCCGCAGCATATCTACAGAGGCGGTGGCCTCCGATTTGGCATGGCAATAAGGATGCAAACCCGGCGAATCGCCAAGGCCCAGGTAATCAGGCAGCGCCGTGATGTAGCCTGTGGCAGAAAAGATGATGCCGATGGCAATTTCACCGCTCTGGCGGGAAGGCACATCCTCCTTCAACAAAATGGTGCCATGTTGATAAGAGGACATGGGGAAGGGCCCCGTTGCTCCGGTCGGCACTACAAGGGCGCCGGACGCTTCGGTTCGCGCCTCGCCCCGGGCATCAATGGTAGCATAGCGAACTTTGTATATGTCTATTCCATTGCTTACCGGAATGGCCACCCCTACGATGCTGAGCAGGGAATCCACCTGGTCCACCGTCCACGAATCCAGCAATTCGTACCCCAGCAATTCGCCGCGATACGCGGGATCATCGGTGTCCGGCACCACATCGTCGCCCATACAGGACGCCAAAAGGAAGACGCCCAGCACGGGCAAAAAACGCCGCAGGGTCGGCAGCCAATTCATGAAACCGGGGAAAGGGCTTTGGTCAAGCATAACAGGAGTAAGATGGGTTAGGAAAGAAGCACGCTTAAAAGTAGGTTAGCGCAAACAAGCCACCAAATCGGAATTTTTGTCATTTATTTTCAACGCAAAGCCTGATTCCCGGCCAGAATGGCAGCGCGGCCCCGGCAAATCGCGGATGGTCCGGCATTTGTTGCGGGAACAGTACTCATTCCCCGGTTACCATGAATTTCAATCAATACACCCTCAAAGCCCAGGAAGCCGTAGCGCAAGCCCAACAATTGGCCGCTTCGCGCAAACACCCGGGCATCGACTCCACGCACTTGCTTCAGGCACTCTTGCAGCAGCAGGAAGAAGTGACGGCCTATCTGCTCCGCAAAGCCGGCGTTTCTTCAGAGAAACTCAATCGCGATGTGGAAGCGCTTTTGGCTAAAATACCAGCGGTAAGCGGCGATACGCAGCCTTACCTGACGCGCGAAGCAAACGCCGTTTTGAGCAAAGCGCAAGACAGTATGAAAAAATACGGTGACGAATTCGTTACCGTAGAACATCTTATGATTGGCCTGCTTGCCGGAAGCGATGCGGTGGGCAAATTGCTTCGCGAATCCGGTTTAAACGAGAGCGATCTGCAAGCCGCCATTCAGGAATTGCGAAAAGGCAGCAAAGTCAATAGCCAAAGTGCGGAGGCGCAGTACCAGGCACTGGACAAATACGCTATTAACCTCAACGAGCGGGCCCGAAGCGGCAAGCTCGATCCGGTCATCGGTCGCGATGAAGAAATTCGCCGCGTACTACACATTCTCAGCCGCCGAACAAAAAACAACCCGATGTTGGTTGGCGAGCCTGGTGTGGGCAAAACCGCTATTGCGGAGGGCATCGCGCATCGCATTGTGTCTGGCGACATTCCCGAAAACCTGAAGAGCAAAACCATTTTCTCGCTGGACATGGGCGCATTGATCGCCGGCGCTAAGTACAAAGGCGAGTTTGAAGAGCGGCTCAAAGCAGTGGTCAAGGAGGTCATCCATTCCGATGGCGACATTATCCTTTTTATCGACGAGATTCATACGCTGGTCGGGGCAGGAGCGGGAGAAGGCGCCATGGATGCAGCCAACATCCTCAAACCCGCGCTGGCCCGCGGCGAACTTCGCGCAGTGGGGGCAACCACGCTCAACGAGTACCAAAAGTATTTCGAAAAGGACAAGGCCCTTGAGCGGCGTTTTCAGAAGGTCATGATCAACGAGCCTTCGCAAGAAGACGCGGTGAGCATTTTGCGCGGATTAAATGAGCGCTACGAAACCCACCACGCCGTCACCATCCTGGATGAAGCCATTGTTGCTGCGGTTGACCTTTCAGCCCGCTACATCAGCGATCGTCAACTGCCGGACAAGGCCATTGACCTGATCGATGAAGCGGCGGCCAAGCTGCGGCTTGAAATGGACTCCGTGCCCGAAGAACTCGACGAAATTGAGCGCCGCATCCGCCAGTTGGAAATTGAACGCGCGGCTATTGAGCGCGAAGGGCAGGGGGCTAAGACCGCCGAGCTTGTTCGCCAACTCGCAGACCTCAGCGCCGATCGGGATGAATTGAAAGCCCGTTGGTTGCAGGAGAAGAGCATGGTGGATGCCATTCATGCGCGCAAAGAAGAAATTGAGCAGGCCAAACTCGATGCTGAACGCGCGGAGCGCGAAGGTGATTTTGGCCGCGTCGCGGAGTTGCGCTACGGCAAGATTGCCCAAACGCAGGAGGCGGTTAAAAAACTGGAAGCAGAAATGGCGGCCATGGACGGCGGACGCCGCATGATGAAGGAAGAGGTGGATGCCACAGACATTGCGGAGATCATTGCCAAATGGACGGGCATTCCGGTGGCCAAAATGCTGGAAACCGAGCGAGAAAAGCTGCTTCGCTTAGAGGAAGAACTGCACCGCCAGGTGGTGGGTCAGGACGAAGCCATTGTGGCGGTAGCAGACGCCATTCGCCGCAGCCGGGCGGGCTTGCAAGATCCTTCCAAGCCCATCGGTTCTTTCATCTTTTTGGGCACAACAGGGGTAGGCAAAACAGAGCTGGCAAAAGCGCTGGCCAGTTTCCTGTTCAATGACCCCAACGCTATGGCGCGGATTGACATGAGCGAGTACCAGGAACGCCATGCCGTTAGCCGCCTCATCGGCGCGCCTCCAGGCTATGTCGGCTACGATGAGGGCGGGCAACTGACCGAAGTGGTGCGCCGCAAACCTTACAGCGTGGTGCTCCTCGATGAGATCGAAAAAGCCCATCCGGATGTGTTCAACATTTTGCTCCAGGTTTTGGACGACGGCCGCTTAACGGACAACAAAGGCCGGACGGTCAATTTCAAAAACACCATCATCATCATGACCTCCAACCTGGGTTCCCAAATCATTCGGGAACGCTTTGAAGGGCTGGAAACCGATGACGAGCTTTTCGCTGCCAGCGAGACGGCCCGCCTGGAAGTCATGGAGCTGCTTCGCCGCAGCATTCGCCCGGAATTCCTGAACCGCATAGACGAAATCCTGATGTTCAAACCGCTGCGCCGCTCCGAAATTGCCCAGGTAGTGCGCCTGCAGTTGAATGCCCTGGAAAGCCAGATGCGGGCGAAGGGCTTTGCGATCCAGTTCAGCGATGAGGCGGTAGCTTACCTGGCCGATGCCGGATTTGATCCGCAGTTTGGCGCCCGGCCGCTGAAGCGGGTCATCCAGCGCGAGGTGGTCAATGAATTGTCCAAGCGCCTGTTAGCCGGTACCATAAGCCCAGAACAAGGCATTCTGGTGGATCGTTTTGACCACAACGGCATTGTCTTCCGCAACCTTACTGCATCAGCGTCTTCCGCTTCCCCCATGCCGCAGGCAGCACTGCCACAATGACCGCTTTGCGCGGGTTGTTGTCCACAAAGACCTGATTTTTGACCGGTTTTGTCGATTTTCCGGGCAATTTGGACGAGTTTTTACCCGTGGCACGGACCTTGTCGCTTCTTGAACCAGCTTCCAGTTCCCGGCCGGCTGTCAACCTGGCCGGGATTTGCACCCATGGTTGCTGCGTATTTTGATCGTTAGCCAGAATTCTATTACACCGAACATGACCGATTACGATCCCTCAAGCAAATTTGGACCAGGCAACCCTGCTAGTGCTGACGAACTGGATAGCCAGTCTGTAGACGAGGAGGTGGAGTTTATGCCCATGATCTCGCTGGATGAAGAGGAAAAGGGCAAAAAAGTGGTTGTTCCTGATTCCTTGCCCATTTTGCCGCTCCGCAATACGGTGCTCTTTCCCGGTGTCGTGCTGCCCATCACGGTGGGCCGCGACCGCTCCATACGAGCGGTTCGCCAGGCTATCAAGGCCGGTCGGATGATTGGTGTCATGGCGCAGATGGATGAGTCGGTTGAAGACCCTAATCCCACCGAGCTGCATGCCGTGGGGACGCTGGCCAGAATCGTGAAAGAATTGCGCATGGCGGATGGCTCCACCACCGTCATTATTCAGGGACAGAAACGTTTTCAGATCGCCGAAGTGCTGCAGGAGAAGCCCTACCTGAGCGCCAGGGTTTCCATTCTGGCTGATGAAAAGCCAGCGGATGACCAGGAGTTTGCGGCCACCATAAAATCCATTAAGGATTTGGCTGGACGCATCATCCAGCTTTCGCCCAAAATTCCGCAGGAGGCCCAGCTTGTCGTCAAAAACATGGACAATCCTGTGTTTTTGATGCACTTCATCGCGTCCAACCTGAACCGGGAAATGGCCGACAAGCAGCGCATTCTGGAAACTTCCGGTTTGGTTGATCGCGCCAGCCTTGTGCTCGGCTTTCTCAACGATGAAGTGCAAATGCTGGAGCTGCAGGGGCAGATCCACGACAAGGTGAAGGTGGAGATTGAGAAGCAGCAGCGCGACTATTTCCTGAATCAACAACTCAAAACCATTCAGGAGGAGTTGGGCGGCGATTCGTTTGAACAGGAGCTCCGGGAAATGCGCGAGCGGGCCCAGCAAATGAACTGGCCGGAATCTGCCGCAAAAGCATTTTTTAAGGATTTGGAAAAGCTGCAGCGCATCAATCCGGCATCTGCTGAATACAGCGTGCAGCGCAACTACCTGGAGTTGCTGTTGGACCTTCCCTGGAACAACGTAACCAATGATATCTTTGATCTGGCCAGGGCGCGCAAAATTTTAGACCGCGACCATTTTGGGCTGGAAAAAGTCAAGAAGCGCTTGCTCGAATACCTGGCCGTGCTCAAACTGAAAGGCGATCTCAAGTCGCCGATTCTGTGCCTGGTGGGCCCTCCCGGTGTCGGCAAAACCTCTTTGGGGCAAAGTGTCGCCGAAGCACTGGGCCGCAAGTATGTACGCATGTCGCTGGGCGGTTTGCACGATGAAAGCGAGATCCGCGGTCACCGAAAAACCTACATTGGGGCAATGCCCGGCCGTATTCTGCAATCGCTCAAGAAAGTCAAAAGCTCCAACCCGGTATTCATTTTGGATGAAGTGGACAAAGTGGGCAAGGACTTCCGCGGCGATCCCTCTTCTGCTTTGCTTGAAGTCTTGGACCCGGAGCAGAATACCACTTTCTATGACAATTTCCTGGAACTGGAGTACGACCTGAGTAAGGTCTTGTTCATTGCCACAGCCAACGACATGGCTTCCATCCAGCCGGCGTTGCGCGACCGCATGGAAATCATTCGCCTAAGCGGGTACAGCACAGAAGAAAAAGTTGAAATTGCCCGCCGTCACCTTGTGCCCAAGCAGCGCGAAGCCCACGGTCTCAAAGCATCAAATGTCAAAATCAACCCGGCTGCCCTGCGCACATTGGTTGAAGACTACACGCGCGAGAGCGGTGTGCGCGAACTGGATCGGGTGTTGGCTGCCGTCATGCGAAATGTTGCTACGCAGGTAGCAGAAGACGCCAAGCATGTTTCCACCATTGGACCCGATGCTGTAGAAGGCATTTTGGGGGTGCGCAAGTACGACCGGGAGCTCTACACAGAACCTGGTCCCGCCGGGGTGGCCACCGGCCTTGCCTGGACGTCGGTCGGTGGCGAAATCCTGTTTGTGGAAGCCATTCTGAGTGAAGGCAAAGGCGGGCTGACGCTCACGGGTAACCTCGGTGATGTGATGAAAGAAAGTGCTTCTACAGCGCTTAGCTACATCCGGGCCCATGCCAAACAATTTGGGTTGACCACGGAGCGTTTCGAAAAAACCAATATTCACATTCACGTTCCGGAAGGAGCCATTCCCAAAGACGGACCTTCTGCCGGCGTGACCATGTTAACCGCCCTGATGTCAGCGTTCACGGGGCGCAAGGTTAAGCCGCAACTGGCCATGACCGGCGAGATCACCCTGCGCGGACGCGTGCTCCCGGTAGGCGGTATCAAAGAGAAGATTCTGGCCGCTAAACGCGCCGGCATCAAGGATATCCTGCTCTGCGACATGAACCGCAAAGACATCGGTGAAATTGACCCTCACTACCTCAAAGGCCTGCGCTTCCATTATGTTCATACCATGGATGAAGTGCTGGAGAAAGCTTTGCGGCACTAAAAGCGTTTTCTTTGCGTTCACTACGCAACGATGAGGAACGTCTTACGCGCGCTGGCTTGGGTTTTAGGTTTGAGCACTTCTGCGTCACCCCTTTACGCACAGGTAGGGGGGAGCTATACCTACGCCTACCTGGAGCTTTCTCCCTCTGCGCGCATCACGGCGCTGGGAGGTTACTTGTTGGCTACAGAGGATGATGACCTGACGCTTGGTTACCAGAACCCCGCGCTGTACAATCCGGAAATGGGCGGGCGAATGGCTTTCGCGCACGCGTTCGGCCCCGGGGGAATTCAATACGGCTATGCTGCTTATGCCGGCAACCTCAAGCGCAAAGAACTCACCGTCGGAGGCGGTCTGCTCTACCGCAACTACGGCCGTTTTGACGGCCGGGATGCGGCGGGAAACTGGCAGCCCGGTTTCTCCGCATCGGAATACGCGCTTCAGGCCGGCACATCTTACCGGGGCGACAAACTGCGCTATGGCGCCAACCTCAAGTTTCTGTATTCCCAATTGGAATCTTATACGAGTATTGGCGTTGCCGCAGACCTGGGGGTAACCTTTGTCGATACGGGATCGCTGTTCAGTGCAGCACTGGTCATGCGCAACATCGGCACGCAGCTTACCGCGTACACGCCCGGTGATCGCGAAGCCCTTCCTTTTCAGGTTAACCTGGGTATCTCGCAACGACTCCGTTATCTGCCGCTTCGCCTTTCGCTCACGTTGCACGATCTTCAAAAAGCGGACATCCGCTACGACGATCCAAATGCCGCACAACAAAACACTTTGTTGTTCGGGCAGGATGAGCCGGACGAACCCACCTATACCGCGGATAAAATTTTCAGGCACGTAGCCGTGGGGGCAGAGTTCAATTTTGGGCAAAACGTCCGGGCCCGCTTTGGCTATGACCACCAGACCCGCGGGGAACTGGCCGGCGATGGAAAACCCGGATTGACGGGATTCAGTACCGGCTTTGGCATCAGGGTCAAACAGTTCCGGTTTGACTACGCGCATGCTATTACCCACATCAGCGGGCGCAATAATCACCTGACTTTAAATGTGGATATGGCGGCCTTTGGGGGGCGTTAGGCTCCCTTCTGCGTTTGCTGTGCATCCAGTATCTTGCTCGCGTGACTGCTCCCTTCCCCCGAATAACCATTGCTATTGACGGGTACTCTGCTTGCGGCAAGAGCACACTTGCCCGGCGTATGGCCGAAGAGCTGGGGTATTTGTACCTGGATACAGGGGCTATGTACCGCGCGGTAACCTTGTACTTTTTACAGAGTGAATTGGACTGGAATCAGCCGGAAACCGTAGAAAGGGCGCTGGATCATATTTATCTTCAGTTTATTACACATCCGGACGACCTGCGCCAGGAGATGCACCTTAACGGCCAGAATGTGGAGTCTGAAATCCGGACCATGCTGGTCAGCGATAAGGTTTGCGAGTTGGCTGCGCTGTCGCCGGTGCGGCGGCGCATGGTGGAACAACAGCGTGAAATGGGGCGCGAAGGGGGAGTGGTCCTTGATGGCCGGGACATCGGTACCATTGTGTTTCCACAGGCGCAACTCAAACTTTTTGTCACAGCCCGGCTGGATGTCCGGGTTCAGCGGCGCAAGGCCGAACTGGAAGCCAAAGGGAGCGAAGTGGATCGGGATACGGTGCGCGCAAACCTGATTATGCGCGACCGCGAAGAGACGACTCGCGCGGATAGTCCGTTGCGGCAGGCGCCCGATGCTGTTTTGTTGGATACGTCCGATTTGGATCAAGCGGCTGTCTTGCAAGCCGCGTTGGCACACTTCGAGCAGCGTTTTGGTCCAATTTAAGGGTATAATCCTCTTTTTTTTGCCCATTTAGGCCCATTTCTTGGGGTGTAGCGGCCTCTGTTTCAGCAAAGGTTGGTCAGAATGCCTATCTTTGCCGCCCAATCTATTTTTTCACTCCTTAAACCTTTTATCGCTTGACGGAAAAGGAAACGACCGACACGAATGCTGAAAACACGCAGCAAGATGTGTCCTTAGAAACTGCCCAAACGGCAGATTCTGCTGCCGCAGGCAGCGATCATTCCCCAAAATCTTCTAAGCCGGCAGCTTCTCCCAAAGGAGGCAAGGCCCGCGTGGCAGAACCTGAGCCAGAAGCTCAGGGAGCGCACGATGATTTTGACTGGGAAAGCGGCAACAAAGCAGTCTCCCGCTACGGCGGTGACGTCATGGACAAAATGACGGCCGAGATTGACGCCACTTTCCAGGAGTTTAACGACAACGAAATTGTATCGGCCACCATCATGGCCATTACCGATACAGATGTGGTCTTAAACATCGGCTTCAAATCCGATGGATTAATCAGCACCTCCGAATTCCGCGATCTTCAGCAATTGCGGGTTGGCGATGTGGTCGACGTCTTTGTAGTATCCAAAGAAGACGAGAAAGGTCAATTGGTCCTTTCGCGCAAAAGTGCCAAGCTGCTCAAGGCTTGGGATGGTATTGTGGATGCCTACAAGAACGACACCGTGGTTACCGGTACCGTCATCAGCAAAACCAAAGGCGGCCTGATTGTGGACGTTTTCGGGCTGGAGACCTTCCTGCCCGGTTCGCAGATCGATGTGAAGCCGATCATGGATTACGATGCCTTTGTCGGCAAGCGCATGGAGTTCAAAGTGGTCAAGATCAACGAGGCCATCAAGAATGCAGTAGTATCGCACAAAGCGCTTATTGAAAGCGATCTGGAGGCTCAGCGTCAGGAAATCATCGGCAAGCTGGAGAAAGGCCAGGTACTCGAAGGCACCATCAAGAACATCACCGACTTCGGGGCGTTTATCGACCTGGGCGGGGTGGATGGTCTGCTCTACATTACCGATATCTCCTGGGGGCGCATTTCTCACCCCAAAGAAGTGCTGGAACTCAACCAGCAGCTCAACGTGGTGGTGCTGGACTTTGACGATGCCAAAAAGCGCATTTCGCTCGGTCTTAAGCAACTTACCCCGCATCCCTGGGATGTATTGGACGAAACCATCCAGACGGGTTCCAAAGTCAAAGGCCGGATCGTCAACATCGAGGATTACGGCGCATTCCTGGAGATTATCCCAGGAGTCGAAGGGCTTATTCACATCTCCGAGGTCAGCTGGAGCAACCAGCCTGTCAACTCAAAAGAGTTCTTCAAGGTCAACGAAGAGTACGAAGCAGCCATTGTTACCATCGATCGCGAAGAGCGCAAGATGTCGCTCAGCCTCAAGCAGTTGTCGCAGGATCCGTGGTTGCAGGTCAGCGAAAAGTATCCGGCTGGAAGCCAGCACAGTGGTCTTGTCAAAAACCTGACCCCTTATGGCGTTTTTGTCGAATTGGACGAAAACATTGGCGGCATGGTTCATATTTCCGACCTGAGCTGGATCAAGCGATTCCAGCACCCATCAGAGTTCGTGAAAGTGGGCGAGCGCCTGCCCGTTGTTGTCCTGGACATTGACCACGAAGGCCGCAAAATCTCGCTTGGACACAAGCAAATTGAGGAGGATCCATGGGATACGTTTGCAAGCATTTTCCCCGTCGGGTCAGTGCATGAAGCCACCGTTATCCGCAAGGAAGAGAAAGGAGCCATTGTTGGCTTGCCTTATGGCCTCGAGGGATTTGTGCCCAACCGCCACCTGAAAAAGGAAGACAACAAAACTTCCGTTGAAGTGGACGAAGTGCTGCCGTTCAAAGTCATCGAGTTTGACCGCAACGATAAGCGCATTGTGGTTTCGCACAACCGCTACCTGAAGGATCTGGAACGCGAAAACTCACCTGGCGCTGATGTTCAGGATGCCGATCAGGATGCTGCCTCAGGCGCTGATGCTTCGGAAGACCGCGCTGCAAGCTCCGCCCCAGCTCGTTCCAAGCGAGGTGCTGCAGCTGCCCCTAAAGCCAACGATGGCGAGGCGTTGAAAAAAGTGAACCGCAAAGTGGAAAAATCCACCTTCGGAGAACTGGATGCGCTCTCCAAGCTTAAGGCTCAATTGGAGGCAACGGAAGGCTCCGCAGCACCTGCAGCCAAGACACCGGCTGCTCCGAAGGCCGCCGCCGCTCCAGCTCAGGAAGCCCCGGCTTCCGCGACGGAACAACCAGCCGCCAGTGCAGAAGCTGCGGCACCTGAAGCTGCTGCTGAAGCAACTGCCGAAGCTGCTGCACCCAAAGCCAAAGCAAAGCCCAAGGCTAAGCCAAAAGCTGCGGATGCCGACGCTGAAGGGGAGGCCCCTGAGGCCGCTCCGGAGGCTCCGGTTGATGAGCCAGAAGCTTGAGTTCCTTCCCGGCTTTTTTAAAGCCGGAAGCTGAATCGATAAACACCTGCAACCCGCCCGAGCAATCGGGCGGGTTGTTTGTTATATCAGGTTTATGAGCACGCAAAGGACTGTTTATCAGGGTGGAAAAATGACGTGTTCGCCGTACCTTTCTCATACCAGAAAGCTCCCAAGGTCCACCACCACCTTTTCTATTCGCATCAACCACCGTCCTGATGGCACTGTTTTTTTTTCCGCAATGGCTTAGCTCCCGGTTTCTCTCTTACCTGACCGTTTTGGTTGCTCTTGCCGGATGGCAGCGTGTCCAGGCGCAAACACCCGATTATTGGATTCACGAGCCTGGGGTAACCGGGGTTAACAATACTTTTTTCCACGGGTCAATTTGCGAGAAATTTATCTTTAGTTATTCAGGACCTGAATGGGCCGCGGCAGGGCTTCCCGGAGCAATTCCCTATGAGATAAGTTCCATTTGGTTCCGGTCAAACTCCCCTGATCTCTGCACCTTCACTACCTTTAAAGTACAGATTGGGCACAGCAGTCTAACCGCTCCAGCCCCTAACTATCTTAGCAATTTTGATCTGGGTGGTCCGACAACCTGCCTGGATGAGACGGCATTTGATGTAGAATTTATTGCCGGTCCCTTTTCAATCGTCTCAGACGGTTGGAGCAAGATTGACCTGACCACACCCTTCCTTTACAACGGAACGGACAATTTGATGGTACTTATCGAGTTTACCACACCGGTAGGATGTGGAGTACCGCTTTACGGCGATTTGGGCACGTCCACTTGCCGCTACAGTGCCTCAACAACAGCTGTGTCCAGTACAAACCTGACCTGGCGACCCATGTTTGGCATCTCGGCAGTTGAAGAACCGCCCACAGCCGAGTTCATCGTAGATGCCGACAGTCTTTGTGAGGGTGCTTGCCTCAATTTTGTGAATACGAGTTTTGGCGGCCCAACGGCTTACGAATGGAACTTCCCGGGTTCGCTTACCCCCTCTATTGGCGATGCAGCTCCCGGCCCTGTTTGCTATGAAACTGCGGGTACCTATCCTTATTGGCTGGCGGTGTCCAACAGCCTTGGTTCGGATACCGCGTTTGGCAGCGTCGTGGTTGAGGCCACTCAGCTCCCTGATTTGGGCAACGATACGAGTTACTGCCAGGGCCAGTCGCTGACACTGGCTTCCTCTACTGCGGTCGATCAGCCGCTGTGGAGTGATGGGTCTTCTTCGCCTGAATTGCTGGTCACTGAGCCAGGGCTCTATTGGCTCGAAGCCACCGGATTTTGTCCTGGCCGTGACTCCATCGAGATCGCGGAACTTGAATTGCCCATGCTGAACCTAGGACCTCCCACGGCCAACTTGTGCGAAGGAGATACGCTCTTTTTGGACGCCGGTGATCCCGCTTACACCTACTCCTGGAATACGGGTGCAACCGGTGCTTCTCTGATGGTGCTTGAAGACGGTTTATACACCGTCACCGCCAGCAATGAGGGGTGTTCTGCAGAAGCCAGCCTGGAGGTTGCTTTTGAAATTTGCGGGTGCACTGTCACGGTGCCAAACGCTTTTACGCCCAACCAGGATGGTCTGAATGATCGCTTCAGGCCGGTGGCCAATTGCGGTGGAATTGAGCGCTACGCCCTGCAAGTTTGGAACCGCTGGGGAGAGGTAGTGTACCAGAGCCAGGATCCTTTCACGGGCTGGGACGGCACCTACCGAGGCAAGTCCCAGGAATTGGGCAGTTACATCTGGCACCTGGAAGTTACTTTCCAGGATCAAGGTCGCTTGCGCACGCGCACGGCTACCGGGACACTGACCTTGATTCCCTGATGGACCCGATCAGCGAATACGCCTACCCGAGCGGCTTCATTTGCGCAATGGGCAACTCGATGCGAAATGTGGTTCCCTGCCCGGGTTGAGAATCCTTGACGAACACTTTTCCGGCGTGGTAATTCTCCACAATCCTGCGGGTTAAGGTCAACCCTAATCCCCAACCCCGCTTTTTTGTACTAAAGCCAGGTTCAAACACTTTTTGCCAGCGATTCTTTGGAATCCCTTTTCCGGAATCGCTGATGTCAACCCAGGATGTTTGATGCTTTTGGCCCAGTTTCAAGCCAATACTGCCAGAGCCTTCCATTGCGTCCAAGGCATTTTTGAGCAGATTCTCAATGACCCAGGCAAAAAGGGGCTCGTTGATGGCGGCCTGAACAGGTTGGTCGGGAAAATCCAAGCGGATATCCACTTTAGAAACGCTGCTTCTCCTGCGGATGTATTCCACCGATTCTTGCAGGGCAAGCCGCAGATCAACCGGGTGCAAATCCGGTGCAGAGCCCACTTTGCTGAACCGTTCCGCAATGGTTTCCAGCCGCTGGACGTCTTTGTCCATTTCCTCCAGGACACTTCCCAGCGCTTTGCCCTCTTCGCTCTCGCGCAGGTATTCTACCCAGGCCACCAAGGATGAAATTGGGGTTCCGAGTTGGTGCGCAGTTTCTTTAGACATGCCTACCCAAACCCGGTTTTGCTCGGCTCGCCGCGAAGTGGAAAAGACGGCATAAGCGGCTCCCAGAAACAGGCCGATGATGCTCAATTGCAAAATCGGAAAGTAACGAACCCGATCGTACAAGGCGCTATGGTTGTAGTAGAGGTATTGTTCCAGGTCCTGGTCCAACGGCACGACAATGGGGTCGGCATATTCTTTCATACGGGCCAGCTGCGACGCCAGAAAATCCGGATCGCGCGTTGCCCGCATAGAGTCCAGGTTATTGTACTCCATGATGGTGCCCTGGTCATCCACCAAAATCTGTGGAATGCTTTCATTAGATTTTATAACATCTAATATGAAGCCAAAAGATTGTTCGTCCGGACCCTGGGTAGCAGTCACGAGCGCTTTGGCAAAAATTTCCACCTTGCGCTTTTCTTCTTCCTTGATCTGCGCTGCAATCCGGCTGGTGTACCATACCGTTGCCCCGACAATCATTCCTCCGATCACCAAAAGCACAGTCTTCAGGTGGTCTTTGTAACGGTAAAGTGCAGCGTCCTTGTTTTTCATAAGCAAAGCCTCGCAGGCATGGCGCAAAGAACGGCCAACAGGTTCAAAAGGTGCAGGTTAAGGATGTTCTTCCTCTTCGCCCCAGTCCAGAAATTCCGGCTCATCCGCTTCCTGATGCCATTCGGTGGGTTTGGGTCCTTTGTCGGGCCGGAACAACCCCTCCCGGTCACCGGATTCGCGAAAAATTTCCCGCGTGTCTTTGCGGTTATACGTCATGGTCAGGTCGTCGGCCGTGCCTTGCATAGAGACGTAAATGGCCATTCCCCCGGTTTTTTCCGACTCCGTATAGGTCGCTTCCTCGGGCGCATTTCGGGCAAACTTTTTGCCCAAAATTTCAAAGAGGCTCACTTTTACCTGATAATCCAGCCAACCGCTAAAGGAATGCGTGCCCGTCAGGGATAAATTGAGCGCATTCGATTGAATATCCATGACAGGAATATTTATTTTACTATTTATTATTTGAATGGTATTTTGCATGACAGAAAAACGAATGTTGCGCAATTCTTCTACCCGGACAAATCGCGACAGCGCTTCAACAGGTGCATAGTTGATCAGTGCCCCGTCGCGGATCAGCACATCCGAATGAAGCAACAGTTCATTCGGCAAGAACTGGCCATCGCTGTCCCATTCTGCCTGCAAGTGATGCAGCGTTCCGCTTACGCTGCCTTTCAGGTGTTGACTGGTTAGCTCCGATTGTCCGAATTCGTGAAGTTGTCGGAAACACTCTTCAATTCGGACGCCATTTACCTTACCCTCCAGGTCAAGCAAAACTCCCTTGCGGGCTGTTTGCCGCACACTTACGCCCACATCCACCTGCCCTCCCATGCCCTTGCCGCGCCACGAATTTGTACGCCAATAACCGGGCGTAAATTGCCAAATGGCTTCCAGGTCTTCTAAAAGCACATCCCCGTAGCGAAACGTCTTTACGTCGGTACTCAAGGTGCCGCTAAACCTGGGCAGCATCATTTTTGCTGGTTTTTCTCCGGGCGAAGGGCTTTGGCTGTTCTGGCGGCGCAAAGCCTTCAACAAGGCTCCTAAATCAAAGACATCGGCTGACGCCTTGCCCTGCAAGCTGGGAATGGGGGCAGCGCCGGCTGGCAAGAGAAGTGCCGCCAGCCCATTGCGCACCGTTCCGTCGAGCGTGATGCGCGATCCGGCTCCGGAGAGCCGCAAATCCTTCAACACCATTTTATCGTCTTCGAGCTCGATTTCACCCTGCGAAATGCCCCATTCGCTTTCGCGCCATCGCGCTGAAACCCCGTCAAAGCGGATGCGTCCCGCAGCTTGCGCGGGTTGAATAGCACCTTCCTGTAAATCGCGCACGTTGCCGCGGATGCGCACCGCCGCCAATTCCACCTGGCCCCGGGCATCCTGTGCATCGGGAGGTAGCCAGGGTCTGAGCATGGCCAGGGACAAACTGCCTTCCGCCTCAAGGTCCAACCTCGGCTCCTTGAACTGTTCCACCTTCAAATTGGCTCGGAGTCTTGCTCCGCTTTGCCGCATTTCCAGATTCCGGAGCACCAGCGCAGCCCCTCCTGAACTGGTATAGCTCCCCTCAAACCGCAACGCTTCCAAATCAAGTCCCAGGCCCTTGTGCGCCAGCTTGCCATCGCGCAATGTGAAATCCAGGGCCAACTCGGGTTTTGCGCCCCGCTTTTTGTCGCTGCGAAAGGTGCCGCTCAACGCCAATTGCCCCTTCCCCGACCATCGGCCGCCCTTGGGGTCTGAAGGCAATTTTAATCCGAGGGGTTCTGCCCATTCCAACAGCGTAGCTAAACTGAGTTTTTCGCCTTTCAGCGCAAGGTCTAAGACAGCATTTTTCCCTGTTGAAAATTTTCCATCCACGAGCAACTTGCCCGTTCCACTTTGAAGGCTTAAGCCTTGCACGAGGTAGCTCCGAAGTCCGTAATCGCCTTCTAATTGGCCTTTGATGGTCCAGGGCTCTTTAAATCCAGCCATTTTATTCCGGATGGGCACCTGGTGGGGCAGGACCTGCAGGTCAACTTGAGTCTCAAAAGCTTTGTCAACCAACGAACCGGCAATCAAGCCGCGCAATACCTCCACGTCCGATTGCCGCGCCGTTTTTTCATCGCTGTACAGGATCCTGACGTTGCGCAAGGCCAGCTGCTCCAGATCCAGGTCAACTTGTCGGGTCGTGCTGTCCGTTGACGCTTTCCAGAAATGGTAGTTGACGCTCCCATCCTTGAGTCTGCGAAGATTCACCTGCCCATTCTCCAGGTCAATGCGACGGATACGGTAGCGATTGGCCAACAAATCCCGCAGCGAAAAGCGCAGGGCTAGCCGCTCAATGTGCAGAAAGTCTTGCTCTGAGTCAGCCACGCTTTCGCGGATGCTCAGTTCCGTGAAAGACAGGGAGGCATCGGGAAAGTCGCGGAGCACGGAGAAGCGAATGTTCTCTTCTGAAACACGAACCGGTACCGCCAGATTTCGGTTTAACTCCCGGATAAATACCCCCTTGATGGCTTCGTCAAACACAAAGCCTACCAGCAGCCCACTGATGAGCAAAACCAGTCCGATGGTTAACACCGTCCAAGCTCCGTAGCGAAGCCAATTCCTCCAATTCATGAGCAGGCGAGGAGAGCGGAGAACCCGTTTTGTTGGGCGTTCCCGAAAATTAATCTCGTTCGTTGCATAAATAGCCGTATGCAGGTACCTTTGCCGTCCCGGGCAGTTAGCTCAGTTGGTTCAGAGCATCTGGTTTACACCCAGAGGGTCGGGGGTTCGAGTCCCTCACTGCCCACTCCTCAGCCCAAAACCGGGTTCCTTGGTTCTGCCGTTCTTTTACAAAGCTTGCATTCAGGCGCTGATTCCTTCCGTTCGTCTGAATAAAGCCGATTCAAACCGATTCAAGCTTTTTCGTGCCGCAATCAAACCGCTGGTAAGCTGTTGATCCGTGTGGTTCGAATCAAGCCCTTAAACGCCTTGCAAAGGTCGTTCATAACGCAGCATTTCGGTCGGCATTATTCCACGGTCCCGGATGTTCCTTTTCATGGCAAATTGCGGTTGCGTTGCTTCCATCAATTTCTGAAAAAGGACCATTAAACCCGATGGTTTTGCCTCAGCGGTTTTTGCATGTTGTCCACTTTTGGGGGATTAGCTCAGCTGGTTTAGAGCGCTTGCTTCACACGCAAGAGGTCACTGGTTCGAATCCAGTATTTCCCACTTCACAAAGAGCCCGTCATGCGGGCTCTTTGCGTTGGTATCCTGCTCAACAGGGCAACAGGCGCCAGCACCCGCAGGTAAATTTCCCGGGCTGGACAGCCAATTTCCACGCAACGCTAACCTTGCAAAAGTTCTCGCGAATGCGTTACTTTTGCTTTGTTTAGAATTGATCTAAATACAGGTTAGGTCGTTTAGCGACACGTGCACATGAACAAAACCCGCATTCTTCTCGCAGATTCCCAGTACCTGGTTCGCGAAGGGCTTAAGGCCATCGTGTCCGGGAACAAAGACATGGAAGTAGTAGGAGAGGCTGGGGATGCGGTAACGATGGGCGAAATGCTTTTAGCCCTTCAACCCGACCTGGTCATTTTGGATCACGACACGGCAGAGTTTTACGGCGATGCTTCCATGCATGAACTGCTGGACATGGCGGGAAGCGTGCGCTTCCTGATTATCTCGCAAGATCACCACCGCGGGCGGATTACCAGTTTGTTGGAGCGGGGGGTAAACGCTTTTTTGACCAAGTATTGCGACGAAGGGGAAATTGTCAGTGCCATACGGGCTGCCATCAAAGGCGAAAAGTACTTCTGTAGCAAAGTATTGGATATTTTGATTGACTCGGTGCGCGAAGACGCCCGCGAAACCTGCGCCCCCAGTTGCCTGACTTTGCGCGAGATCGAGATCGTGCGGCTTATTGCCAGCGGCGCTAAAACCCGCGACGTAGCCGGCCAACTGCATCTGAGCCCGCATACCGTTAACACGCACCGGAAGAACATCTTTAAGAAACTGGGCATTCGCTCTGGAAATGAGCTCGTTCTGTACGCGCTGAATACGGGCATCCTCCAACAAGTGGAACGGACCGCCTGACGCTGCCCTCCAAACCGGCAGCGCCAACCCCCTTTACCGCTCCAGGGAGCTTCAAAAAAAACCGGACCTGCATGTGCAGGCCCGGTCTATGCATTGGCAACCCCAAATACAGGTTAACCCTAAAAATTGGTTAGCCCTAAGAATTGGGTAGCCCCAAAAAATTGGTTAGCCTAAAGACGGGTTAGCAGTAGGCCTCGAAAGCAGCGACCAGATTGTCGGCGATCATGTGAGCAGGGCGACCTTCAATGTGATGGCGCTCAATGAAATGCACCAGTTTGCCGTCTTTAAACAGCGCTATGGCAGGCGATGACGGGGGATAGGGTTGCAGGTATTTGCGCGCCTGCGCAGTAGCGGCGGTGTCTACGCCGGCAAAAACCGTAACCATGCGGGTTGGTGTTTTGCCCTGTTGAACAGCAGCTTTGACAGCTGGACGGGCGTTACCGGCAGCGCAGCCACATACAGAGTTTACCACCAGCAAGGTGGTGCCTTCCGCATCCCGAATGGCCTGATCAACAGATTCCGGCGTGGTCAATTCTTCAAAACCGACCTGAACCAGGTCGTTTTTCATGGGAGCAACTAATTCTGGAGGGTACATACGTAGAAACTTTCCACAAAATTACGTCTGTCCGAAGAATAATCGCCCGGCTGAAGAACAATTGCGGCCCAAGGGGGATTAAGCCCTTCGCCCGTGTTGCCAACACGCATGAACCAACGCTGTGGCTTTTTGTTGAATAAGGCGTCTAATATGGGTAACTTTGCCCCATCAATCAACCAAACGATAAACTGACCATGCTTCAGGTGGATGTAACGATTCCTTACAAAGTAAAAGATCTGACCCTGGCCGAATGGGGTCGGAAAGAAATTCAGTTGGCCGAGGCCGAAATGCCGGGTCTGATGGCCCTGCGCCAGGAATTTGGCGCTTCAAAGCCACTTAAAGGCGCCCGGGTTGCCGGATGCCTGCACATGACCATTCAAACGGCTGTGCTGATTGAAACGTTGAAGGAATTGGGTGCCGAAGTGCGCTGGTCTTCCTGCAACATTTTCTCTACCCAGGATCACGCGGCTGCAGCAATTGCTGCTGCTGGTATTCCGGTTTTTGCCTGGAAAGGGATGACCGAATCCGAATACGAATGGTGCATCGAACAGACCCTGTTCTTCGGCGACGAATCCAAGCCGCTGAACATGATTCTGGACGATGGCGGTGACCTCACCAATGTTGTGCTGGACCGTTACCCCGAACTGGCTGGTGGCATCCGCGGTATCTCTGAAGAGACGACCACGGGCGTGCTTCGCTTGTACGAGCGCGAGAAAAATGGCACGCTTACCATGCCAGCCATTAACGTCAACGATTCGGTCACCAAGTCCAAGTTTGACAACAAGTACGGCTGCAAGGAGTCTTTGGTCGATGCCATTCGCCGTGCTACGGACATCATGATGGCGGGTAAAGTGGCTGTTGTGGCGGGTTATGGCGACGTGGGAAAGGGCTCAGCAGCCTCGCTCCGCGGTGCAGGCGCTCGCGTCATTGTCACGGAAATCGACCCTATTTGCGCCCTCCAGGCAGCCATGGACGGTTTCCAGGTTACCACCATGGTCAAGGCGGCCCCTCTCGCTGACATCGTGGTTACCGCTACCGGAAACAAACAGATCATTACGGGCGAGCATTTCCGTTTGTTGAAAGACAAAACCATTGTCTGCAACATCGGCCACTTCGACAACGAAATTGACGTTGCCTGGTTGAACGAAAACTACGCCGAAACCAAAGAAACGATCAAGCCTCAGGTGGACAAATACACCATTAACGGCAAGGATTTGTTGTTGCTGGCTGAAGGCCGTTTGGTCAACCTCGGTTGTGCAACGGGTCACCCGAGTTTCGTAATGTCCAACTCCTTCACCAACCAGACTTTGGCCCAGATTGAACTTTGGACCAATGCCAAAAGCTATCCCAATAAGGTGTTCACGCTGCCTAAGCACCTGGACGAAAAAGTAGCCCGTTTGCACCTGGCCAAAATCGGAGTAGAGCTCGAAACGCTTCGCCCGGATCAGGCCAGCTACATCGGTGTGGCCGTCGAAGGTCCTTACAAGCCTGAGTACTACCGCTACTGATTACCGCTGATCACACGATCAGAGCAACCCATAAAGAAAAGAAGAGCCGGTCTGCACGCTGTTGCAGACCGGTTTTTTTTGGGCCAGGTTTAGCCGGAAATTGTTCCACTAACACAAACTTTTCTGCTCTGATGCGATGACTAAAAAAAAACAGCTCCCGCGGTGAGGCGGGAGCTGTTGAAACGATCGTGTTAAAGGAGCTCGATTCAGCGCAAGTTTCAGCGCAAGTTTCAGCGGATATCGCTGAGGTAAACCTTGCGGTTGACCACTCCATCGGCCACGCGAATGCGCACCAGGTAAAGTCCGTTGGCTTCGGCAATCTGGATGTTGGCATTGCCTTGGCTCATAGTACCGGCGTACACCAATCGGCCTTGGAGGTCCATGATTTCCACGTTACCGGTCTGGAGATCGGTTTGAGAAGTTTGGATAACTACATTTTGACCGAAGCTGTACACGGTCACTACATCGCTGTAGTCAGGGATTGCAAAACCGGATGGTACGACCCCTCCTGTTTCTGCACCTGCCTCAATGGCTTCATCGGCAACGGCTTCGAAAGCGAAACCGCTAATGGTAAGGAAGTTCGTAAGCCCTCCTTCACCAGCGGAAACTCTAACCCAGCCGTAATGCTGAACAGAGCCCAAAGAGAAACGAACGGCCAGGTATTTGTCGGTTTGGTTTTCAAAGTTGCCTCCTGCGTAGGCGGGAACGCCGTCAAGGGCGGTAACATAGTTCATGGAACCAAAGGCCGAAGGGCTTTGCCATTCGAGAGTGGAGTCGATATTGGCACCGGCATTGTAGGCTTCAGGGAAATAAAAATTGTTACCTCCGAATACCTGCACAGAACCAGCAAAGGAACCGGCACCTGAACCACTGGCAAAGGCTGCCTGGAAATAGAGCGCAGCTCCTGCGGATGTAGTCCCGGTAGCAGACCCTATTCCGAGGAACATATCGATGACACCATCATCGTTGAAGTCCACTTCAAAAACCTCGCCGTTGGCAAGAGTTTGGTCAGGATCAACATCGGTGTAAACAATTTCACCGGTTGCTGCGAGCGGCGCAATGGCAGCCGCTGCACCAGCTAATCGGGAATAAGAGGCGAGTCGTTTTTGTAGATCTTTCTTCATGGGGTTAAATTCGTCAACAAGAGGGTGGTGAATCAAGCAGTTAAATTAAGTCATTTTTTTTAAAACTGGATAAAATGTACAATTTAATAAATAATAAAAATATTATTTCAAAGTTCGAATCTTTCCATGTTTTTGTTGTGTTCACTTTTCTATGCATTGCGCATCTGCCCTTAGCTTTGCGCAGCCCGATCAACAGTTAAACCGCACTATGACCAGATTGAGTGTCAACGTGAACAAAATTGCGCTTTGGCGAAACGCCAGAGGGAGTAATTTTCCCGATCTGGAACAGGTAGTCTGCGATTGCGAGCGTTTTGGTGCGCAGGGAATAACCATTCATCCGCGGCCAGACCAACGCCACATCCGAACAGCTGATGTTTTGTCTTTGAGCACATTGGTCCGCACAGAGTACAATATAGAAGGGTATCCTACAGAAGCTTTCCTTCAATTGATGGAAGTTGTGAAGCCTCACCAAGTCACCCTGGTGCCCGATGCGCCCGATGCGCTTACCTCAAGCGAAGGCTGGGATACCGTTGCGCAGGCTGATTTACTTCGCCTGGTGATTTCGCGTTTGCAATATGCAGGATGTCGGGTATCCCTTTTTGTTGAACCAATAGCGCAGCAGGTTGAAGGTGCGGCAACAGTTGGAGCAGACCGGATCGAATTTTACACCGGCCCTTATGCCGAGCACTTTTCAACAAACCCTAAGGCAGCTATTGCTCCCTACATGCAAGCTGCAGAAGTTGCGCAGGCCAACGGACTGGGAATTAATGCCGGCCATGATTTGAACCTGCCAAATTTGGAGTTTTGGTGCCAGCGCATTCCTCAAACCCTGGAAGTTTCTATTGGCCACGCGCTCTGGGTGGATGCCTTATATTACGGTATGGAAAACACGATCAAGTTGTACCTGCGTGCTATTGCAAGGGGTGTTTAACAAGACCGCTGGGTACCTGGCCATTCCCATTGCCAGCAAGAGTACCAGCAGAGCCAGTTAGATTGCCCCATAAAAAAACCCGGCCATTGAGCCGGGTTTTTTTATAGATCAAGGTTATAATCAGCGCTTTACGCTGTAATAAGCATTCAGGAATTCGTAGCCATCAGCACCGGTACGCCAAAGCACGGTGACCGCGTACAGATTGTTTTGATTCCAGGAAGGATCCAAATCAACCTCGTAGCTCAAATTTTCTGTTTTGCCCACCCATGCCTCACCGTTCAACACAGCTTCACCGAACATCTCGCCGTTGGCGGAGGTGCGGAAAACATAATCGTGAACGTAGTCGGCGATGTAGCCATCAGGACTTGCCTGTGGTTCTTTGATGCCATCTTCCAGCAGATAAATAGAGCAGTAAACCTGGCCGGTCATCTCGGCAAACCAGCGGGTTTGGGCGGTGAGGTAAGCCTTGTTGTTTTTGATCTCAAGGATGCTGATGGCGCTGACGGTTGGTTCTTCAGTAACAAAGGACTTAACCGTTGAAATGATGCCACCTGCCGAGCTGTAATCCGATTCGTGGTTGACCACCAGGGTAGGATAGCCAGTAATACCGTAATCAGTCTCAAAGTTGTCGGTCATGGGGTTGTGCATCGGATCGCCAGACGTGTGAATGGCCATAACAACAGCATCGCCCTTGGTGGTATCCACGGCTTCGTGGAAAACTTCGGAGCCCCATTCGCCACAAGGAGGACACCAGGTTGCAGTGACTTTATAAAGCAATGCTTTGCGCTCTTCCGGGGGATACACGCAAGATCCATCATCGTCCGATACAAGAATGTTCGGGCTAAAGTTGATGGCAAACGGATCTGCGCAACCCTGCACCCGGTTGTCTTGCTCGCAAGAGGTGAAGGCCAGGAGCGTGAAGCCAAAGGCTCCAATGAGGGTTAACCTTTTCATGAATGTGTTGAGGTTTCGAATAATGGTTAAATTTACCAAAATCATTTCAAACCGCAAAACACTGAAAAATTGATCTATTCTGCTGTTTGTCAGCAATTTGTAAATTTCTTTCGCTTAATCTTGAACAAAGGACATTAAGGAGACACCTTCGAACCAGCGATGCTGGTCTTTCGCTTGAGGTCATTTGCAGGTCATCCTGCTGTTGTAAAAAGTCCGAATTTTAACCATGGATACAGGTCTTGGTCTTGCGCTGCCTCCGCAGGGTCCTGATAAATAGTCCGAGTTTTGTCGACGATGCCAGTAAAAATGAGTGCCTAAATACAATGAAGCTTAGTATATTTATAATTTGCTTTTTTTGGTCTTTATCCTTAATTGGTCAGACCTCACCCGTCCCGCTTGCAGCTCCCAACATTACCTTGGAGGTCTTTGGGAGCGGGTACAACAGTCCGGTTGACATTGTCCATGCCGGAGATGAACGATTGTTCATTGTAGAGCAAGATGGCACCATTCGGATCATCGACACTACTGGTGTACCCGTTTCTGTGCCCTTTTTGGACATCAATGCCCGCGTCGGCTCCTCAGGTTCGGAACAGGGCCTGTTGGGCCTGGCTTTTCCTCCTGATTATGCCACTGACGGGCGTTTTTATGTCAATTACACCGGCAACGATGGAGATACCCGCATTTCCCGATTCAGTGTAACGGCAGACCGCAACGTGGCAGATCCATCTTCCGAGCAGGTACTCCTGCTCATTGATCAACCCTTTACCAACCACAACGGAGGCTGTGTTCGCTTTGGGCCGGACAGTCTTTTATACATCGGCCTCGGCGATGGCGGTTCCGGCGGAGATCCGGGTGACCGCTCCCAAACCCCGACGACGCTGCTCGGCAAAATGTTGCGCATCGACGTTCGCACAACCGTCGGGTACACCATTCCCGCAGACAACCCATTCGCGACCAACCCGGACACACTGCCGGAAATCTGGCACATGGGCTTGCGGAATCCCTGGCGCTACCATTTTGACCGCCTCACCGGCGACCTTTGGATCGCAGATGTTGGGCAAAACGTATGGGAGGAAATTAACGTTCAACCGGCCAGCAGCCAAGGTGGTGAGAATTGGGGTTGGCGCTGTTACGAAGGCAACGCTCCCTTCAACACGAGTGGCTGCAGCCCTGCAGGGGCCTATAATGCACCGGTATTTGTTTACGACCACGCCTCGGGTGGTTTTTCCGTTACAGGCGGCACCGTTTACCGGGGAAAAGCCCAGCGCAACTTGCAAGGGCATTACGTGCTCGCCGACTATGTGACCGGACGCTGGTGGACGCTTCAGCGAGATGTCTGCCGTCCCGACACCCTAATCGTCCACCCCCTGGGCGTGGTGCAGTCGTTAATCTCCACCTTTGGCGAAAGTGCTAACGGCGAATTGTTTTGCGCTAACCTGGCCAGCGGCCAGATTTACCGCGTTGTGGAAGCATGTTCGGAGGCTGCAGCAGGATATGCGCTGGACTTCTCCCTGTTTGGGGGTTGCCAATACAGGGTTTCCATCGAAGGCAATCCTTCCGGTACCTATACCTGGTATGCCGGTGATTTTACCTGTCCGTTTGAAGAGGAAGCAGCCATTGTGAGCACAGACTCCGTGGCAATTGGCAACATTAATGAGTTCCCCTATGCAGCAATCTGGCTTTCGTTTGCATCCGATGAGGGTTGTCCGGCATTGCTGGGTCCGTTACTCTTTGGCATTATCTGCGATGGCATTTCCACCCCGGGCTTCCCCTCATCATGGTCTGTCTATCCACAACCCGCGAAAGAGCAACTTTTCACGCGGATGCAACCAGGTAATGAAGGCGGGACCATGACCATTTACGACCTGCAGGGTAGAGCCACTGCCAGTCAACGTGTAGCTGGATCAGGATACGGGCAGATCATAAGCTGGAACACAGCGAATTGGTCGCCGGGAACATACACAATGCTCTGGCAAGGTGCCGATGGCTCCAGGTTCGCGCAGAAACTGATTGTCGCGCAATAGCTATGCCTGCGTTTCCAAGCTAGCTTTTTCATCCACGCTAGCTTTTTCAGCGCCAACCGAATGCAAGATGAGCGCTGATGATGATGTTGCCTGAACCGCTGGTGCTCAGACCATAGCCTCGGCCTCAGCCGTAGCAGGCTCTGCGTAATCGCTCATCGGAGGACAGGTACAGACCAGGTTCCGGTCGCCGTAGCTGTTGTCAATCCGGGCTACATAGGGCCAGAACTTTCGCTCCCGAATCCAGGAAAGCGGTTGTGCTGCCTGTGTCCGGCTATAACCGTGGTTCCAGGTATCGGCAGTAACCTCTTCCAGCGTATGGGGTGCGTTCTTGAGCGGATTGTCATGAGCATCTACTCGGCCATCAGCAACCTCCTGAATCTCTGCGCGAATGGCAATCATCGCATCGCAGAAACGGTCCAGCTCCTCCTTTGACTCGCTTTCAGTGGGCTCGATCATGATGGTGCCCGCAACCGGAAAAGACATGGTTGGGGCGTGGAAGCCGTAATCGATCAGGCGCTTGGCCACGTCTTCAACTTCGACGCCGGATGCCTTGAACACACGGGTGTCCAGGATGAATTCGTGCGCTACACGGCCATTTTCTCCGCGATACAGCACCGGGTAATAATCCGCTAAACGACTGGCCAAATAATTGGCATTCAGAATAGCCACCCGGCTTGCATCGGTGCACCCCTGTCCGCCCAACAGGCGGATGTAAGCGTAAGAAATCAGCAGAATCGAAGCACTTCCCCAGGGCGCTGCATTGACCGGACCAATGGCCTTTTCGCCGCCGGTGGCTACCAGCGGATGCCCGGGTAGGTAAGGGGCCAGCTTGTCGTTGACACAAATAGGACCCATACCAGGACCGCCCCCGCCATGCGGAATGGCAAAGGTTTTGTGCAGGTTCAGGTGGCACACGTCTGCCCCGATATGAGCGGGGCTGGTCAAACCAACCTGAGCATTCATATTGGCGCCATCCATGTACACTAAGCCCCCGTTTTCATGCACGATCTCACAGACTTCGGCTATGGCTGATTCGTAAACACCGTGCGTGGAGGGGTAGGTGACCATCAATCCGGCCAGCCGATCCCGGTGGGTGATTGCTTTGGCGCGCAGATCCTCCACTTCAATGTTGCCCAGTTCATCGCAGGAAACCACAACCACCTCCAGGCCCGCCATGACGGCGCTGGCTGGATTGGTACCATGGGCTGATGAAGGAATCAGGACCATCGTGCGGTGCTGATCACCCCGGTCCTGGTGGTATGCCCGAATAACCATCAATCCGGCATACTCGCCTTGTGCCCCAGAATTGGGTTGCAAGGAACAGGCGCTGAATCGCGTGATTTCGCAGAGGTAGTTTTCCAGGGCAAGAATCATCTGCCGATAGCCTGCCGTTTGGGATTCCGGTGCAAATGGGTGCAGGGAGCCGAACTCCGGCCAACTGACCGGTTCCAATTCCACCGCGGAGTTGAGCTTCATGGTGCAGGAACCCAAGGCAATCATGCTGTGAGCGAGCGACAGATCCCGATTTTCAAGCCGCTTGATGTAGCGCATCATTTCCGTTTCGGAATGGTAACTGGAAAACACCGGATGCGTCAAAAACCGGCTCTGGCGGGTCAACTTGTCCAACACGCGCGCGCTGACGGGGGCAGCAGCGAGCAAAGGATCGGCATCCCGCTGGCGAGCATCGTGGAAGATTCGTACAATTTCGCTCAAATCCACTTCGGTTACCGCTTCATGAAGGCTGATGCCGACATCGCCATTTTGAAAATAGCGGAAGTTGATCCCCGCCTCAGCTGCGCGTTCAGCAAGCTTTTCTAAATTGTTGCCTGCGCGGCCGGGGCCGATGCGCAACGTATCAAAGAAGGCGCTGTTGTGTTGCTCAAACCCCATCGCTGTCAGAGAGGCTTCCAGACGAATTGCCGCCTGGTGCACGCGCGTTGCGATGCCCCGAATACCGTGCTCCCCGTGATAGGCCGCGTACATACCACTCATAATCGCCAACAGGGCCTGAGCCGTGCAAATGTTTGAAGTGGCTTTTTCACGGCGAATGTGCTGCTCGCGGGTTTGCAACGCCATACGAAGCGCGGCCTTTCCATGGCGGTCAACAGAAACTCCGATAATCCGCCCCGGGAGGGAGCGCTTAAACGCGCTGGTTGTAGCGAAAAAGGCGGCGTGGGGACCCCCAAAACCCATGGGGACGCCAAAGCGCTGTGCACTGCCCAGCGCAACATCAGCACCCAGTTCTCCTGGAGCTTTAAGCAGGGCAAGGGCTAGCAAGTCACAAGCCATGGCGACAAAAGCGCCTGCATCATGGGCTTGGGCTATTGCGGCATGAGGATCGCGGATTTGACCGTCCTGTCCGGGGTACTGCAGCAATACCCCAAACGACCGGCCATCAGGAGCAATCTGCTCTAAGGCGGCCACTTTCACTTCTATGCCCAGCGGTTCTGCCCGTGTTCTGACCACCTCTATGGTTTGCGGCAGGCAGTGGTCTTCGACCCAAAAAACGGTCCGCTCGACCTTGCGTTTGTTGGCTTCATGAAAGAACATCAACATGGCCTCTGCAGCAGCCGTTCCTTCATCCAGCAGCGATGCATTGGCAATCTCCATGCCGGTCAAATCGGAGATGGCCGTTTGGAAATTGAGCAGGGCTTCTAATCGGCCTTGGGCAATTTCAGCCTGATAAGGCGTGTATTGGGTGTACCAGCCCGGATTTTCCAAAATGTTTCGCCGAATCACGGCTGGCACCACCGTTGAGTGGTACCCGAGGCCAATGTAGCACTTAGCTACCTGGTTCATGGAAGCAATCTGACGGATGTGCGCCAGGTATTCGTGCTCCGGAAGCGGAGCGGGAAGTTCCAGCGGGCGTTTCAGGCGGATGGCAGGCGGAACCGTCTGGTCCATGAGTTCTTCTAAACTGCCTGCACCAATCTGCCGCAACATGGCAGCTTGATCAAGGTCACGGGGTCCTAAGTGCCGGGCGGCGAAAAGATCCGATTGCGGAAGTGCCATGAAAGGTAGAATTGAGGCCCTAAAATTACGCTACACCTGCGGTTGTTTGGATAGGCCAACGCATGCTCAAACAAGGATGTGGACATTTAGTTCCAAGCCCCGGATGAGCAGTTTTTGCCCCTCGAACATAGCAGTTTCTATCTTTTTGCGCGTTTCGTCGCCCCTTGCACCATTTCCCTTTCCACCGTAGCCTTTAACCAGGCAATGTTGGCAATTTCCTTGCAAGCGTCTATCTGTTGCGAAAGGTCGTTCAAGTTCACGCTTCGACCGCGTTTGTAGCGAAGCAGCGCAGCGGTAAAGCGCACCAGATTGCCATATACCGTTCGCTGGTATTCCGAGATGGAACGGTTGCGCTTCAGGTAAACTTTAAAGGCCTCAATAAGCGACTGCAAACTGCCCCATTCGCCGGTCTGGTAATACGTTTTCAGCAACAAGGCCTTGGAGTCGAGGTGGTAATACACATCCGTGAATTCCACCTCCTGCAACAGGCTCAGCGTTCGGTCAAAATTTCCCAGATGGAACTCCAGATTGGCCTGGTTGAACGAGCGAACATTGTCCCGGTGTTCCGCCGAAAGCCTGTCGCTGTATTGCTCCATAAACTGTTTGGTCCATTCGAATTCCTCCAGCCTCAACCCCAGCGATACCAGGTTTTTGAAGTCCCACTGTGTCAACGTGCCGTCGCGGAAGAGAATGCCTGCGCTGAGCATAATCTGGTAGAAATCAAACAGTTTGCGCGTGTAAGCAACATGGCCCTTGTTGATCTTGATGATGCAGTAGTTTTTGGCATAGACATACATGTCAAAAACCTCCTGTGGTTTGAACAGGGCGCGGTGTTCTTCCAACAATCGGAGCAATTGCTCATAGTGCTCAGGTTCGTCGGGCTCCCGAAGCGTTCGCAGAATTTGATAGTAAATGGCAATGACCGGGTATTGCTCCAGATTTCTGTTTCGGAGGAAGTGCTGAATTTCGTCGAGCAGAAACAATTCGTAGGCTACATTCACCACCCCTTTGTTGTTCAGGATTTCGCAACTGTAGCGAAGCTTGTTGGCCAAAAAGTAGGCGTCCAGCGAATCCACCACCTGTTGCAGGTTGGTTTCCGTTTGGTGACTTTTGCGGGTGCTGTTGAACTGAAAGCGGGCTTCTTCTTTAAGGAAAACCATGCTTTGGTAGTCGGCATCGCGGTAGGGGTGATCCTGCAACCGCTTTTCCATTAACTGGAACGCCGCGTTAAAGTACTTGTCCAGCCTTCTTTGCTGGTAACTCTTTAACAGCAGGCGATCGTGTTGAAACTCCTCTTCCCGAAAAGCGGTCCAAACCAAAAATTCTTCCAGCACTTTAGCCAGATCGCTGAGCAGGTAGCGGAGTTTTTTGTCGTCAAAGGCCTCCCCTGGAAAAAGCTTGGGGAAGAATTGCTCCCGATCCAAGGCTTCATCGGTTAAATTATTGCGGTGGGGAAGGAGCAGGTTGAAGAACTCGGCAACCTTTTCGTTCCGGTTTAAGGCTGGTGAAGCCAGGTAATCGGCGAACTTTTTCCATTCGCCGGCGGCGAAGGTCTGAAGGATTTGAATGGGTTTGCTGGATTGCAAGGGCTTCTCTTATGGCCCAAACGTACAAATTTAGTGGTTCGAAGGGTTGAGGTGCCATGGCAAAATCATCGGCAAATGCAAAAAATGGTGTCAAAAAATTACTGATAAGATGCTGTTAATCAGCGGTATAGTATTCAGTGGTCCCCTTTTAAGCGTTGAATGATCTCCGGCAAATTGCAAAAATTGTTTGCATTCAGGCTGGAACTGGCTTGAGATTTGCTCTATATTAGAGCGGAGGAAACTTTTTCCGAATGGAAATTGTCTATCCTTAAACCGGTTGATTGTTTTCCTTTTAATCCCTCAACGCATGAGCGCATTTTTCCGCTTCTTTTTTGCCCTGATTGCCGTACTGGCTTTAGGCATAGGCAGCGCCCAGGCGCAAATTGAACAGCGTTCCAGAGACGACGATGGCGGTCGCCCGGAGGAAGACAACATTTCCGGTTCCCGCGATGATCCGTCTTTGCTTCATTTTGCCGCTACCCTTGCAGGGGGAGGCTCTGAAGAAGGAGGCGGTGAAGTTGACGAAAGCGAAAACGCTGTTTCTAACCACCCCAGCCGATTGTCAACGAGTCGGGACAAACCCATGCTCACCGCTGACGTTTATCCCAATCCGGCTTCGGATTTCGTTCAAATCAATCTCGGCGCTGAAACGGACGTTGTCCTCACGCTTCACAATTTGGTCGGTAAAGAAGTGTACCGCTTTGCAGGCACGCTCAAGACGCATCGCATTGCGTTGGATGCCTTCAACCCTGGCGTTTACTTCGTTACCGCCTACACGGAATCCGAACGAATTGTCAAAAAGGTCAGGGTCACGCCCTAACCCTGCACGTTTTCTCGGCCTCTCCAGCAAGTTTGGTCTTTTCCCAATCGTCCTTCATCACCGCATCTACCAGCCGCTCCAACCCCGGAGCGGCTGTTTTTTTTGTGCGTTTTTTCTCGTTTTTAACTTCCACAACCCGACAATGTCCTTTTTCTGTCACGAGAAAGGGGCTTCTCCGGCGGGTACTTTGAACGCTTACAAAGATTCAGGCGGCATTTTCCGGCTGTTTTACCCGCTGACACCTTGCCAGGCAGGCAACCGCTTTTCTCGGCAAAGCCTGAAATCTGTCTTTTTTCTGTGATGAATTCTCGAATAGTTTAGAAGCATCAAACATTTCCTGGCCATGAAAAAGATCCTCCTTTCCTCCGCCTTTCCGGTTATCCTCCTCCTCCATGTTGGGGCCAAGGTTTTTTTCCCGGGCTTGTTTGCTTATGGAAGCAGCCATCAGCAGCCTGAGGTTGTGTTCACTACCGCGTCGCTTGACCCTGCAGAGATTTTTGCCCTGACCCAAGAAACCCTGGTCAAAGACGATTACTATGCCTCCATTCCGGGATCCGCGCGAACAGGCGAATCTCCGATACCCACCCAACCTTGATGGTTGTTCAGTCAGGAAACCGGCCCACCACGGCCGGTTTCTTTTTTTAAGAGAACCTTGGATCGGCAGGATTGGGTTGGCGGAGTTGCCGCGATCAGGCAAAAAGAACGCCGGCCGACAAGCCTGGATTTCGCGTATTTTAGCCTCAGTGTTTCGGATCTTCAGCATTACCCTGCTGCTCCTGTTCAGCGCTTCGCTGGCTGGACAAACCAACCGTTCCAGCCTGATCCAATTCAGCGGGGTGGTCATGTCGTCAGACAGCCTTCGTGCAATTCCCTACGTCACCGTATACAACCTTCGCAACGGTCGGGGCAGCATCACCAATTTTCAGGGATTCTTCTCCCTTGTGGCTGAACCCGGCGACAGCATCCAGTTTTCGTGCGTGGGATTTAAAACCCGCGGATACCGCATTCCCACAAAACTGGAAGCCAATCGCTATTCCATCGTCCAGCTCCTGACCACTGATACCATTCACCTGGCGGCAACCATCATTTATCCATGGCCCACCCGCGAGGAGTTCAAGGACGCCTTTTTAGCCCTGGAAGTGCCGGATGACTACATGGACAGGGCGCGGGCCAACCTGGAGCGGGAGCGCCTCCGCGAAATGGGATTGATGCTGCCCATGGATGGCAATGAAGCCAACGATTTCTTCTTTCGGCAAGAGGCCCGGAAGTACTATTGGGCTGGTCAACCTCCTCCCATTCAGCTTTTCAACGTTTTTGCCTGGCAGGAATTTATCCAGGCCTGGAAACGCGGCGATTTTAAAAAGAATCGATAGGCAGTCGTTACGCGGTCCCGCCTTGCCTTAGCGCAGCGGGAATTTCATTTTGTAGCGAACGTCCACTTTGCCTTTGCTGATGTCTTCCAATCGGTTTTTCAGCAGACGCTTTTTCAAGGCACTGATCCGGTCGGTAAACAACTTGCCTTGGATGTGGTCGTATTCGTGTTGAATAATCCGGCCATTGAGCCCGTCGTATTCATCCATGTGCTCCACAAAATTCTCGTCCAGGTACCGAATCCGAATCAAGTCGGGCCGGGAAACCTCCGCGCGAATATCCGGGATGGACAAGCAGCCTTCTTCATAAACCCAGGGCGTTCCATCCTCATGCAGAATTTCTGCATTAATAAAAACTTTTTTAATTCCGCTTTGGGTCATTTCGCGGTCCTCGTCGTCTTCGAGCTGCACGGAATCCACGATAAACAAACGTATGCTCAGTCCTATCTGGGGAGCGGCCAATCCGACCCCATTGGCATTGTACATGGTGTCCCACATGTTGGCAATCAAAGTGCGCAACTCCGGGTAGTTAGGCCCAATATCATCGGCCTTGCGGCGCAACACTTGCGTACCATAGGCAACAATCGGCAAAATCATCGTGCGTGGTTTTCGAGGTATTCCTGCAAAATTAAGGTGGCGCTGACTTCATCCACCAGGTGTTTATCCCGGCGTGCTTTTTTGCGGACGCCGCTTTGTACCAAAGCTCTTACCGCCTCACGGGAGCTGAAGCGTTCATCTGCTGTTTGCCGGGGAATGGCTGGCCAGCGTTTGGCGAGTCCGCGCAAGAACACGTCCACCGCTTCTGTAGCATGGGTGGGCTTGCCATCCAATCCCAACGGGTAGCCTACCAAAAACAGGGTTACCGGTTCGCGTTTCAAGTAGCCGGCAATAAAGCTGAACAGCTCTGTGGTGTTGATGCCAGCCAGGCCGGTAGCAATCATGCGGCCAGGGTCTGTAACAGCAATACCGGTGCGCTTTGTCCCGAAATCAAAGGCCATAATCCGCCCCATGCTGCAAAATTACGCCTTTCCGTTGCAGGCTAAGCAGGAGCCATTCCCCCGACGAAAAGCTCCAGCAACACAAAGCCAAAGAAGAGCACCGAGGCAACCCCGTTGGTGGTAAAAAAAGCCAGGTTAACCCGGCTAAGGTCATCGGGTCGTACCAGGGTATGCTGGTAAATCAGCAAGCCAATAAAAACAACGGCCCCCGCCCAATACCAACCTCCAAATCCGGCGTAGAACCCGGCTCCGATCAGGCACAACGCACTCAGCACATGGAGTCCCGAACTCACGGACAGCGCGCGCTTTTTGCCCAGCCAGGCCGGGATGGACCGGAGCCCGTTTTGGCGGTCAAACTGCTCGTCCTGCAAGGCGTAAATGATGTCAAAACCACTCACCCAGGTAAGCACGGCTGCAGAGAAAATCAGGGGAAGGACGGCAAAGTGTCCTGCGACCGCCAGGTAACCCGCGGTCGGCGCGATGGCCAAACCGAGGCCGAGGATGAGGTGACAAAGCGGGGTGAAGCGCTTGGTGTAGCTGTACCCAAGCACGACCGCAAGCGCCACCGGCGAAAGCGCAAGGCAAAGCGGATTGATCATCCCAGCAGCCGCCACAAACAGCCCGCAATTTAGCAGGACAAAGCCCAGAACACGCTCTGCCCGCAATAACCCGGCAGGAATCTCCCGAATTGCGGTTCTAGGATTGCCGGCATCGATGGCCCGGTCCGCCCAGCGGTTAAAGGCCATGGCGGCATTCCGCGCTGTGATCATGCAGACTAAAACCAACCCAAACATCGTCCATTCAAAGCCATAGCCATCGCGTTGCACGGCCAGAAAAAAGCCGATCAGCGCAAAGGGCAACGCAAAAACGGTGTGGCTGAATTTAACCAGGCTTAGATAGGTCTTCATGGACGGGAGGCTTTTCGTTGCTGCAGCCATGCTTCAAACGCGGCTAGGCTCAGCGCATTGAGCGTGCCTTGCGCAGTCAGGCCGCCTTTGCGCGCCGCCAGGACACCAAAATGCATGTCCTGAAGGCCGCTCAGCGCGTGGGCATCGGGATTGATCGAGAGCAGCACCCCGTGTTTTCGCGCCAGCGGAATCCAACTCCAGTCCACATCCAGCCGCCACGGGTTGGCGTTGAGCTCCAGCACCACGCCATGTTCCGCGCAGGCTTGGATGATGCGCGCATGATCAATCGGATAGCCAGGGCGGGAGAGGAGCAGCCGCCCTGTGGGGTGTCCAAGGATGGTGGTGTAAGGGTTGGCAATGGCGCGCAGCAGCCGCTCCGTAGCCCGCGTTTCGTCCATTTTCAACCCGCTGTGCACCGACGCAATCACCAGATCAAACTGCGCCAACACGTCATCCGGATAGTCCAGGCTGCCGTCGCTCAGGATGTCCGACTCTATGGACTTGAAAATGCGGAACGGAGCCAGTTTGGCGTTGAGCGCGTCAATTTCCCGAGCCTGTGCCTCCACCCGCTCGATGCTCAACCCGCCTGCGTACACGGCGGTTCTGCTGTGGTCGCTCATGACCAGGTATTCGAGGCCTAAACGCATGCATTCGCGCGCCATGGCTTCTATGGTGGCGCCACCATCGCTCCAGGTACTGTGGTTGTGCACGGCGCCGCGAAGGTCGCTTAGTTCCAGCAACTTCGGCATCGGGCCTGTGGCGGCCTGCGCGATCTCGTCCAGCCCTTCGCGCATTTCCGGGGCAATCCAGGACAAGCCTGCGCTGGCGTAAATGGCCGTTTCCTCTCCGGCAAAAAAGTCAATTTCCGGGGGAAGGGCTTTGAGGTGCGCTTCGCTGCTGCTGGTTTGAAACCAGACGGCATCGGCATCCTGCTCACGGGTTATCAGAATGCTGAGCGCAATGCCGTTTTGTGTTTTTCCGGAGAGACGTTGCACGGCTGCTTGCTGCCGGGTTGTTGCGTTCTGTTGGGCTGCTGCGTTCTGTTGGGTTGTTGCGTTCTGTTGGGCTGCGTTTTGCTGGGTTGCGCCCAACCATAACATTTCATTACTTATGGTCAGATCTTCAAACAATCCGGTTTCCTTAAGTTGTCCAAGCAGATCGGTTTTGTCCTGCTCGTCAGCTTGTTGCCAGACGACCAAAAAATCCAGTTGACTGAGCACGATACATCTTCTGCGCAGCGCCCCCGTTTCTTCTGCCCGGATGCACAAAACCCGCAACGCCTGCAAAAGGTTCTGGGCAGTTTCTTCCAGGGTTGCGTAGTGGTAAAAGCCGCTTTGGCTTTGCAGGAACTCAATGTTTTCAATAACCTGAGCTTGGGTTTTTGCCCCAAAGCCTTTGAGCATGGCCAGCCGATTTTCGCGGCAGGCGTAAAGCAATTCGCCCAAACTTTCCACATCCAGCTCACGCCAGATGCTGCCTACCTTTTTTGCACCAAGACCTTTAATGCGCAGCATCTCCACCACACCGGCCGGGGTTTTAGCCAACAGTTCATCCAGGGCAGTAAGGCTGCCGCGGTCCAGCAATTCGGCAATTTTGGCTTGGATAGCTGCGCCAATTCCGGGTATTGCTCCGCGTTCCTGTTCCGTCATGCCGTACAGCGGAGCGTCCAGTTTTTTCAGGCGAAATGCCGCAGTTTCGTATGATTTTGCCTTAAACGCATTCTCGCCGTGCAGTTCCATTAACTGGCCGAGCAGCTGAAATGCCGAGGAAATGTCTTTATTTTTAATCATAAGATGCTGACCAGTGATGAAGTTTCCCCGCATTCCAACCAAGCCTTCCTGCAAGCCGCCGAAACTCCTGTGCCATTCTACGAACCAATCATGCAACCCAACACAATGGCCCTGCAAAGAAACGATGCTGTGCTGAATAAGGCTTTCGGCCTCCGACTGTTCATGTTTATTGCCGTGGGCTGGCTTTGTTCGTCAAACCTGACCGCCCAGCATGTTGTAGTTGGCGCTTGGGAGGAGAGGCCTGATTTGCAGATGCCGGTAGCCTTGACAAACAACGCAGTCACCAGCGCCAAGGTTGCCGGGCAGTACTATACCTATTCGTTCGGGGGAATTGACAGTTCGCTCGTTTGGTCCGGCATTCGCCAGGACGCCTTTCGCCTGAATCTGAACGCAGGCTGGACTATCCTGCCTCCCATTCCCGATACCCTGGGTAAAATTGCTTCGGCGGCAAGTACGGTAAAGGGTAAAATTTACCTCATCGGCGGTTACCACGTGCTGGAGGATGGTTCGGAAATCAGTTCAAACCGCGTCCACATTTTTGATCCACTGACCAATACCTGGCTCCCGGATGGGGCGCCTGTGCCTGTTCCCATCGATGACCAAGTACAGGGGGTGTACCGCGATTCCCTCATTTATGTGGTAACAGGTTGGAGCAACACAAGCAATGTTGCCAATGTGCAGATTTACAACCCGGCTACCGACAGTTGGCAGGTGGGCACGCCCGTTCCAGCTACCTCGCAGTACCGGGCCTTTGGCGCAGCGGGAGGCATTGTTGGCAACAAGATCATTTATGCAGGTGGTGCTCGCATGGGCGTCAACTTTCCCATCGCTCCTTACATCCGCTGCGGCGAAATCGACCCCGCTGACCCCAAACAAATTACCTGGTCTTTTGTGGAGGATTCGCTGGCTGCCCGGTACCGTGCGGCTCCCATAGTAGACTATGATGCATTTAATGATATCTGGCTGACCGGGGGTTCTTCCGTGACTTATAATTTTGACGGGATCGCCTACAACGGGAGCGGCGGCGTTGAACCCATTGATCGCAAAGACATCGAAGGCATCTGCGAAGGATTCTCTGATGCGATTGACGTGGTCGGCCAATTGCCAGAAGGCCGTATGGATTACCGCGGCGCGGGCATTCATCGGAAGCCAGATGCGTGGGGAAGTGATGATGATATTTGGTTGGACCTTGTGTTTTTAGTTGGCGGAATGGGACCCGGCCGTCACGTGGACGGAAAAGTTTTCCTGGCATACAGCATCTACGAGGGATTGGATGCGCCCGAGGAAATTGGTTTGTATTTGTACCCGACGCTCAGCTCAGGCCCGATCCAGGTTCGGCTGGATGATCCGTCGCTCTATGGCGACTGGACGTACCACTTGTTCGATTTAAGCGGCCGTGCCATTACTCGGGGTACTTGCACTCCTCCCGCCTTGCTTGATTTCTCTGATCGTCCTGTGGGTCTTTACACCCTGGTCATGGAACGCCAAGGCAGAAAGGTGGGATTGAAGGTTGCGTTGGCACGCTGACCACAAGCCAAATGCTTGCAAGGGGGTTGGGTAATGTTCGCAAAGCGGATGGGTAGCGCCAAGGTCATCTCGCCCTGTTCGTTTGGGTTGGGGGTTGGCAAAATGGACCCACTTGTTTTAATTCAACGTCAAGGTTAAATACCCTCGAGAAATTCAACATCGACGTTGAATAGGAAAAGTGTTCTTGCATTTTAAAAGGGCAATTGCCTTGGCGGCCGTGCGACAGCTTTCTAAAAACAATGCCCCGCTCCGGAGTGCAGGGCATGGAAAAAATTGGCTTACAAGGAGCAACGCCTAGAAAAGCGCGCTACAAACCGCGCATCACTCTGCGCTGTCGTCAGCGGCCTCGCTGGCGGCATCCGCTTCAGGAGCGGGAGCTGCTTTTTTAGGAGCAGGAGCTGCAGCAACTGGTGCAGCATCAGCGACGGGAGCCTCAGCGGCAACGTCACCGTCTGCGAAAGGCAGGACGGAAATGAAATTGCGGTCTTTGCGGCCGCGTTTGAAGTCAACAACACCGTCTTTGAGGGCAAAAATGGTGTGGTCCTTGCCTAAACCAACGTTCAGGCCGGGGTGAAACTGCGTACCGCGCTGGCGAACGATGATGTTGCCGGCAATGGCCAACTGACCGCCGTAAATTTTGACGCCCAAGCGTTTGCTTTCGCTATCGCGTCCGTTTTTGGTTGAGCCTGCGCCTTTCTTGTGTGCCATGGCAAAAAATCGTCTGAACCGGTGGGAACCGGCAAGGGTCTAAAGGGGAAAAAATTAGGAAATGCCGTCGATCTTAATGCGGGTGAAGGCTTGGCGGTGACCGTTTTTGACGCGGTAGCCTTTGCGGCGCTTCTTCTTAAAAACAATGACCTTGTCGCCCTTGAGGTGTTCTAGGATGGTCGCAGATACTTTAGAAGAAGAGAGGGTAGGGGTACCCACCGTGATGTCAGTACCGTCTGCTTTGAGCAGAACTTCACTGAATTCGACCTTTTGGCCTTCCTCACCTTCGAGCCGGTGCACGAAGATCTCCTGGTCTTTCTCGACCTTGAACTGTTGGCCGGCAATCTCAACAATAACGTACATGGGGAAGGCTAGTTTTAATTGGACGTGCAAATTTACGACTTGTTAGCAATAAGCGGGCAAAACCGAACATTAAATTAACATTCGGATAAAAAACCGCTTTAATTCGACCAACAAAGACAAGCAGTGAGGAACCCGACAAAAATAAAAATCTTTGCAGCCAAAGCCTATCCCGGCTTTGAATTTCCTTTTAATTCCTGCTTTTGAGCCTAAAATCATATTTGGCCCGGCCTTTTGCCGCCTGGGAAGCCGCCCAAATCCGCCGTTGGAGCAGCGATCCGGTCGGATCACAACGCAAGGTTCTCGGGCAATTGCTGCGAAAAGGCGGCCAGACCCATTTTGGCCGGGAACACCGCCTGGATCAGGTGCGCGATGCTGCGGGTTTTCGCCAGGCCATTCCCCTGAGGGATTATGAGCAACTGAAGCCCTGGATAGAGCGCGTGAAAAGCGGGGAATCTGACGTGCTCTGGCCCGGGAAACCGGCCTATTTCGCCAAAACATCCGGCACCACATCCGGCACAAAGTACATCCCACTCACCCCGGATTCCATTCCAAATCACATTGGCACGGCACGTGCGGCGCTGACCAGCTACATCCATTCCACAGGCAAAACTGCCTTTGTTGACGGCAAAATGATCTTTTTGCAAGGCAGTCCGGTGTTGACCCAAACGGGAGGCATCCCGACCGGCAGGCTCTCCGGCCTCGTGTACCACCACGTTCCAGCCTACCTGTTGCGAAACCGCATGCCCACTTATGAAACCAACTGCATTGAAGATTGGGAGGAAAAAATAGAAGCTATTTGTCGCGAGACATCGCGGGAGCGCATGACGCTGATCAGCGGCATCCCACCCTGGGTTATTATGTATTTCGAAAGGCTACTCGCCTTGAACAAGGTGGACACGATCCGCGACCTTTTCCCCGACTTCTCCCTGTTTGTGCACGGAGGGGTCAATTTTCAGCCGTATGCCGCCCGCTTGCAGGAGCTGATTGGCGGCCATGTGGACACCTTGGAAACCTACCCGGCCTCGGAGGGTTTCATGGCTTTTCAGGACAATCTGGAAGCGGATGGTCTGCTGCTCAATGTGGCCTCCGGAATCTGGTTTGAGTTCATTCCCATGGATCGCTACCACGAGCCGGACCCGCCCCGCCTCTCTGTAGAAGAGGTTGAAATAGGGGTGCAATACGCCCTGATTGTCAACAACAACGCAGGGCTCTGGGGCTATCGTCTCGGCGATACCATCCGCTTCACGTCGCTCCATCCGGCCCGCATTGTCGTCACGGGAAGAACGGCTCATTTTCTTTCCGCTTTCGGCGAGCATGTGATTGCCGAAGAGGTGGAAGGGGCGATGCAGTCGCTTCGCGAGCAACTCGGTGTAGAGGTAGTGGAATTCACGGTTGCTCCGCGCATGGGCGACGGGCAAGCCATGCCCCGGCACGAGTGGTTTGTGGAGTTCAGCAAGCGCCCTGATTCGATGGTTGACGCCACAGCTCTGCTGGACAGGGCCATGCAGGCGCGGAACACCTATTATAAAGACCTTGTAACCGGGTCCATTTTAGCTCCCTTGGCCCTATTCCCCATTCGCCCGGGCGGCTTCCGGGATTACCAGCGATCAGTGGGCAAGCTCGGCGGCCAGAACAAAGTTGCCCGTTTGGCGAACAACCGCACCATTGCCGATGCCTTGCAACCCTACCTGGACAGGACCTTAACCTGACCTTAACCACCGGCAAAGACCCCGTAAGCCCGGAGACCTGAAATAAACCGTATTTTTGCCCCCATATTCTCCCGAAACCGGCTCTGCTGCACGCATACCGGCACTCCCGGGCCTCCACAATCGCGCGATCTGAATGAATCCATTGCAAGTGCTCATCATGGCCGGACAGTTGATCCTGGCCTTGTCCATTCTGGTTACCATCCACGAACTCGGCCACTTTCTGGCGGCTCGTGCCTTTGGTATCCGGGTCGAAAAGTTCTTCGTCTTTTTCGACTTTGGCGGGTACAAACTCTTTAGTGTTAAAAGAGGCGACACCGAGTACGGGCTGGGCTGGTTCCCTTTAGGCGGCTACGTCAAGATTGCCGGTATGATTGACGAAAGCCTGGACAAAGAGCAGCTGAAACGAGAGCCGGAATCCTGGGAATTTCGCTCCAAACCCAATTGGCAGAAATTCATTGTCATGGTGGCTGGGGTGGTCATGAACTTCATTTTGGGTATTGCGCTCTATGCGTTTTACCTGGGCCAGTACCAGCAGTCGTACATCCCTAAATCAGAGTTCAACAAAGAAGGCATTTACGCCTATGAAACTGCCCGGGAATACGGTTTCCAGACCGGCGATAAACTCGTTTCCGTCAATGGCAAGACCTATGACCGCTTTGAGGACTACATGGCCAATTTTCGCATCTTTTTTGGGGGCGAAATGATGGTGGAACGCAATGGCGAGTTGGTCACCATAGAGATTCCTTCTTCGCATTTCAATCGGGTTCGCGAAGGCATGACCGGTTTTTTGGAGATGCGAAACGACGTGTTGGTCGATTCCATCTTAGGGCCTGATTTAAGCCCGGCCGCCCGGGCCGGCGTGCAACAGGGCGATCGTATTGCCGGTATCAACGGCGAACCCCTTTTCGCCTTTGGGCAATTGGTAGAAACCCTCGGCGCTAACAAAGGCGATTCCGTGACCCTTGAATTGGATCGCGCGGGTCAAACCCTAATCGTGCAAACTGCAGTGGACACTGCGGGTCGCATTGGTTTCGTGCCGGATATCGTGGTACTGCACAAAGAGCAAACCCAATACACCACGGCATCTGCCATGCGCTACGGGGCAGGGGATGCCTGGAACTGGTTGTACTTCAATGCACGGGCCATGGGCAAAATCTTTACGGGCGATGTGCCCTTTGCCAAGTCCATTGAAAGCCCCATTGGCATTGCCCGCATTTACGGTCCCACCTGGGATTGGGCCAAATTCTGGTGGCTGACGGCTATTTTGAGCATGATCCTGGCCTTTATGAATATCCTGCCGATTCCCGCTTTGGACGGTGGTCACATCATGTTCATCTTTATTGAGACTGTCATCGGCCGCAAGCTCCCCGACAGCTTCATGGAAAAAGCGCAGGTCTTTGGCATGGTGGTCATTTTGGCGCTCATGGTGTTCGCGTTTGGCAGCGACATTTTGGAGATTGTTCAAGAGCGTTTTAGCGGAAAATGAGGAGCGCGCCGCCCCTTCGCGGCCTGCGCATTGCTGCCCGGGTGCTGCTTTGGGCTGCTGCGCTCTTACCAGTTTTGCTGCCCGGTATCAGCACCAGCGTTGCTCAACCAGCGGAGAGCCCTTCCCCCGAAGGGACCGCCGATTCCAGCCTTACTTTCTACCAACCCGAGTACCGAAAGGCGCTGATCGTGCCTTTTGACATGACCTATTACCTCAGCGACGCCGACCATGAGCTCGCCGAGCGCAACGGCAAAACGCTGGCGCAGGTGCAGCAAACGCTGCGCTACGGCATGGACGGCAATGTTTCGGCGTCTGTCATGGATTTGTACAGTACGCATAGAATCTTGTTGGATACAATGCCGGACAAGAACCCGGACCTGATGCGGCTTTATGGCGCTATTCGCTACCGCTACCAGGCCCCCTTTGGGGTTAAACCCGCGGCGGAGCAGACTCCCGAAAAGCCACAGGAAGTGGAGCGACCCGCCGATGCATTGCGGCGTTTGTTTAAGGATGTTCGCGGGCAGGAAGACCCGCTGCCGGAAACAGACCAGCCCGATCCTTACTTTGAGGAAGGCGCTTTGCGCGGGCCGGTTTTGGGGCGGCGCACCATGCACGCAGAACTGCTGGATCCCGAAGTGTTAACCTACTTCTACGACCGCTACGGTACCGATCTGTTTGTCTTCCTCAACCAATTGGAGATCAGGACCAACTACGCCCATTGTCTGGATCGGGCCACCAACACCTTTGTCCGGGAAATCTCCGTGCATTACAGCATTTACGACGTCAGCGGAAAGCTCTTCGCCTCCGATGTGGTTACGGTCATGGTCAGCTCCAACACCAACGACCTTTATGAAGTTATGGCCCGTGCATTTCCAGTGCTTTCTGCGGCGGTGGTCAGTGGATTACCGGCCCCGCGCTACTTGCGTACCGAGGAATGATTGCTTTGTCTTATCTTTGTGCTCCCGCGGCAATTCCTTGTTAACTTTTTGCTGATGAGCCCGGGTTGTTCTCTTGATTTGTGCCCATGCCGAAGTGGCGGAACTGGTAGACGCGCTGGATTCAAAATCCAGTAATGGCAACATTGTGTGGGTTCGAGTCCCACCTTCGGTACAAGCTTTCACAAGAAACCCGCGCTTAGGTGCGGGTTTTTTAGTTTTAAGCCCTTGGTAGAGCGCATTTGTTTTCGGGCGAAGGGCCGTGTCCGCCTTACAACCCGGGTTAGGGTTCGCGTGTTGTTTTGCGTTAATCTTTGTTAAGTGTTGAGGCTATCCGCTTTATCCAGCCTATTCTTGGAGCAGAAATGCTCCAAGCCATGCCAAGCATAAAACTGACCGTCATAAACCTGCTCCTGTTGTGGAGTGTTTTGTTTCTTTCCCCCGGATGCCAATCCCGTCAAATAGAAGGGGAAGCAACTGCTGAAACTATGAATACCACGCTTACTTCGCTGGCCATACCGGCGCTGCGCACCGCGGCAGAGGGCAGTCCTGCGCCGTTGATCCCGCTCCGGGATTTCTTTCGCAATGAAGAATCATTTCGGTACCGCTTATCGGCCAACGGACCCTGGATCAGTTGGCTTGCTCCCTTTGAAGGTCGAATGAACATTCACGTTATGCCGGCCGGTGGTGGCGATACAATTCGCGTAACAAATGTTACGGAAAGAGATATCCCCACCTATTTCTGGTCCGGCGAAAATGAATTGTTGTACATCATGGACACTGGGGGTGATGAAAATTTCAGGCTCTACGCTGCGCGTGCTGATGGCAGCAACACCCGTATCCTTACCCCTGCTGAAGGTATTCGGGTAGAAATTATTGACGAACTCAAGGATTTTCCGGATGAATTGATCATCAGCACCAACCAACGCAATCCGCAGGTTTTTGACCCGTACCGGCTCAATATCGCGAGTGGCGAAATGACCATGCTGGCGGAAAACCCTGGCAACATCATTAGTTGGTTAACCGATCATGAAGGTAAACTGCGGGTTGCGGTAGCTACGCTGGGTACCGATGTAGCGCTTCTTTATCGCGAAGATGAAACACAGGAATTCCGGGGGGTGGATACGTTTGATTTCCGTCAAAGTCTGCAGCCGCTCCTGTTTTCGTTTGACAACAAGCATGTGTACTGCAGTTCTAACCTGGGGCGAGATAAAAGTGCCATAGTCTTATACGATATGGCGGCAAACAAAGAGCTTTCTGTTTTGTTTGAATCAAACGAATATGATCTTTCAAATTTGTCATATTCACACAAGCGCAAAGTACTCACATCGGTCAAGTGGTCCAGTTGGAAAGGTGAGGAGCATTTTTTGGATGAAGCGACCCGCCAAATGCACCAGGAGATTCGCAAACAACTCGGTGCTGAACGTGAAATCACCATCCTTGACGCTACGGATGACGAAAGTCAGTACATGTTTGTGACCAATGGCGATGTTTACAACATTACCTATTACCTGTACAGTGCGGCAGACAAAAGCATCCGCAAAGTGGCTGGTACCCGCGCTTGGATTAACGAAGACCATCTGGCTCGGATGCAGCCTATTCAATACAAAAGCCGGGATGGACTGACCATCAACGGCTACCTGACCATACCAAAGGGTATGGAGGGAAAAAACCTTCCTGTTGTGGTAAATCCCCACGGTGGTCCTTGGTATCGCGATCAGTGGGGGTACAACCCCGAAGTTCAATTCCTGGCCAACAGGGGGTATGCGGTTTTGCAAATGAACTTCCGCGGGTCACTTGGTTATGGGCGCAGTTTTTGGGAATCGTCGTTTAAGCAGTGGGGCAAAACCATGCAGGACGACATTTCTGATGGCGTAGCCTGGCTGGTTGAACAAGGCATCGCTGATCCGGACCGGGTAGCCATCTATGGAGGCAGCTACGGGGGGTATGCCACACTGGCCGGCCTGACCTTTACCCCTGATTTATACGCTGCCGGGGTTGACTACGTGGGTGTTTCCAACATGTTCACGTTTATGGAGAGCATCCCGGCCTATTGGGAACCCATGCGCAAAATGATGTACGAAATGGTGGGAGATCCCGTGAGCGATGCCGCATTGCTCGAGTCCGTTTCGCCCGTCATGCATGCCGATAAGATTACCGCCCCACTGTTGATTGCACAAGGTGCCCGCGATCCACGGGTGAACATCAACGAATCCGACCAGATGGTGGATGCGTTGCGAAGCCGTGGTGTTGAAGTGCAGTATCTGGTCAAGGAAAACGAAGGCCACGGTTTTGCCAATGAGGAAAACCGCTTCGAATTTTATGGGGCCATGGAAAAGTTCCTGGCCGAACACTTGAAGGGCAACAAGGAGCGTTCCGGCGCTTCGCTGTAGAGGAGGGGCGCTTTAAACCGGAGCGTCGGTTTTATGGAGGATCGATTTAAACCGGAGCGTCGGTCTAAAGGAGTGGCGCTTTATTAAAAAGAGCAACAGGGCTAACGATCAGGGAAGCACATCCAGCGGCAAAAGCATGAGTTGCTGAAAGGATGCAGCTATTTGCTCTTTTTCGCCAACTCCTTCCTTAACCGCAGGGCAATGCTGCGGGGAATCTCCGGTTCTGCGGCGGCCATCAGGGCTAACGATTCCTGCAGTTTTTCAGGATTGTCCTGGTCGAAAATGCTCAAAAAGTAGTAGCCCAAATAGCGAAACATCGGCGCTTCATCTTCCGTGATGCGCTGGATGGTTTGCCGATCCAGCGTTTGGATGGGAAGCCCTTTCAGCTCTGCTTCCATAACCTGAATAAGGGCCATTTCAATTTCCCTTTCTTTGCCGCTCCCGGTAAGGCGCTGGTAGCGTTTGCGGTCTGTGTAAAATACCCCTGTTTGGTCCGGAAGGGTCGTGGCAAGAAACAGCGCAAAAGACACCAACCCGCAAACCAAAAGCGCAAAGGCGAAGATTGGATTTAGCCAAGGCATACCTCCAAAACACAACCCGGTTAAAACCAGCGATGCCAGGGGACCTGCCAGGAGCACTCGCCCTATTTTGACAGGAATTTCCTGGCTGTCCGGTGCAGGAGTTGTAGCAGCTACCCCCCCAAACAAGCCCCAATCTGTGTTCCAATACAGTTCAATTCGCCCTTGTTCGTTGCGCCTCATGCCTAAAAATCCCACAACCAGCATTTCAAACGAAAATCCTTGCACTAACCCGGCAATTAAATGACCAAGCTCGTGCACCAGCAGGGCACCAAACAGGGCTGCCAGGAGCAACAGAGCCAGCCAGATATTGAATTGTTCAGGTTCCGGAACGACTTGATCCAATAGTGATGAATATGCCAGCAGCGCCCCAAAGACGGCGCCAAAAGCCGCAAAGCCCAGAATGATGAGCAGCGTTTTGAGCCCTTTGGAATTTTGTTTTTTCTCTTTCAAGCGTCGAAAAAATGATTGGGAGAACAGCAAATTAGCCCAAACGATTGGCGATGGCACTCCGTACTTTACTTTGGGCTTCGCGTTAAGGCAAGTCATACAGCTGAATGTCCCAAGTTAACAGCTGTGCCGAGGCGCCGGCCACCTCCTGGAGTGGTCGGCCCCTGCCTGGAGGGGTCGGCCTGTACCTGGAGGGGTCGGCCTGCACCTGGAGGGGTCGACCTGCACCTGGAATGGTCGGCCTCCACTTGGAGGCGCAGGCCTGCAGCTGGGTAAATGCTCTACAACTGAACCACTTGCGCCGTAGCTTTGAACAAAGCGTTCGGTCATGAGAAATGTCTATTTATTTTTATTTTTATTTTTTAGTTATACATGGACTTCTTCCCAAATTATCCTTAACGAAGGCAGCAACAAGAATTACAGTGCGCTGGCAGACGAAGACAATGAATACCCGGATTGGGTAGAGCTTTACAACGCGGGGACCACTGCGGTGAATCTGGGCGGCTATGCGCTTAGTGATGATGCCGACGATCCGGCCATGTGGGTCCTGCCTGACGTTGTATTGGGTGCAGGAGAATTCGCCGTATTCTTTTGCAGTGGAAAGGACCGCTACGCTACGTCACCGATGACCAATGTAGCCAGCATATCCGGATATTCCCCCATTGTTGGCTGGAATATCCACCCCTTTTCGACCCCTTTTAACTGGGACGGCAGCTCCAACCTTTTGATTAACATTTGTGCCTACAGCAGTGCCGGGTACATTACCAATTCGGTTCATCGCCAAACGGCTACCTCGTTTGCGTCCACCCAATATGCGTTTGAAGATGGCAGTGATGCTGCCTGCTTCGACGTCAGTGGTTCTCAAGCCTTCCAGCGACCAAACCTCCGCATCAACGGAGTTGTCATCGGAACCGGAACGATCGTGAATTCGCCCTTCGATTATCCGGCTCCATACGGCAATTGGTATTGGGGAGCCCGCCACCAACTGTTGGTACGCGCCTCCGAGCTTACTGCTGCGGGGCTTGGCCCGGGTAGTCTTTTTGCCTTTGGCTTAGAGGTGGAATCCACCGATGTCGTGGTGTATACGTTGTTGGATATCCATGTGGGCCATGCCCTGGATGCTGAGTTGAACGGTACGTTTTACCCAGAGGGCGGTTTCTCCAATCATACCAATTTCAAAATCGACAGCGAAGGAGAGCAGGTCTATCTTTTTTCGCCTGGTGGCGTGCTCCTCAGCAGCCTTGATGTAGACCCGGAAGATGTGGCCGCGTCCTTACCCGACGTAAGCGTTGGGCTTTTTCCCGACGCCGCTGCGACCATAAGAACCTTTTTGCCTCCCACGCCCGGTGCCAGCAATAACGGATCCTTTCCATTCAGCAATCAGGCACTTGCGCCAGTAATCTCGGTGGAAGGGGGATTTTTCACCGCGCCGTTTTCTGCCTCTCTTACAGACCCCAATGACCCGCCAGCCACAGTTCGCTATACCCTGGATGGTAGCGAACCCGACGAGAGTTCAGCCCTTTGGAATGGTACACCAATTTTTATATACCAAACTTCCGCGTTGCGTGCGCGGGCCTTTTCGCCCGGAATTTTACCAAGTCCGGTTACCAGCACTACCTATTTTCTAAATGTGGATCACCTGACCCCGGTCTTGTCGGTGATCACGGACAATGATAATTTATACGGTTCTGGCGGAATTTTCGACAATCCTGCCGAAGATTGGTTGCGGGCTTCCCATGTAGAATACTATGATTCCACCAAGGCCCTTGTTTTTTCCCAGCGCGCAGGCATTCGTATGGACGGCGGATTTGGCGGCAGCCGCTGGCAACCGCAGCGCTCGTTCCGGGTCAAAATGAATGATGGGGTTCTTGGTGACGGACCCATCCTGCATCGCGTCATACCAGACCGGGCCACCAGGACGCTGTACAGCGATTTTTACCTGCGCAACGGCAGCAACCAATACCAGGTGTTGCCCTACAAAGATGCAGCCCAGGTAAAGATGATGGGAAAAAATACGAATAACTATTATTCTGCCTGGCGACCCATTTCTGTTTACATCAATGGTGGGTATTTTGGTTTGTATGAGTTGCGCGAGAAGTTCAATACCGAAATGTTCCAGTTAGCGGATGGCGCTGATCCCAATTCAGTTGAACTGCTTTCGGTCAGTGCATTTTACGGTTTTGTCTTGCGGGCCGTTGAAGGTTCCATTCAATCGTTTTATGATTCTTACAATGCGTTTTTGGCGCTTAATCCTGCAGACACCGCGTATTGGTCAGCTGCTGATGCCTATTTTGATCTGGACTACTATTGCGACTACATTATTGCAGAGTCCTGGATGGGCAACGTGGACTGGCCTTGGAACAACATTAAGTTGTACCGCTCTGACGCTACCGGTGGCGCCTGGCGATTCTGCGTTATCGACCTGGAACTGGCGCTTGCGCCCAATTCCTGGACCGATTGCTACATGGATCACATTGATTTTCTACAGAACCAGGACCCAAACAATCCCTATGTCAATGTTTGGTTGCGCAGTATGCAAAACGATCGGTTTAGAAATTACTTTATTAACCGTTTTGCCGACCAGATGAACAGCGTCTATAGACCTGAACGTTTGGTTGCTATGGAGAATGCCATTTTTGAACAAACGGTAGGGGAGATGCCTAACCAGTTCCAGCGCTGGGGCGATCCGTTTAACGTACCCGCACAGGTCACTGCTTTTTACGAAAACCATCTGACGTTTCAGGGTGAATTGATTTGCCGCGGCCCACAGGTGCGCGACGACATCCAAAACAATCTTGGTCTTCCCCGCCAGGTAAACGTTACCTTGGATACAGAGCCTGCTGAGGCAGGAACCATCCGGATCAGTACGCTGGAACCGGAGACCTATCCATGGTCGGGCGTGTACTTTGATGGAGTTCCGGTAGGCATTGAGGCAGTGGCTGCACCGGGATTCCGTTTTTCTCATTGGAAGCCTAATCCGCTGCTGAACGACACCTTGCAGCCCGGTTTTCTCGACACGCTGCAGGCCGATGCGCTGATGTTCAAAGCGGTCTTTGAGGCCTTGCCCAGCGCCCTGGAAGATAACGAACCCGGTTTGGGGGCTCGTCTTTATCCATCACCGGCCACACTAGTGGCACAACTTATTGTTCCGGAGGCTGCAGCAAAGGAACAGTGGCGATGGAGCCTGCTCGATATGCAGGGTCGGATTTTGCAGCGCGGTGCTTTTCCAACTGGCCAAACCAGTGTTTCGCTTGATTTGGCTCAACTGGCCGAAGGTTTGTACCTGGTGCGGATAGATCACCCTTCCGGTCAGTCACAAACCTTTCGATTGGTGAAACAATAGATCCTGCAACTTGCCCGGTAGTTGCAGCAGCGGTGTTGTGGAGTAGTGGTGGAGCTGAAGGGACTCGAACCCTCGACCTCTAGAGTGCGATTCTAGCGCTCTAGCCAAACTGAGCTACAGCCCCTGGTCTCTATAGTAGTGCCCCTAAAATTACCAACAAATTCTGTTCACCTCAGGGACAGATGTGCATTTTTGGCAAAGCCCCCGCGCTCCGAAAACCTATACGTTGGTTAACTTGGCCGGATGTTGGAGCAATGTGCTATGCATTATCTGGTGCTTTACGCTTGGGATATCCGCAGCATCAGCGCGTTTTATCAAGAGGCTTTGGCGTTAGGCAAGCCCATGCGGGAGGATCGGGGTCATATTGGATTTCAGTTAAATGGGTTGTATCTCGGTTTTGAGAAGGCAGACCATCCTGACCAGCGGGGTAACAAGGGCTTTACGCCTTGGTTTACTGTTGGCGATTTGTTTTCGGTTTACGCCCGTTGCAAAACTCTTGGTGCAAAAGTCAGGATGGAGCCGGTGCGAAAAGATCGGGAGGTTATTGTAGCCGCACTGATTGATCCGCTGGGCAATGTCTTTGGCCTGCACCAACGCGGCACCTAAGTTTTTATTTGTTAGAAGGATAGTATGGCTATGGTTTTGTATGAATTGCTCTTATGCTTGGAAAACACTTTTTCTATGGAATGCAGCAGTTTTTCTTGTCGGGAAAAGTGGACAACTTAATGCTGCTTGGGTATTTTGCCCTTAATTTGAACCTTGGGAAGATCCATATTATCCCCGAAATGATTGATGTTATTGGCTTTCTATGGGTTGTGAATGGTGCTTAGTGTATTGTGTACAATAACTATTTGTCAACACCCCGTCACAATTCTTCTTGCTGCCCGTATAAGCCTTTACCTTTGAGCCACAATTAATTAGGATACCTCATGTCCCGTATTACCGTCGTTCTGTTTCACCTTCTCCTCACGGCATCCGTGACAGTTTGGGCCAACAGCGAGCGCCAGCTTGCTCAAGTTGAACGAGCATCTTTGGAGGGTTCAGTGGTCTCTGACCAGCCTGTGGTTTCAGATTCTGAGATACTGCAAATCAGCGATGGGGTAACGACCTCAGACCGGGCAACCGACGCCGATAAACAAAAGGAGAGCTCCCCAACAATTTGACCGCAGACCGTGTTTTTAGCGGTGTCTTAAGGTGGTTGGGTAGGATGTTTAAGGCCGGAAATGCAGCTTTCAGTAATGCCCAACGAGTTTTGGGCTAAGCGTGAAAGGGTTTCGTTGTTTGCCGGGAGCTTTGACATTAACTTTGAAAAGGCTGCCTCTCTTTGAATTGGAAAGCATATTCAACCTTTGAAGCGACTTTCATTTTATTTACTTACGTCCGTTTATTTTCTGGCCTTTAGCCAGCCTTTCCTTCCGTTTTTGCAATACGCGCTGAACAGAGAATTTATCGCTGCAACATGGTGCGTTAACCGCGATGTTCCTGATTCTGATTGCGAAGGCCGTTGTTTCCTGAACAGCGCATTGCAACGCAGTACCGATCAGCAACCAGCCCCGGGCACCCAGATTGAGGTCCGCTCCCTGGCACCACACAACCTTGATTCATCGCAAGACTTTGGTCCCCAGCCAGTTATGTTCTGGGTAGTACCGGATGACCCCATCCACTATTCTCCCCCGTATCAGGGATTGATCACTCCGCCTCCGAGAGCCTGAGCAGGGCTATAGCGCCATTTAGTCAGTAATTGCGTGCTGTATTGCCGCAATGCAAGTTCTCTTTCTGCCCCTTATCAGGTGCATTGGCGCATCCCCACGGGGACCCAAACCTCGCACGCTGCTCCACGGCGTTGCGGAGGTTCCGAAATGTTTCCCGCATTTACGTCTTTTCATAAGTGATTAATTCGAATACCCCACATGAATTTTAACAGAATTTTGGGCGCTTCCAAACGCCCTTCCTCCCATACGTTGCACGCAGTTCAAGCTTCCACTTTCGGGATCATTTTTGCTGCCCTGGTCACCTTCAGCGCATGCAAAGAAGACCACCACCACCACGATGAACCCTATGATGTAACCATCAGTTTCCTGGAGCCCAGCGCGGATGCCACCCTTACCAGTGGCGATGAGGTTCATATGGAAGTCTTGTTTACCAGTCCCGGTACCATTCACAACGTCAAAGTGCGTGTGATTCGGGAATCCGACCAGGCAGACGTCTTTTTTTGGGAAGAACACGTACACGAAGAAAGCGGCAGCTACGAATTCCACGAGCACCTCACGTTGACCAGCACCGACCACGAGGCATTTACGATTGAGGCCAGCACCTGGGACCACGACAGCGAACTTGAGCCCATCGTTTTAACGCGTGCTTTTCACTTGCATCCATGACCCCACTTTCAAACGCTAAAGTGCTCCTTGTCGCTGCCTTGCTGCTCGGTAATGTCCGGGGAATGCAGGCTTGCACTGCCTGCGGCTGCAGCGCCAGCGGCACGGATTTCGGGGTGCTCCAAAGCTGGGGCGTGCACCTCCTCGGGCTTCAATACCGGTTGGACCGCTTTGACAACGGCACCACAGAAGCCGGGCTTAAAAGCGCCGATTACCTGCACACCGTTAACCTCAATGGCATCTGGAGCCCGATGGACCGTTGGCAGCTGCAAGCACAAGTACCCTTTCGCACGCAAGTTCGCCTGACAGGCTACCAGCGCCAAACGCGAGCCGGCTTAAGCGATACCTGGTTAATGGGCCGTTACGCCATTTGGCGCTCCGACCCGGATGGCGCCAACCCTGAAGACAGCGCAAGGGTCAGTGGCTGGGTTTCTGTTGGCGGTGGGGTCAAGCTACCCACTGGCTCTTATCGGGCCGAACAAGATGGAAAAGGCTTGCCCATTAATAGCCAATTGGGTACCGGCAGTGTGGACTTTTTGGCGGAATTGCGCGCGCAAGCCGGCATGGAGCGCGTCGCCTTTCAGGGGGAAGCCGCCTACCGCTACAACCTGGCTAACCCGGAAAACTACCGCTTTGGCCGACAAGTCTCCGGCGCCATTGACTGCCGTTGGTTCCTGCCTAAATCCGAGCGCCGGTTTGGTCTGCTCGGCGGGTTGTACGGCGAGCATTTTGGCCGGGACAATCGAGGTGAATACTGGAGAGCCAATACCGGGGGAAGGGGGCTGTTCGCCACAGCAGGCGCTTTTGGTTCAACAGGCCCTTGGTCCGCTTCCCTGCGGTACCGGCATCCCTTGGTTCAAAACTACGCAGAGGGCCTGGTCCAGGCCCAGAGCCCTCTGGACGTTAGTTTTATTTATGGATTTTAATTTGATAAAATGAAACAGAACATCTTCGGGATAGCCCTGCTGGCTGTCCTGCCCTTGCTCCCTGCTTGCCAGAAAGAAAACGGACCGCAGGAAGACACTGAAGCCCCTGTGATTTCGCTGAGCAGCCCTTCCACCGGAGCGGTCTATGCCTCCGGCGACCCCATTCCTGTGGTTTTTAGGATCACCGAAAACGATGAGCTCCATACCTGGGACATTGAGTTGAGGCGGGCCTCCGACCAATCACTGCTGACCAGCACGGGCGAGCACGACCATGCAACCGTCCTGGACATCAACGCCAACATCAGCGCCAGTGTCGGCGAACCGACGAATTGTCTGGTTCGGATTATTGCCGAAGACCACAACGGGAACACCGCGGAGCGGGAAGTTGCTATACGGATAGACCCTTAAGGGGCTTTAGGCTAGCTCGGGAAACCCTTAACCCGCTTAGGGTAGCCCGTAAAAATTCCTGACTTCGATGGCTTCGTTCTGCGAAGCATCGGAAACGGATACGGTCACAGAATACAAGGTGGAATCGCCCGCGCTGATGGTAAAGGTCCGGTTTACGGAAACCTGGTTCGCGCCAATGTTTTGCTCGGAATCGGTCCATACGGTGCTGCCGAAATTCTCGTTGACTACGCTGATGACCCAGGTATCCAGCAGCACGTCATCGCTGGCTTCGAACGAAATGGGAACCTGCTGCCCAAGGCCAAACTCAGCGCCGTCCAACGGTTGCGCCACCGTGAGCTGCGGTTGCACAAGATCGTCTTTGTCGTCATCGCCGCAACCGGTTAAACTGCTTGCCAGGAGCCAGAATGCGGCCAAAAACAGCCCGCAAGAGGGCTTTTTCAGGGCATTTAAGGCGTGCAGCCCACGGCTGACCCATGGGAATGGATGCGCAGAACCGCTTGCCTGAACCCTGAATCGGAAGGTTGTCTTGTTCATGACGGCGCTGGATTTAAGCCTTTGCTTACCATGAATGTAGCGAATTTGTACATTCCTCGTGCGGGGCAATGCTGCACTTCGCCCTAAAAGGGCCCCCAAACGCGCGATTTATTGACGGGTAGGGTGCGGTCAGGTTGCCTCGTACACGCTTTGCGTCTGCCATTATTGCCAAGCACTATGCAAAATTGGCGGGTTTGGGGGCAAGCAGAGCCTTGTACCATGCAATTCTGGCGCAAAAAGAGCCCGGATGCTGCCTGACCACCACTTGGCATGTTTCGTGATGAAGGAAGGCTGTCCTGAGGTTAGTTGTCAAAACAATGGCGCTCAAGACATTCGCTAAACTGACATTCGAAACACACACACTCCGAAGTCAAAAGACCTAAAACTGCTTCAACGATGGCAAAGAAAAGCTTGAACATCACCCCGCTTGCTGACCGCGTGGTGGTACGTGCCGCTGTGGCCGAAGAAAAAACCAGCGGTGGAATTATCATTCCCGATACGGCTAAAGAGAAGCCCCAGCGCGGCATCATCGTAGCTGTAGGAAACGGCAAAAAAGATGAACCCCTGACGGTAAAAGTTGGGGACAGCGTGTTGTACGGCAAATACGCCGGCACTGAATTGAATGTTGACGGGGAAGACCTCCTCATTATGCGCGAATCAGACATTTTCGCCATTCTCTGAACCTGATCCGGCCTGATCGCCTTGTTTGATCATGCAGATCAAAGCGTTCGGGTCATTTCAAATCAACAAGGATCTCAACCCTAAACCAAAAGAATTAGAACGAAGCCATGGCTAAGATCATTAAGTACGATATGGAGGCCCGTGACGCGCTCAAGCGCGGTGTGGACCAACTCGCCAATGCAGTGAAAGTGACCCTGGGCCCCAAAGGCCGTAACGTGGTCATCGAAAAGAAATTCGGCGCACCTCAAGTGACCAAAGACGGTGTCACAGTGGCCAAAGAAATTGAACTGGAAGACCCGCTCGAAAACATGGGTGCCCAAATGGTTAAGGAGGTTGCTTCCAAGACCTCAGACGTTGCCGGTGACGGCACGACCACCGCTACGGTGTTGGCCCAAATCATTGTTACGGCCGGTTTGAAAAACGTTACCGCCGGTGCCAACCCCATGGACCTCAAGCGCGGCATTGACAAAGCCGTGATTGCCGTGGTGGAAAACATCGCCAAGCAGGCCCGCAAAGTCGGCAACGACAACGACAAGATCAAGCAGGTTGCCACCATCAGCGCCAACAACGACGAAGTGATCGGCACCATCATCGCCCAGGCTATGGAGAAAGTGGGCAAAGAAGGGGTTATTACGGTTGAAGAGGCCAAAGGCACGGAGACCTATGTGGACATCGTAGAAGGGATGCAATTTGACCGCGGTTACCAGAGCCCATACTTTGTGACCAACGCGGAGAAAATGGTTGCCGAACTGGAGCACCCCTACATTTTGATTCACGACAAGAAGATCAGCAACATGAAGGAGTTGCTGCCTATTCTGGAGAAAGTAGCCCAAAGCGGTGCCCCGCTGCTCATCATTTCTGAAGATGTAGAAGGCGAAGCCCTAGCAACTTTGGTGGTGAATAAGATCCGTGGAACGCTCAAAATTGCTGCGGTAAAAGCTCCTGGCTTTGGCGACCGCCGCAAAGCCATGCTGGAAGACATCGCTATCCTGACGGGTGGCACGGTCATCAGCGAAGAGCGCGGCTTTAAACTGGAGAATTCCGACGTGACCTTCCTGGGCCGCGCCGAGAAAATCACCATTGACAAAGACAACACCACCATCGTCAACGGTGCTGGCAAGAAAAACGATATCGTGGCCCGCGTCAACCAGATCAAGGCCCAGATTGAGTCCACAACCAGCGATTACGACAAAGAAAAACTGCAGGAGCGTCTGGCCAAATTGGCTGGTGGTGTTGCCGTGATCTACGTCGGAGCCGCTACCGAAGTGGAAATGAAGGAGAAGAAAGATCGCGTGGACGACGCGCTGCACGCTACCCGCGCAGCCGTAGAAGAAGGCATCGTTGCCGGTGGCGGGGTTACTTACATCCGTGCTCTGCAATCCATTGCCAAACTGGAAGCCGAAAACCACGACGAAAACGTCGGGATCGACATTATCCGCCGCGCGCTTGAAGAGCCCCTTCGCCAGATTTCAGCCAATGCAGGCATGGAGGGATCCATCGTGGTGCAGAAAGTGAAAGAAGGCAAGAAGGAATTCGGCTACAATGCCCGCTACGACCGCTACGAAGATCTGTTGGCCGCTGGTGTGATTGACCCAGCCAAAGTGACCCGTGTGGCCTTGGAAAATGCCGCTTCCATTGCTGGTCTGTTGCTGACCACCGAAACCACCATCGTTGACAAGCCCGAAGAGAAATCGGATATGGGCGGCGGCGGTGCACCCGGTATGGGCGGCATGGGCGGCATGATGTAAGCTGTTGAAACATCCGGTGTTTTTATAGCAACGGATGCTGAAAAAACCAATCGCAGCCGGCTCCTTTCGGGGAGCCGGCTGTTTTTTTATCCCATTTGCCCTGTCACGAAATGGAGCATATTGTTAGGTAAGTCTGGCTACGCCCTATGTACTTTTCGCCATTCCTGCGCGTTTTCCTTTTTTGGCCGTTCCCTTTTTTACCCTTCGCAGCATGACCACGACCCAACCTGGTACGTTGACCGTCTTTGAAGCCCATCCGGTTGCTCCGGGTATGGTGAGCCTTCGCGATGAGCTGTTGTTTCAACTTCGCGATTTTCGCATCACGCTTCGCCAGTATGGCATCGAAGTTTTATACGGTCCGTTGCCCCATGTGGTCGCCGATCCCGAGCGGGTGGAGCGCTTTTTTCGCACAGCAATAGGTCGAATGGTCCAATTCAGCCGCGGCGGCAGCCAGGTGGTGCATGTCGAGGCCAAACCCCGCGAAAGTGGCCTGGATTTGGTGTTTACTGCGCGCAAATCCTGCCAGGAACACCTCTTGGTGGTCGGGCACTTTCCTGAGTATTCGTTTGAGCGGACTAGCGCGGTGCATGGCTGATCCAGTCGTCCAGCCTCTGGCGCCGGTCACCCTTCAGTCAACGGGCTGCTCCAAAGCGTTGGTCAAAAAGGAATCAAGTTCAATCAAAAGGTTAATTTTTCTTAAGGTGTGCACCTTTTGAGGGTGCTGTGCGTTTTATTGCCAAGGTGATTTGGTCAACACAGCTTAGCTTAGCCAAAACGGCCTGATTGTTGTTCCATCCGTGTTTACCAGCGGCCCCAACGCTGCTTTTTCGTTAAAGCCCCCTTTCATGATTCGCACCCTTGTTTCCCATCCATTGGCAAGCCGCACGATGGCTATTGCCCTGCTTTTGTTTGGCGCCTCCTTTGCCCTCCAGGCGCAAAGTGCTGAAGTCATTCGGAGTGCGCAAAAGTTTGAACGCTTCCTGGATTTTTTAGACGACAAGTACCTGGAAGCGGTCGATCTGGACAGCCTGGTGGATATTGCCATTGTAGGCGTGCTCGAAGACCTGGATCCCCATTCGAACTATTTTTCCGTAGATGAGTTGGAGGAGGCCAACGAGCCGCTGGTGGGCAATTTCGAAGGCATAGGCATCCAGTTCAACATTCTTCGGGACACCATTGTCGTCCTGAGCACGATCACCGGAGGCCCCAGCGAGAAAGTGGGCCTCCAGGCCGGCGATAAAATCCTGACCGTTAATGGCGAGTCCGTTGCAGGCACCGGTATTAAAAACCAAGGGGTGATGGACCGCTTGCGCGGACCTAAAGGCACAGAAGTAGCCATTGAACTGGCGCGCGAAAACCGCAAAAAGCCGTTGGCGTTTACCATTACCCGCGATAAAATCCCGCTGTACAGTGTGGATGCCGGTTACATGGCCGACCCCAAAACGGGCTACATCAAAATCAACCGTTTTGCTGCAACAACCGCGGATGAGTTCCGCGAAGATTTGAATAAGCTCAAAGCCCAGGGCATGGAAAACCTTATCCTGGACTTGCGGGGAAATTCAGGGGGTTACCTCAACACTGCCATGGAGATCAGCAATGAATTGCTGGGCGGTCGGAAATTGATTGTCTATACGGAAGGCCGGGCTTACCCGCGCCAAAATGCCTATGCCGATGAAACCGGCGGCTGGACAACGGGCAAACTGGTGGTACTCATTGACGAAGGGTCCGCTTCTGCTTCGGAAATCGTCAGCGGGGCCGTTCAGGACTGGGACCGCGGATTGATCATCGGTCGTCGCTCTTTTGGCAAAGGATTGGTGCAGCGCCCCTTTAACCTGCCTGACGGTTCTGCCGTGCGTTTAACCGTACAGCGGTATTATACGCCCAGCGGACGTTCCATTCAGCGGCCTTACGAAGACGGCAAAAAAGACTACTACAAGGAAACCTGGCGCCGTCTGGAAAGCGGGGAATTAACGGAAGGGGTGCTCGGAGAACTCCCCGATTCCCTCAAATATTTTACCCAGCACAACAAGCGAGTGGTGTACGGCGGCGGTGGTATTTTACCCGATGTCTTCATAGGGCTTGACACGAGCTTTGTCAGCGATTTCTTTGATGATGTGCTGGGCAAAGGTATATTGAACCAGTTCGCTATTTCTTATGTAAACAAACACCGCGCATCGCTGAAAGAGCGTTTTCCCACGCCGGAGTCGTTTGCTGGCAAATACAGCTTGGAGAAAGCCGTTTGGGAGGAGTTCTTAGCTTACGCAGCAGCCGAAGAAGTACCCTATGATGCCGAAGCCGCTGCACCCTCTGTTGAGCGTCTGGAGTTGCTGTTGGAGGCTATGATTGCCCGAAACCTTTGGGATTTAGAAGCCTACTTTATGGTCACCAACCGGGAGGATCCTGCTTTCCGGCGCGCTGTTGAGGTCATGGGAGATGGCACTTTCGAGCAAATGAAGATTGTGGCGCGGTAAACGGAAGCAAACGAATTTCTCAAAAAAGGTCCCGGATGCACAATCTAGGACCTTTTTTTTTATTTAGACTGGGATATATAGGTTGGTTCTTTTATTTTGAGGCTTTCCTATTTGAATTGTTTGAAAAACCCCCGTCTGCCATGAAGAATTTGTTTCACGCACCTAGGTTGTATTTTACTTTGAGCGCTTTTAGTCTAGTCCTTTTGGTGGGCATTCCTTCCGGGAAAGCGCAAATTGTAGGTACTAATGTCTTTTTACAAGGCAATTTTCACGAAGCGGGTATGAATCAATGTGGAGCATTAGCAGCCAATATGTTGCCTGGTGTTCCGGGTCCCATTGGTACTTACCACCCCAATCCGGCATCGTCGGGATTCAGTATGGTATGCGATGCTGCCGAAGATGGTTGGGCCACCGGAACGCCCGTTTTTTGTGGGATTACGTCATTCCAGGATCCCCTGTAGAAGGTTGGTCCATGATTAGTTTAGAAGGTCCTGGTCAAAGCTTAGGACTAAAAATTAACAGTGACCTGCCGTGCAATTCAACGGGTCCGTTTGTGATTCCCGGCAGTATCACCAGTTATACGGATCTGGGGACTGTGCGGGTCTCCACTTGGGAGGGTACTACCAGCTGGGCAACCGGTACCAAAAGCTTATCCATTACTCAAACCACTAATCTTCCTATTAATGATAAGTATATTTTATTTGAAATTTTGGTTTGCAATACCGGTTCCGTGCTGATTCGTGATCTCTATTACGGCCGCAACCTTGACCCCGATAACGATCAGGTTTGGTCCGGCGATTTTGGAACCATCAATACCATCATCAAGCAACCTCCCGTAGACAATGGAGCTCTGGTAGAAGCACGAGGGGAGACTTTTGGTTGCTATTTGGGCTTGGGATCAGGAGATGAACGCGCCCGCGTCAGCTTTGGTAATTTTGCTACAGGAGACCCTTCAAATGTTTGGTTGGGCCTGGCTGGCTACAGCAGCTCAGGGAGCCAAATCGAAGATCGAGCCATTTCGCTCGCATTCAAAATCGATAGCTTGCTGCCCGGACAATGCGATACGCTTCGCTATGCTTACATCCTGGATGAAGATGATCTCCCGGCGGCCCTTGACGCGTTAGCCGAAGGCGCCATCGTGGAAACGGTCTGCGACGCGGTAACTCCTCCCACCGGACAGTCACACGTAAACTTGGCGTCTAAGGTCCGGCTCAATTGGATCGATCCATCCGGCTCCGTTGGTTGCCAGGTACTGGCCCGGCAGGTACCCTCGGGCCCGCGACCCAAGACCAACGTCTTTACTGCGCCCTACAACATGTTGGAGATTCCCTATACCAGCTTGCCTCCCGGCACAGATTGGGTGTGGCGCGTCAAGTGCCTGTGCAATTTGTCGCCCTTGGAGCAAACGCCTTTCACCGCCTATGGGGATATGTTCAGTATACCTGTGTTGCGGGAGCAAGCTGCTCAAAGCAGGACTGCCTTTCGCCTGTACCCGAATCCTGCTTCTGGTTCCGTCACCGTGGAATGGCAAGCGGAAAATGCAAGCACAGAACAACTTGTGGTCTGGGATGTGCTGGGTCGTGACGTGATCCGGCAAACCTTGGTTTCGGGCGAAGGGCTCAATACTACGAGCATCAATGTCGCCGCTTTAGGGAGCGGGTTGTACCTGATCCAGGTTGGGCAGCAACCTGCTCAAGTGCTGGAAATAAGCCGTTGAAGCACTGGCCAAGCGCCGATGAAGCGCGTTGCGCTACTTCCGGTAGGGCAGCGCCATGATGTTTTCGCCTACGCCCAGGCCTTGAGCGATGCCTTCATCGATCGCGGAGCGGAAGTGAATACCACCATAGAGCCGGCTGCGAGCAGCTTCATCGGCAAATGCGTAGAAGGATGCAAAGGAGCGGGGATCACCGTTGATGTCAGGGCGATTGACCTGGGTGTAATCGGTAAAGGCATAGTTCTCGCCAAAGATTTCGGTGAGCACTTTGGCCGCGGCACCGGATTGCACGGAATGGCCTGAGGTATATTCGGGAAAAGGTGGGGTGGGCAGCGGAATCGTAAACGCGCCGTCAATTTCCGTTTGAATAACGGTAATAGGGCGCACCAGGTTGTAGATGTACTTGCTCTCCCAACAGGAAATGAAGGCATCGTGCACAGCCATGGTCATCAGCGCAAACGATTCAGCTGCCTCTGCAAGATTGGCATCCTCTAAGTCCAATACCTGACGAAGGATGGACAGCGAATGGCCAGCCGGAGTGGCACTTTTGCCCGGATCATCTGACCAGTAGTGGGCAATGATGCGCTGTTCGTCGGTGAGGTTCAACACCGTATTGTATACTTCCATCACCTCGTCCATAAACTCAGTGCCAGGCGTAGTGGAGTATGAAGGCGGCGGGGGCGGCATTTCCTCGCTGATGTTCCGGTTCAGGAAGGGGCGTACATCCCCCCAATAGGGCTGCAGTGCCAAAGCGAAAAGCGGTGGTGTAGGTCGCCACATGCCGGGGCCAACAGGAGCAACATAAGAGGTCGGAAAGTTGGTGTTGAAGCAATTAGCCTCTCCATCGGCGTCCGCATAAGCCAAAATAGCTAAAGCTACCGCCTTGCCATGTGCCTCGGAACGCGACATGACCTCGGCGTCTGCTTCTGCAGCAAAAATGTTGTCGCGGTAATCAACCTCCAACGCATCAATAGCCGCTAAGTTTTCTGGTGTAGCACCCGAAAAGCAGTCCCGAAGCATTTGGGCCAACACTGCATTGGCCACGACTCCCCAATGGTATTCGCCTGCTTCTGCGTCTGGAATCATATCAGCACTAAACCCACTGATGAGCCCTGCAAACGAGTTGTTGTCCGGCATGCCCGGTACAAGGCTTTCGTAAAGAGCCAGTCCTGTGTACGCATAAGCACGGGCTACTACCGGAGGGAATGCCCCCGTGGTCTCTTTGGACAGGACGCCCATTAAGCTCATGTAGTCTTGCACCACCTGCGAGGAAAAGTCGCTGGCTCTGGATTCAATGCCCGGTTCCTTATCCTGGCAGGACGGCATCAGAACAAAAGCAAATGTGCAAAAGGTGAGCACAGCCATCCGCAAAAAGCGTAAAGATTTCATAGTTGATTGCTTAGGGGACCTTGTTTGTAGCGAGTCAAAACCTACACCAAGTTAAGGGGAAGTGTGGGGCTTTGCAAGCTCCAGTACTGGAAATTGTGGGTAGTCGGGCAAGCGTTGTGGGGCCAAAAGGGTTTTACCGGGGGGAAGACGGGACACCTTTACTGCTGCGCATACGCCTGCCAATCTGCCCTCCGAGAAAAGCAATGGGCAGGTACGCCCCTAACAAATCCAGGGCATTGAACCACATCGGCGAAGGCAACATGGAGACATTCGCAATACCACCTGCCAGAAAAAATACCCCCACGACCAGTGCCATTGCTGTTTGGCGGCTGGCGGCAAAGCGGGCGGTAAAAATGGCCCCAACCAGCGTTCCCAATGCGTGCGCCAAAAACGGAAAAACGAAATGCCTTGGTTCCATCAGCGGCATGGCTGCTTCCAGCCCTTCCGGGCTGGTAAAATCGGCTCCTGGCGGAGGAGGAATCACCATTGGTCCCAGGATGATCAAACCCATATTCACGGGTAAACCTATCAGCAAACCGGCAATCACCGCCAGAACGTTGCGCAGCGCGGGGGACATAGGCCTTGTGTTTAGGTAAGGTGAAGGTAGGAGAATTTAGATCACGTATGGATCAATTATGCCCCCAACTCCCCTTCAATAACCCGGATCTTCTCCAGCGCATCCGCTTGCTTTTGCCGTTCGCGCTCCAGGACTTCCGGAGCAGCGGAGGCCACAAAGCGCTCGTTGCTGAGCTTCTTTTCTACTGAAACCAAAAATCCGCGCAACCGCTCCAGGTCGGCGAGCAACTTGGCCCGTTCCGCTTCGGTGTCTATCACGATCCCCGCTTCCAAAAAGAAACGCGTGGTGCCGCTCAGGAAAGCCAGTGCACCGGGTACGTCTTCGGCTACCGTGCTGAATTCGCTCAGGCGGCCAAGCTTCATCAAGGTAGGGCGAAAGGTCTGGTAGGTGTCCAGCGACGCGGTCCGCACCCGCAGCGGCAATTCGTCTTTAAAGCCGAGTTGCTTGTTGTTCCGCAGGTCGCGGACTTTGCTGATGATGTCTTTCGCTACTTCGCCCGCCTCGATGTAGGCATCTACCCATTCGCGGTGCTTGGGCCAGGAGGCAATAACCAGGTCTTCCCCTTCAGCGCGCTGGGAGAGGTAATGCCAAAGTTCTTCGGTGAGGAAGGGCATGAAAGGGTGCAGCAACTTGAGGAGCACCTCAAAGAATCGGATGGTGTTGCCGTGCGTGGCTTCGTCAATGGGTTGGCCGAATGCGGGCTTGATGAACTCCAGGTACCAGGAGCAGAAATCATCCCAGACAAAGGAATACAGGACTTTAAGGGCTTCAGAAATCCGGAACTGGCCGAGCAGGTCATCTACTTCAGCCACCATGCGGTACAGTTTGTGTTCAAACCAAAGCACGGGGCCTTCGTTGTCGGGATTAGCACCGGGTTTTACTTCCCAGCCCTGAATCAGGCGAAAGGCATTCCAGATTTTGTTGGCGAAATTGCGGCCCTGCTCGCACTGCTTGATATCAAAAAGGATATCGTTTCCGGCTGAAGAAGAAATGAGCATGCCCACCCGCATGCCGTCTGCGCCGTATTGGGCAATGATCTCCAGCGGGTCTGGGCTGTTGCCCAGGCTCTTGCTCATTTTGCGGCGCTGTTTGTCGCGGACAATGCCGGTCAGGTAAACATCGCGGAAGGGCACTTCGCCGCGGTACTCGATGCCAGCCATGACCATGCGCGCTACCCAGAAGAACAGAATTTCAGGGGCGGTGACCAGCACATTGGTCGGGTAGTAGTAATTGATGTCGTCGCCATTGGGGTTGGAAAAACCATCGAAGACGGAAATGGGCCAAAGCCAGCTGGAAGCCCAGGTGTCCAGCACATCCGGGTCCTGTTGGAGATCGGCCAGGGTTAACGCCGGGTTGCCGCTCTGGCGACGGGCTTCTTCGACCGCTTCTTCTTCACTTCGGGCTACCACAAAGTCATGATCACCGGCACCGTAGTACCAGGCGGGTATGCGATGGCCCCACCACAATTGGCGCGAGATGCACCATTCGCGGATGTTCTCCATCCAGTGGCGGTAAGTGTTTTTGAATTTTGGGGGAATAAGATTGATCTCATCCTCAACGACCGCGCGAAGGGCCGGGGCGGCGAGGCGCTCCATGCTCAGGAACCACTGCAACGACAAGCGAGGCTCTACCACAGCATCCGTGCGCTCGCTAAAGCCCACGGAATGAACCAAGTCTTCCACTTTTTCAAGAAGACCGAGTTCTTCAAGCCGGGCGGCAGCTTTTTTGCGGACCACCATGCGATCTTCGCCCACCCACAAACCGGCGGCGGCGCTCAGTGTGCCATCGGCGTTAAACACGTCGATGACGTCCAGGCCGTGTTTTTTGCCGATTTCGTAATCGTTGGTGTCATGCGCAGGGGTCACCTTGAGCGAGCCCGTGCCGAATTCCATGTCAATGTATATGTCGTAGATGACGGGCACCTCGCGGTTGACCAACGGCACAATCAAGGTGGCGTTTTTCAAGTCAGCATAGCGCGGATCGTCTGGATGAAAGCACACGGCCACATCGCCCATAATGGTTTCCGGGCGCGTGGTAGCCACCACCACATAGCGATCCTGGCCTTTGACGGCGTAGCGAACATAGTAGAGCTTATCGCTGACTTCGCGGTAGATGACCTCTTCGTTGCTCAGCGCAGTCTGGGCTTCCGGGTCCCAATTGATCATGCGCAGCCCTCTGTAAATGAGCCCCTTTTCGTATAAGTCAACAAATACATCCAACACGGCATCGGACAGCGAGGGCTCCATGGTAAAGCTGGTGCGGCTCCAGTCGCAGGAGGCCCCCAGTTTCTTGAGCTGATCCAAGATAATGCCGCCGTAGTTGTCGGTCCATTCCCAGGCGTGTTTGAGGAATTCTTCACGGCTCAGATCTCCTTTTTTGATGCCCGCCGCGCGCAATTTTTGCACCACCTTGGCTTCGGTGGCAATGGAAGCGTGATCCGTGCCGGGAACCCACAACGCATTTTTGCCCTGCATGCGGGCCCTTCGAATTAAAATATCTTGAATAGTATTATTTAATATATGGCCCATGTGCAGCACACCGGTTACATTGGGCGGGGGGATGACAATGGTGAAGGGTTCGCGGTCATCGGGCACGGAGCGGAAGTACTCTTTTTTAAGCCAATGGGCGTACCATTTGTCCTCAACTTGCGAGGGGTCGTATTGTTTGGGAAGTTCAGGCTGGGCCATGAGAAAGCGAATGAAAAAAGCTGAAGGGGAAACGTTTATCGCGCTGGCGGGAGCATTTTGGCGCTCAAACGCAGAACCGAGCTGATTTTGCCAGCGCTGCCAGGGCCGCTAAGATACGACATGCAGAAAAAGTGCTGCCGCACGGCAAAGGGTTAAAAGCCTTAGTTTTAACGCTGGATGCCCAAGATTCTTACCGCCGTTCGGCACGCTAAATCCAGTTGGGATGAGCCAGCTCTGGCCGACCGCGAGCGACCGCTCAACAACCGCGGCCGTCGCGCTGCTCCAGGGGTTGCTCGCTACCTGCTCCGTTTGGAACACTTACCGGACGGCATGTTGTCCAGTCCGGCCCGCCGGGCCTACGAGACCGCCTTGCTTATGGCCGGGGTGCTAAGCTTTCCGGAAGCGAATATCCGCCGGGATGAACGCTTGTATTTCGAAGGGGTGGACGGCATCGCTGCGGCGATTCGGGAAACCCCTGACGAAATCAATCGGCTGTACTTTTTTAGCCACGAACCAGTTATCTCGGCCTTCTGCGATCGTTTTTGCCGCCTGGGCAAGCTGCATTACCCCACCACGGCAGTCTGCGCCATGCAGTTTGATGTGGACCACTGGGCAGACCTAGAAGAACGGGGCCGCAAACTGTTTTTTGTCATTCCCAAGATCATTGATCCGTCACTCTAACCCCTTTGCGCCTATCAGACAGTTGCTTTTTGCCTGATGTTTTTTGCCAACCTCGAACGGAATTCTATGCCATTGGCCCAAATCAAATACATCAATCGGGAGATTTCCTGGCTTTCTTTCAATGAGCGCGTGCTTCAGGAGGCCGAAGATCCTTCTGTACCGCTGTTGGAACGCTTGCGCTTTTTGGGCATTTATTCCAACAACCAGGACGAGTTTTTTCGCGTGCGTGTGGCCACGGTGCGGCGTATTGCCAGGCTGAATGAATCTGTCAAAGAGTTTGTTGGCGACCCGGTAGAGATTCTGGAACAGATTCAGGACACGGTGTTGCGGCAACAGGTGCGTTTTGACAATACGTACAGGGCCCTGATGGAAGAGCTCAAACGGGAGTCCATTTGGGTCATTCATGAAGGCGAGTTGACACCCAGTCAAGGGCTGTGGGTGCGCAATTATTTTCAGGAGAAAGTTCGATTGAACCTTTTTCCGATCATGATTGACAACGTCAAGGATTTTCCTACGTTGCGCGATACGTCCATCTATTTGGCGGTTCGCCTTTTGAACACCCGACAGCCCAGTGAAACCCGCTATTCGTTGATTGAAATTCCGGACACCCTTCCCCGGTTTGTGGAACTTCCAGAGCGCGGTGGACGCAAATACATTGTTTTGTTGGATGATGTAATCCGCTACAATTTGGACTCCATTTATTACATATTTCCTCATGATAAAGCGGAGGCCTTTACGATCAAGTTTACCCGCGATTCAGAACTGGACATTGACAACGACCAGACGCTGAGTTACATGAAGGCTCTGGAACAGAGCCTCAAGCGCCGCAGGATAGGCGAACCGGTGCGCCTGACGTATGACGAGCAAATGCCCCAGCCCTTTCTGGATTACCTGATCGGAAAGATGAAGTTATCGGCAGAGGAAGATGCAATTATTCCCGGTGGACGCTATCATAACTTCAAAGATTTTATGAAGTTTCCACATCTGGGCAGGCAGGATTTGTTGCACAGCCGACCTCAGCCGCTGAACCATCCGCATTTGCCCGCCGGAAGAAGCATTTATTCGGTCATCCGGGAGCGGGACGTACTGCTGCATTTTCCCTTTCAATCGTTCCACTACCTGATTGATTTTCTGCGCGAAGCGGCCATTAACCCTAAGGTGTCGCAGATTCACATGACGCTGTACCGCGCAGCGGAGAATTCGTCCATCATTCGTGCACTGATCAATGCGGCCCGCAATGGGGTAGATGTTACCGTGGTGGTGGAGTTGCAGGCACGTTTTGATGAAGAGGCCAACATTTATTGGGCCAATCATATGCAGGAAGAGGGCATTCGGGTCATTTTTGGGGTCAACCAACTCAAGGTACACGCCAAGCTCTGCTTGATTAAGCGGGTGGAAGAGGGCAAAGTGGTGGACTATGCCTTCATCTGCACAGGCAATTTCAACGAGGATACGGCTAAAATTTATACGGACATTGCGCTGATGACTACCAATCCCAAGATCACGCGGGAGGTGGACAAGGTCTTTAACTTTTTTGAGCGCAACTATTCCCTGAGCAAGTACAAACAGCTGCTCGTGGCTCCTTTTTACCTGCGCAACCGCATAGGGGTGATCATTCAACACGAGATCAACCATGCGCGCGCTGGTAAGGAAGCCTGGTTGTTTTTCAAGATGAACAGCCTGGTGGACAAGAAAATGATCAAGAAGTTGTACGAGGCCAGCCAGGCTGGCGTGCATGTTCGGCTCATTATTCGGGGCATTTGTTCCTTGGTTCCGGGGGTAAAGGGGCAAAGCGAGAACATTGAAGTTATCAGCATTGTGGACAAATACCTGGAGCACGGCCGCGTGTTTCTGGCGTGCAATGGCGAGAAACCGCTGTATTACATCGGCTCGGCCGATTTGATGACGCGCAACCTGGATTACCGCGTCGAGGTGCTGGTGCCCATCCACGATGCCGAACTTCAACAGCAATTGCGGGATGTGCTGGAGATTCAGTGGGAAGACAATGTCAAAGCCCGCATCCTGGATGCTGATTTGCGCAATACCTACAAGCCCAGGCGCGCCGATGCCTCCTCCTGGCGTTCCCAGAAGATTCAATATGCCTATTTTGAGCGATTTTTGGAGCAGGGCCGGGATGCTTCAGCAGCAGATTTGCCCGCTCCTTCAACAAATCCGCCGGATGCTCTGCACGCGGATAACTTAACCCCCTCTTCAGGATCGTGAGATTTGCAGCCATTGACATCGGATCCAACGCCGTTCGCTTGTTGATCACCAACGTGTTTGAGCGCGCCAACGGACCGCTGTTCATAAAAGACTCACTTTACCGCGTACCGGTTCGTTTGGGCGAAGAGGCTTTTCAGTCGGGCAACTTTACTGAGGAAAAAATCAGCGATCTGGCCATGACCATGAAAGCTTTCCGGCTGCTCATGGATGTGCACCGCATTTTGGGCTACAAGGCTTTTGCCACCTCCGCAATGCGCGAAGCCAGGAACGGCGACCTGGCCATCAGCCGCGTTAAGGAAGAAGCCAACATCAACATCGAAGTGATCAGTGGTCAAAAGGAAGCATCGGTCATCCTGCATTCCGAGTTTGGCAACCGCCATTCAGACCAAACCCGATACTACCTCTACATTGATGTTGGTGGTGGCTCCACCGAGCTGGTTTATTTCCACCAGGGAAAGGTGTTGGCCAGCCAATCGTTTAGAATTGGTACGTTGCGGGTGCTCAACAACCAGGTTGATCCGGAGACCTGGGCGGAAATGAAGACCTGGATTGAGCAGAATCGGCCTGGCCGCAGACCGCCCATTACGGCCATCGGCTCCGGCGGAAACATCAACAAGCTCATCAAGGTTTACGGTCGCGCACGCGAGAATTACCTGACGCAGGACCAGGTACATCAGGCATTTGAGCACCTGGGCAGCATGTCGTATGGCGAGCGCGTTCGCGATTTGGGATTAAAGCCTGACCGCGCCGACGTTATCCTGCCCGCCACACAGATTTTTCTGCGCGTGATGCAATGGGCCAACATACGAAGGGTTATCGTGCCAAAATTCGGGATTTCGGATGGGATTATTGCGGAAGTGTACGAAGAATACCGTCAAAGTGCGGAGGTTACCAAAGTACTTCCCATTTAGCGATGCCCGTAAGTTAAAAACTGATCTTCATCAGACGGTGCGTCTTTCGGCGCTGGCCAGCCAAAATAGTAGTTTCGGGGTCTATTTGATTGCTGACTTTTGGTCTTACAATGACCTCAGCATCATCAGAGCTGAATAGCATATCTTTGGTCATGTTTCCTTGTGCGTCAAACTGCACCAGCATCACCACGCTTTCTTTTCCAGGAATAAAATTCCAATACTTTCCCGGTTTATCTTCTGTCAGGTTTTTTGGGTTGTCGTTGTACACAATGTAGATTCTGTCGTCAACTTCACTTTGGATAAAGGAAGAGTAGAACCCTCCATCTTCCACAGTGTATTGTCGCTTTGGCACTTTGTGGGCCCAGTCTATGTCGCCTTTGTTGGAAATGCGCACGACGATGATGTCGTTGTAGTAATAGTGAGTGGTGGTACTTGACGTCGTTATCCCGGTGGTCGATGTTGTGGTTCTGGTTACCTCTACCACTTTGTATTGTTCGCCAACCAGCAGCCAACCGCCTCCCGGCATTGGAGTTAATTTTCGAAGTTCCATATCAAGGAGATCAATTGATTTGCCCTTTTCAGCCTTGCGCTCCATTTTTTCTTCTTGCCTTTCGGTTAATCCTTCCGTCAAAAAGTCCAACTCAAAACTCTTTGTTGAAGATTTGGTAACCTGTTTGGTTCTGCCATCCACCATCAGGTAGTAAGTCCCCGTAATATCAAAAGAAGGCGTATTGGAGTAGAAACCGGCAGCGGCGATTTTCCCATTCTCGTCAATGGCAATGTTCATGTCCGTGATGAATTTGTCATCGAGGCGGATGCTGTATTCCTGCATGGTTTCGGAACCTTTAGGAAATTTGAAAAGGATGTATTCATAATTTGGCTCACCATCTCGTTTCAATCGTCTGCTTCCTTCGTATCGAATACCGAGCAAATAGGCGTTGCCTTGATCATCTACCCGGAGTTCCGTTGCATCAAAAAGAAAACTGGGCCAGGGCAGGACCACGTCGCGCGATTGAACCACTTGCATGGCTTCATCAAAGACCTGAATATTCAGCGCTTCTTCCGTTTTCTTGTTTTCGCCTTCTGCTTTGTAAGGCCAGGTGGAAAGGACGGCTAAAAACTTCTTGGTTTCACTCTGTTCGAATTTGTATTTGGCTTCCAGGTTCGGATTGGCCAAACCCCCGAGAAGAAAATTGCTTTTGAGGAGTTTTTGTCCTAAGGTAGGCTTTGCCGATTTGGAGACTTCGATCGTTTTTCTGGAGGGGATAAGCGTATTGGCATGGATCTCCCTGGCATTCAAAACAACATCGTTGTTATCCTCTGATTTGTCAGAGCTGAACATCCAGAGTTTCTCGCCGTGGATGATGATGGCCTGGTAATCGCCATAGCTTTTCATTTCAAGCGGAATCGAGGTCAACGGATTCATTTTATCATCGTACCGCTCCAGGAAAAAGTCACTTTTTGTGAGGAGAAATCCGTCTTTTTTAATAACGTATAATTCTTCATTAATTCTTCCAACAATTTCCTGGATGGGAACTCTTGTCTTCCCTTCGTATTCAGGACCCCAGACTACGTTGACGCCACCATTGGTGGTTTGGGCAATCCCGGAAGAAGGCAGAACAATTATGCCCAAGAGGATTAAAGGAAGCGCGAAAAATTTCATACTATGTAATTTATTGTACTGATGACGAGACAAAATTAAAAAATTTATAGTAAATGTTATATGGATCTTGCGCGAACTAATTGTGCTCCACAAGTCATTTGTTGGCAGAGCCGTTAAATCCTGGGTGTTCAGAGATACCCTCCCTTTACTACCGATCCGCAATACCCAGCACAACCATGGCAATCAGGGGAAGGGGAAAATTGCCTTCCACAACCCAGTTGCGGGTGGGGTCTTGCGACCAATGCGGGCCTACTAAGCCGTCTGCCAGGCGCCATTCCTCGTCGGGGTTGTTGTTCCAGAAGCGGCGCAGAATGCCGTTGTCCCAAATCCATTGATTGGCTGGTTCGGGCGACCAGTAGGGCTTGAGCATGCGCCCGTCCCATATCCATTCCTGGCGGCTGACCATGCCAAACACCGGCCGGATGTACTGGCCGTCAAAGCTCCATTCGTCATCGCTGCGGATGCCCCAAACCGGCTTGAGGATTTTGCCGTCAAACTCCCATTCGTAATAGGGGTTGCCATCCATGTACAAGCGCATCCGGCCTCCAACCGGCAAGTCGGAAGTGCCAGCACCACCCGAACCCTCCCTGGGATAAAGCGCCGCAATGCGGGCATTGACCTGGCGGTCCAGGTTGTAGTGGAGCACATACTGGTGCAGGCAGGTAAACCACTCCGCTGCGCGGAGTTCTCCTTCTACCGCCAACACACCCAGCGAGCGATCGTCAAGACCGCCGCGAATCTCCCAGAACCCCTGTTCCAACGGAATGACCCGCAGCAGCGTTTCTAAATCGGGATCGCTGAGCTCTCCAAAATACAATACCCCGCGCCCCATGGTAAAGGCTATTTCCTCGCCATCGCTGAAATAAACGTATTGGTCTTTCTTGCCAAAGGGGTCAAGGATGCCTACCAGGTACACCATGGCTTCGCGAGCTGTGCTGTTTCCCTCAAAAAGCGTGTTGCCCATCAGGTTGAAAGCCACTTGCTCCGGGCCGGTGTAAAGCGTACCGTCGCGGAATTGACCGATGATGGTGGTGGAATCCACGAACAAGAGGGCCGAAGCGGTTTGGGCAGGGGCAGATCCAGGATCGGCTGGCTGCGCAGAGCAGGGCAGGAGCCAAAGCAGCAGAAGGAAGGAAAAGGCCGCTGCCTGCCGGAGGCTTTGCCTAAATTTGCGGGTACCGAACATGAAAGTTAAAGATACGCATTACAGGTCCGTTTGGGTGGTCGCTGACCAGCCTGCCCGAGTCGGAATTTTGGACCAGCGCCACTTGCCGCACCGCATGGTCACCGAGCACCTGGAAACGCCGGCGCAGGTGTTTACGGCCATTCGGGAAATGCACACTCGCGGAGCGCCGCTGATTGGTGCCGTGGCGGCTTACGGGGTCTGGTTGGCAGCGGCCAACGGGTACGCAAGCGCGTTTCCGGATAGCCATTTTTCGGGCGAAGGGCTCTCGTCCCGCTCCAAAACCGGGGAGACAGCCCTGGACGCGGCATCGCTGTTGAACGTGTGCGATGAGCTGGATCAGGCGCGGCCCACGGCAGTGAACCTGGCCTGGGCACTGGAGCGGCAACGTCGTGTGATCCGCGCGGCCCTTCGACCAGAACAGTTCGCAGAAACCAACGGACCAGCTTCTGCAAAAGCCCTGGCTCAAGCCCTCCTGCAGGAAGCTAACTGCATAGCCGACGAAGACGTGGCCTGCTGCGAAGCCATCGGCCGGCACGGCCTGGCGCTCATCCGGGATTTGCACAACCGCCATCCAGACCGCCCTGTGCAGATCCTGACCCATTGCAACGCCGGGTGGCTGGCCACGGTGGACTGGGGCACAGCTACTTCTCCGATGTACCAGGCACACGATGCGGGCATTCCTATCCACGTTTGGGTGGACGAAACCCGGCCGCGGAACCAGGGTGCGCAACTGACGGCCTGGGAACTGGGCCAGCACGGCATTCCGCATACCCTCATCGCGGACAATGCCGGCGGGCACCTTATGCAGCACGGCCAGGTGGACCTGGTCATCGTGGGCACAGACCGCACCACGCGCAGCGGTGATGTGGCCAACAAAATCGGCACCTACCTCAAGGCGCTGGCTGCCCGCGACAACGGCGTTCCTTTTTACGTGGCCCTTCCCTCGAGCACCATTGACTGGTCGCTCCGCGATGGTCTGCACGGCATTCCTATTGAAGCGCGAAGCGGCGAGGAAGTCCGCTGGGTACAAGGCTTGGATCGGGCAGGTCTTCCGGGCGAAGTGCTGATCTGTCCTGAAGCAACGCCTGCGGGTAATCCCGCCTTTGATGTCACCCCTGCCCGCCTGGTCAGCGGCCTGATCACCGAGCGCGGTATTTGTGAAGCCGGCGAGGCCGGGCTGTTGCGGTTGTTCCCTGAGCACCAGGGCACAGCGGTGCAGTCTGCATAACATTTTATATAGTATGGTAATTCGCGACGAAGGCTATGTCAAATTTCAGCAGGACCGCGTGGAAGCCGCGCCCCTTCAGGAAGTACTTTGGCAAGGGCTGGAAGCCGCGCGGGATGTGCTCTACCGCGCTGGCCTCGTGGGCATGTACGCCGACGGCATCGGTTTTGGCAACGTCAGCTGGCTGGAACCGGGATTTTTGGCCGGGGTGGAAAGTGGGGTTGGCGATGGACTGTTGCTTCGGACAACCGGATCGGGGCAAGCGTCAGGGCAGGGGTTGGGGCAAGCGTCAGGGCAGGGGTTGGGGCACCGTTCGGGGCAAGGGTCGGGGCACCGTTCGGGTCAAGCGTCAACAGCGGAATCAACCCAGGGGGCTGACCGGGCCTTTGTTCCCTTCATTATTTCCGGCACCCAGACCGGCAATCGGGCTCAATTAGATGGCCGGTATTACGTGCGTGTACTGTCGGTCCATGCGCCCGCCAATGCCTTGCGCTGCGAAGGGCCGATCGACGCCAGCTCCGAATCCATGACCCATGCGGCGGTCTATGCCGCTGACCCGAACATCGGCTGTGTGCTGCACGTGCATCACCTGGAACACTGGCGGCGCCTCTTGCACCAGGTGCCAACCACTGCCGCGGAGGTGGCCTACGGTACGCCCGCTATGGCCCAGGAGGTCAGCCGCTTGTTTCTCGAAACCGAACTGCGTAAAGAGGGTGTCTTTGCCATGGCCGGTCACGAAGAAGGCCTGGTCAGTTTTGGCGCAACGCCAAAAGAGGCCCTGGAGCGGCTGCGCGCGTGGGGGGTGCTGCCAGTTTACGCAAAAAGCGCCTGATTCGCTGCCCCGTTCATGCGCAGCAGCTCCCTTACTGCCGCTTCTCCGTCTGCCCCTAAGTCAATTGTGTAAGAATTTACATATAAATTTATGTGGGCTTGTTGCACGGCGGGTTCCATTTCTTGTGCGTGCAGTTGCACATAAGCCCGTGAATCGTCAGGGTGAGCAAAGGCGTGTTCCACGCTGGCGCGCAACAGCGCATCAATGCGCCGGATGAGCGGGCTGCCTAAACTTCGGCGCGCAACAATACCGCCAAGCGGAATCGGAAGGCCGCTGCGGGATTCCCACACTTCGCCCAAATCAGCCAACTTCTGCAAACCGCGGGCTGCGTAGGTGAATCGGTTTTCGTGGATCAGCAAGCCCGCATCAACCTCGCCGTGCAGCACTGCGGCCTCAATGGCTGAAAAGTGCATGGGCTTTTTTTGCACAATTTCAGGAAAGGCCCATCCCAGCAAAAAATTGGCGGTGGTGTAAACCCCCGGAATGGCCACCCGCAACGAAGCCCAGGTTTCCGGGCGAAGGGCTTCTGCGGCCACGAGCAAGGGTCCTACACCGCGCCCGAGCGCGCTGCCTGCGCGCAGCAGCGCGTAGCGATCCAACACGGCGGGCAAGGCAGCATAGCTGAGTTTGGTCAAGTCCAGGTGGCCGGCTAATGCGCGCTCGTTGAGGGCTTCCACATCGTCGAGCACCACGTCAAAATCCAGTTCCGGATCGCGCACCCGGCCATGCACCAGTGCATCAAAGAGAAAGGTATCGTTTGGACAAGTTGAAAAGCCGAGGGTGAGGCGCATGAAAGGTCAGGATAAAGTAAACGATGTTGTGGAATGGCGGAGGGTATTCCCCCGTCATTGCCCCAGACTTTCCAGATACTCCAGCCCAAAGTCGCGCAGGTTTTGCACGGCTAAGGGCAGGTTCCAATGGGCCCGGTTGCGGCGCTCCACCCGGTTGGAGATGGCGCGCACTTCAGCAAAAGCCTGTTTTTCGCAGATGCAGGTGTAAAACACAGCAGCACCTTCCATAGTTTCCACATCTGCGCCGTAGCGCGCTATGCACCGGGCGATGGCCGCTTCTTCGCCATGCACGGTATTGACGGTCAGCCCGGTTGCGCGGGGTAAGTTGGCTAAAGGACCGGGGCCAGGGTCAAGGGCATTGGCGAGTTTGCCGTCCAGGTAGGGAAATTCATCCCGGTCGGCCAGCCCCAATTGAAACAGGTCAAGAAAGGCGGGTCCGTCTTCAGCACCCAGATCGCCGAACAGCTCCACGGTAACGTGGCAGACATCGCCTTGCTCAAGGCGGCCTGGATACGCCCCGGCTACGCCTAAATTCAGCACCAAATCAAAGTAGCGCTGCGCCAGGCGCCGACCTAACCGGTAGGCCGTTGCCGTCATGCCCACGCCGGTCAACAGCACTTCAACCCGATTTCCTGCCACAAAACCTTCGGCATTGCCCGACCGGGAACCTGGGGACAGCCGCAGGCGTTCTACCAGAGGTCGGATTTCTGCGGCAGTTGCTGCCACCAGGAGAATGTCCATTCAAAAAGTTAGCGAATGGGGTGAATTGCGAACGTTTAATGTTCTGATTAACCGGAAAGGCCGATTAAACACCATCAGCAGGGGCCAAATTACTTAACTTTAGCGTGCTGCTGGATGAAGCAGCTCGTTTTGTACTGCCATGGTTTACCTGACCCGAAAAGAGCATTTTAACGCCGCCCACCGGCTGTACGTAGCGCATTGGCCGGATGAACAAAACGAAGCGGTCTTTGGTCCTTGCGCCAACACCAATTTTCACGGGCATAATTTTGACCTCTACGTTACGGTAAAAGGAGAGCCCGATCCGGATACTGGCTTTATCCTGAATGCCAAGGAACTCGGGCGGCTTATGCGGGAGCATATCGTCGCGCGGTTTGATCATAAAAACCTAAACCTGGATGTGGACGATTTTGCTGATCGTCAACCTTCTACGGAAAACTTTGTTAAGGTGATCTGGAAGCGGTTAGCGCCGCACCTGCCCCCGGGAACGCTGTTTCGGGTCAGGTTATTCGAGACCGAAAACATCTACGCAGATTATTTCGGCGATTAAGGGTCTAAAGACCAATTGTTCACCCGATCATTTTTTCCAGCGAATGCGCGTCAAAGAAATTATTCCCAGGGACATCGTTAGCTCATCGAGCATGGAGGACAACCCCAACTACCAGAAGCAAGAGATTTTCTCTGGCGAAACCACGGATGCTCTGACCGGTTTGTACCACGGCGTTTTAGAACGCCTGGGTGAAGACGTCTCGCGCGAAGGGCTCCAAAAAACGCCACTGCGGGTGGCGAAGGCCATGCAGTTCATTACCCAGGGCTACGAAATGGACGCGCACTCCATTGTTCGCGGGGCGATGTTCAAAGAGAGCGCCAGCGAAATGGTGCTGGTAAAAGACATTGAGCTTTACTCGTTGTGCGAGCACCACATGCTGCCTTTTTACGGAAAGGCGCACGTGGCCTATATCCCGAATGGCAGAATCGTGGGGTTAAGTAAAATTGCCCGGGTGGTGGATGTTTATGCCCGCCGTCTTCAGGTGCAGGAGCGTTTGACGCACCAGATTCTGGACTGCCTCAAAGACACGCTGGATCCGCTGGGAGTAGCCGTGGTTATTGAAGCCAAGCACCTTTGCATGATGATGCGCGGGGTGCAAAAGCAGAATTCAACCACCACCACATCGGCGTTCACCGGTCAGTTCAAAGATCCGGCCACCCGCAGTGAGTTTATAAGCCTGATTTCGGCGAAGCTCAGCTGAGCTCAGCTCGGTCAGCCTAAACTAAGCCCTTGCTCTTCCAGCGCCTGGTCTAAATCGGCGATGATGTCCCGGGCGTTTTCAATGCCTACCGCAATGCGCACCAGGCCGTCGGTTATGCCTGCTGCCAGGCGCTCTTCCCGGGGCACTGGCAAATGCGTCATGGATGCAGGATGTTGGATGAGGGTGTCCGGGGTCCCGAGCGTTGTGGCCAGGGTGCAAATGCGCACGCGATCCATTAGCCGGATTGCCGCTGCCATTCCGCCATTCAACTCTATGCTCATCAGGGCGCCAAAATCCCGCATTTGGCGCGCTGCAACAGCGTGGTAGGGGTGCTCCGGCAGCCCGATGTAAAACACCTTTTCCACCGCTTTATGCCCTTGTAGAAAAGCCGCTACCTGGTGGGCATTGGCGCAGTGCCGCTCCATGCGCAGCTCCAGTGTTTTTAACCCGCTCAACAGCAGCCAGGCGTCGAAAGGGCTGGGGGAGGCCCCCATCAACTTGAGTTGCTGAAAGATGGGCCCGTCCATCAAGTCGCGGCGGGTGCTGACCACAGCCCCGCCCAAGGCAGATCCGTGTCCGTTCAGAAATTTGGTGGTGGAATGAACCACAAGGTCCGCACCCAGCGCCAGCGGTTGTTGCAGCCAGGGTGTGGCGAAGGTGTTGTCCACGATCAGTGGCAAGTTTGCGCTGCGCGACCAGGCCGAAAGCGCCTGGAGATCGGCACAATAGAGCATGGGATTAGAGGGCGTTTCGGCATAGACCACGGCAATCTCCGGGTGGTTGCTTAAGGCTTGATCCAATTCGTCCATGCGGTTCAGGTCTACCTGAACGCGTTTTATCCCCCAGGGCGCTAACAGTTGACGCAGCAATTCATCCGTGCCGCCATAAAGTTGGTGTTGGGTCAAAACGGCCTGTCCGGGTTTGAGCAGGCCCATCAGCGCGGCAGAAATTGCGGCCATCCCCGACCCAAACAGTCTCGCCGTGGCCTCCAGACCAGTGCCCAGGGTCTCCAGGTCGGCAATAGCCCGCGCTGCGGCTTCGGCAGTTGGATTGTTCCATCGGCCGTAGATGTACCCTGCATTGCGGTCTTCAAACAGGCGCATGGCTTCCGCGCTATCCGGAAAGGTGAACGCAGAAGTAGGGTAAATGGCTTCGCGGTGCGGGTGAATGGCCTTGTCGTCTATGTGCCGGTTTTTTACGCAGGCTGTGCCGAAACCGGGCACAACGGCTGCAGCGTTGTGGTCCGGGTCAGAAGGGCGCTTGGGGTGGTCCATGGTCTTGTGGTTTGCCGCTTCTTTTGAGGCGCAGGGCGCCGTTGAAGGGTTGGGGAAAAAGGAGCGTTGTGGCCGCGTGAAATTCCGCTTATTTTGCCGCACACCCAATCTACCCGATATGCTGGATTTATCTGCTCTGGTTGCCTACAACGTCTGGGCCAACACGCTTTTGCTGGACGTGTTGCCCTCGCACCCCGATGAAGACCTGGACGCTGAGCGAATCAGCAGTTTTCCGAGTTTGCGCAAAACCTGGTACCACATCTGGGATGCGGAAACCATCTGGCTCAAACGCCTGCAAGGCCATTCGCCCGAAAGCTGGCCGAGCAAAGAGTTCGGTCCAGATTTCTCAGATTTCGGTCCTTATTTGCTGCAGACCTCCGCCGAACTGCGCGATTTTGTTGCTGCTCAAAGCGTTTCCTGGGCCGGCTTGCCTTGCTCGTACCGAACGTTGAATCAAGACGGACACAATACACCAAACGGGGTGGTGGTGCAGCATGTGGTTAACCACAGTTCCTACCACCGCGGTCAGCTGATCACGCTGATGCGCCAGGTGGGCTGGACGGAGCTGCCCTCAACGGATTTGATGCGCTGGTACCGCAAAGAAATCGCCGTTTCCCGCATGGAAAACGAAGGATAGGAGAATTTTTAAGCAATGCCCATCAGGCTGTCCGAAGGGAGCTATTGCGCAGGGCCACGGCTACCAGGATACTCGGGCAAAACTGCGCGTTCCGGTTTCGGCCTGCTTTTCCAGCAAGTACAGGCCGGGGGTTAACCCATAGGGGGCGTTGAGCCGATCACCATGACTTTTGACCAGCACCTGGCCACTTAAATCGTACAAGGTCAGGCGTATGCCGCTGAGGTCTGGCCAGTGCCAGCCGGAGGCTTCCCGAAGCGGAGGGTCAAGAATGCCTGTATCAGGAAGGTCCGGCAACAGGATGACTGGTCTTGAACCAGCGGCAATGCTCCATGCTGACATAACGTACCCACAGCGGGCGCGAACTTGCCAGGTAAGGGATGTTTCTGTGCTCAGCCCTGCGATATCTATGTTGTTGGACTCCGTGAAAAAGTTGCGCAGCGTTCGGCCATTCGATTCTAAGCGAACCTGGTACTCCTCACCGTTCTCCGGTCCGCTCCAATACAAGCCGGTAGTATGGCTTTCCAACGGGATTTGGCGCAGACTTCCGGGTTTGTTGCACGTGCAGATTTCTTCGTTCATGCACACGCGAAAGGTCTCCGAAAACCATTGGCTTTCATATTGTACACGGGCTGTCCACTCGCCAAACTGCGGGTTGCGGTTAATTTTCAGGTGGGCAATTTCGTACCCCGCTGCGCCGGAAGTGGTCACTGCCCTTTCCCATTGCTTGTTGAGCGTACCATCCGGTTTGAGGATGCGAATGTTCAGTTTCTGACCAACTTTTGGATCGCGGATGTAAATGCCCAGGTAAACGTCTTCACCTGCATAGAATTGACGGCGAATGTTTGGGGTCTCTTCTGAAGCGGTGCCACAAGCTCCGAATTCCGGTAACGCATGGTGAAACACTAATTTGTTTACCGTGCTGACCTGGTAGGGTTCCTGGTCAACCCACCACGATTCCAGGTTGAGGTCATTACAGCTTCCAGTAAATGGGTCAACGCCAGAACCATCGGCGTCGCGCACTTCAAAATGGAGGTGTGGTCCCGTTGAGTTTCCGGAAGAACCGATAATGCCCAGAAATTCGCCGGTAATAACAGCATCGCCGGGTCCTTTTGGGGTTAAAGAGCCGGATTTGAGGTGACCATACCAGGCTACGGAACCATCGGCATGTTGCACATATACAGCATTCCAGGAGCTGCCGCTGCCATCGCAAATGCGATCGTTGTTACCGTCCTCTTTGTAAACGATTATTCCGGGAGCTGCGGCCACGACTTCCGCCCAATTGCTGTCCATGGCCATCCAGGCGAAGGGCCATGGGAAGAAGTCTGTGCCCGTGTGCGCATTGTAGGTTCGGGTTCCGCAAGCATAGTCTTGCCGGCCGGTAAATGCGTTGTGGTCCACGAGGCTGGATATAGCCGCCAGGTTGAAATAATCGGCGCCGCGCTTTGCGCGAACCGGTACTGCAAATTCAGGATGCCGGCTGCGGGTGGAGGGGCTGACGACCAATCGTCCATCTGCTTCCAAAACCCCGATTTCCGTCTGAATGCGCATAGCGATGCGGGCTTGTTCTGCGGAATCCAGGCAGGGGACGGTTGGTTCTGCAGCCGGGGCCAAGCCCGACCAGAAGGACTGCGCATGCAGGGGCTTAGTTCCTAACAGCAATATGGTGCTCAGCAACAGGGCGGCCCATACGGTGTTCGATGAGCTGCAAGGGGTGCGATGAATAGAGCGATAGCGTACCATGACTTAGCCGACAGAAATCGGTCACGGTCAAGGTAGCGCAATGCAGGGCATTTGGTCAGGACTGAACCCGCTTGCTTGTGACAAAGCTTAAGGGTCGGATGCTCTGGGCCAGTAAGGACCGACCTTTCCATAATATCTTGTCAATCAGTGGAATAGGAGACGTTTTCCAGCTCTATGGAGCAAGCCTGCGCTGCTGTCCCAAACCTGGGTGCCGTTCACCCAGGTTTGGCGAACCTGCCCCCGAAACTGACGGCCTTCGAGCGGGGACCACCCACACCGGTAGAGCAATTGCTCCTTGTTTACGGTCCATTCCACATCGGGATCCAGCAGAAAAAAATCGGCAAAATAGCCTTCGCGCAGGTAACCCCGTTCGCGGATGTGGAAACAATCCGCAACAGCATGGCTCATTTTATGGGCCAGGAAGGGCAGATCCCAACCTTCCTGTTCAGCGATGGCCAACATGATGTTCAGGCTGTGTTGCACCAGCGGCAGGCCAGCCGGTGCATTGAAGTAAGTCCCAGCTTTTTCTTCCAGGGTATGTGGGGCGTGATCCGTGGCGATGACATCCAAACGCCCTTCCACTAATGCTGCCCGCAACAGCGGTTTGTGCCGGGCATCTTTGATGGCCGGGTTGCATTTGATTTTACTGCCCAACGCGGCGTAATCGGAGGCATCGAAAAACAAATGGTGCACGCAGGCTTCAGCCGTAATGCGTTTGCCAGCCAGCGGTCCGGGTTCAAAAAGCGCCAATTCTTCAGCGGTGGAAATGTGCAGTACGTGCAAGCGGGTGTTGTGCTTGCGCGCCAGGTTTACGGCGTATTGACTGGACAACAGACAAGCCATTTCGTCGCGGATATTCGGGTGCTCGGCGAACGGCACCTCTTCGCCATAGCGCTGCCGAAAGTGTTCTGAGCGTTCGCGAATGCGTTTTTCATCCTCGCAGTGCAGCGCAATGAGGGTTGCTGATCCGGCGAAAATGCGTTCCAGGGTTTGTTCGTTGTCCACCAGCATGCTGCCGGTAGACGAGCCCATGAAGATTTTGGTGCCGCAGACGGTTTTGGGGTCTGTGCGGAGCACTTCTTCTCCATTATCGTTGCTCACGCCCATGTAAAACGAGTAATTCACGGCGGCGTAGCGAGCTGCAAGCGCGTAGCGCTCTTCAAGCAAAGCCTGGGTCAACGAGGGGGGCTTGACATTTGGCATGTCCATGAAACTGGTGACTCCACCGGCCGCCGCCGCTGCCGATTCTGTGGCGATGCAGGCTTTGTGGGTCAGGCCGGGTTCCCGGAAATGCACCTGATCATCAATGATGCCGGGCATCAGGAAGCAGCCGGATGCGTCGATTTCGCGGGCTTCAGGAGCGGATAACTGTGCCCCGATCTGATCGATGCGGTCGTCGTTGATCAGGATGTCACCCTCGGTGATGCGGCCTTCGTTAACGATTCGGGCGTTGCGGATGACTGTTCGCATAGGACGCTGGGGTTAGGCAGAGTTATGTGCGGTAAACGCTGGGGTTGGTGTTATAAGCGCCGGGGTTAGGCTGTTTTACAAGAAGCAATTCAAACTTCGGGCAAGGTCCAGCATAGCTGGGCTGATGTCCTGGTTGTGTTTGATGGCTTGTTCAAAAGGGGTGAAAACCAGGTCCATGTTCTGGATCCCGGCCATGCAGCCCCGCTCCCCCTGAAGCAGGCCCTTGACCGCGCCAACCCCCACCCGGGTCGCCAGGACGCGGTCGGCGCAGGAGGGAGCCCCCCCCCGCTGAATATGCCCGATAATGGTAACCCGCGTATCGTATTTATTGAACTTCTCTTTGACTTTTTGGGCCACTTCCATGGCCCCCCCCTGATCGTCGCCTTCTGCCACCACCACAATGCTGGAGCTGTGGGTAACGTGCCCGTTGTCCAGGTGGCGGATGAGCGCATCCACATCGGTTTTGCTTTCGGGAATGAGAATGGCTTCTGCACCCCCGGCAATGCCGGCATTGATGGCAATGAAGCCCGCATCACGTCCCATTACCTCCACAAAGAACAGGCGGTTGTGCGAGGCAGCAGTGTCCCGGATTTTGTCAATGGCTTCCATGGCGGTGTTCAGCGCCGTGTCGTAACCGATGGTATAATCGGTGCCGTAAAGGTCGTTGTCAATGGTGCCGGCTGTGCCAACGATGGGAAGGTCGTATTCTTCGCCAAAGATTTTGGCCCCGGTAAAGGTGCCGTCCCCGCCAATGACCACGAGCCCGTCAATGCCCGCTTCAACCAGCTTTGCGTGCGCCACGGCCCGCCACTCGGGCTGATGAAAACGCGGGCTTCGGGCAGTTTTCAGGATGGTTCCGCCGCGCTGAATGATGTTGCTGACATCGTGGTGGAGCATGGGCCGAAACAGCCCTTCGATCATGCCCTCATAGCCGCTTTGAATGCCAACAGCTTCGCAACCGTTGGCAAGTGCTGAGCGGACAACAGCGCGGATACAGGCATTCATGCCCGGCGAATCGCCGCCTGATGTGAGCACTCCGATTTTCTTTATACTTGCAGCCATGCTGGTAGAGTCTTGTTTGCGCGCCGGCCCGCGTTTTTTGCGATTTTCCGGGGCGCACTAAGGTACTAAAAACATGCAGCTTGCCCAGATAGACTGGTTCGTCCTCGGCGCATTTTTGCTCCTGACCCTTGCTATTGGATTTTCCTACACCCGAAGTTCAGGCCGGAGCCTGACGGCTTTTTTTCTCGGGGGCAGAAATCTTCCGTGGTACATCGCCGGCCTCTCCATGGTGGCTACCACTTTTGCCGCAGATACGCCGCTGGCGGTGGCGGACCTGACGGCCACCTCGGGTATCAGCGGCAACTGGCTGTGGTGGAACATGCTTTTTGGCGGCCTGCTGACCACCTTTTTCTTTGCCCGTTTGTGGCGAAGGGCCAATGTGCTCACCGAAGTGGAATTCATTGAATTGCGTTACACTGGACCGATTGCCGCCTTTTTGCGCGGCTTCAAGGCCATTTACCTGGGCGTTTTCCTCAATGTGCTGGTTATTGGTTGGGTCAGCCAGGCCATGGTCACCATTTTGCAGGTGTTCCTGGGCATCGACCAACAAAGCGGCTTGTTGCTGACGTTTGGCCTGATGGCGTTCACGGCCTTTTATTCCGCATTTGCCGGACTTAAAGGCATAGCGGTCACCGACGGGCTTCAATTTCTTTTGGCTATGGGCGGCACCACCGCGCTGGCCTTTCTGGTCATACGCAGTCCGGAAATCGGGGGAATGGCCGGCTTGCGCGAAGCGATGCCCGAGGTTGCGCTCAACTTTTTTCCGCGAATTGGCAGCGGGGGACTTCCTGCTGTCGATGGAGGAGCCACCGGTACCGGACCGGATGCGGGGACCATGTTGTCCATCGGGGCGGGGGCCTTTCTGGCCAGAGTCGGGATGCAGTGGTGGGCCAGTTGGTACCCTGGGGCGGAGCCGGGGGGTGGGGGCTACGTGGCACAGCGCATGATGAGTGTGCGCAGTGAGCGCGATTCGGTTTGGGCAACGCTTTTCTTTAACGTTGCGCATTACTGCTTGCGCCCATGGCCCTGGATTCTGGTTGGTCTGGCCGCTATCTCGCTGTACAGTGTAGAGCGGAACCTGCCTGCGGACGATTTGGGGCTCCACGCCCGCCAGCTCATTAAAGATGGAGCCGAGAGCACCTGGCTGGCCTTGGATGCGGATGCCCTCCGGGAATTGGCACAAAGCAATGCCAAAGCAGCCGCGTTGCTCCCCGAATTGTTAGCCGTTTCAGCCGATTTACAGGCGCGGGGGAAAACCGATGTCCTGTTGGGCCAGGCCCTGGACTACCAGCAAAACAAGCAACTGGGTTATGTCTTTGCCATGAAGGATTTTCTGCCTGTTGGGCTTACCGGTTTGCTGTTGGCTTCGTTTTTGGCCGCGTTTATGAGCACCATTTCCACGCAACTGAATTGGGGATCAAGTTACCTGGTCCACGATTTGTACGCCCGTTTCCTGAACAAGCAGCCCGACAGCGATGCGCGCGACAAACACCTGGTCTGGGTGGCGCGTCTGTCAACCCTGGGGTTAATGCTCCTCTCGCTGGGGGTTGCCGCTTCGTTTGACAGCATTACGGCCATCTGGTTTTTCCTTATAGAATGCGGCGCAGGCTTAGGGCTGGTGCTGATTTTGCGCTGGTACTGGTGGCGAATCAATGCCACAGCAGAGCTTACCGCTACGGTGTCTTCTATCGTTTACTTTGCCATCTCTCGCAGCATGGGGCTGGAATTTCCGCAGAGTTTTCTGTTCATTGTTGGAGCAACCACCCTAACCTGGTTGGGAGCCATGTTGCTGAGCGCACCGGAGTCGCGGGCTCATTTGGAAGCCTTTGTGCACCGGGTAAAACCAGACGGAGCCTGGGCACCGGTAAGGCGGAGCGCAGGAGTGAGTGCCCCGAAAACCAATCTTTGGGCGCTGGGTGCGGCCTGGTTGTGCGCCGTTGGTTTTACCTATTCAGCGTTGTTTTTCTCGGGCTCCTGGATTTTGGGTATTCCGGGAGTGTTGCCATATGGGCTCAGTGCCCTCGGTTTTGCGAGCCTACTGGTGCTTTTGGCCAAGCGTTTCCGAATCTTTGAGCACAGCCAAACCGAGGCAGAAGTTAACGTGCGTTCGGAAGAACCTGCTTCACACCAAGCGCCATGAGCAATTGGAAACCAATGTTTTATGGTGCCCAGCACGAAAATTTTGTCTGGACCGCCCTGCGTGGGCTGTTTAACACCGTGGCAAGCCAACAGAATGGGACGCAAACACGAGCAAGTAAGATGATGTTAACGAAACGATCCTTGCGTTACATAACATTATTTATGTTATGTACAACATTTTATTTATTATCCATTGAAAAGGTTATTGCTCAATCTGTTTATATGCCCGGAGGTAGCCGCGCGCAACACTTGATTGATCGGGTAGAAATCCGTTCGGGCAATCTGGATGGCCGCCTGCACACGGCATTTAAACCTTATCGCGCGCTGGACGTGTTGGAGTATGCCCGCTATGCAGACAGCCTTGGTGTGTTGACCTCCAAAGCAGACGAATTCAATTTTCGCTACCTGTACAACGATCACAACGAGTATGCAACAGGTCTGGATTCAGGGCTGTTCCGCAGCTCAGAAAAGCCTGTATTGCGCTACTTCTACCGGGAGCCGGCCAGCCTGTTGCAGGTGGATGTGCCGGCCTTCGACTTGCGCATAAACCCGGTATTGCAACTGGAGCTGGGCATGGAGTCCGGCCAGGACGACTTTAGGTACCTCAACAGCCGCGGCGCTGAATTGCGAGGTCGCGTGGATAATAAGGTAGCTTTTTATCTGGTGGTAACCGAAAACCAGGGGCGTTTTATGCAGCACGTGCAGGATCGTTGGCGTGCGCAAAACCAGGTGATGCCTGGCGAAGGGCGGGGGAAACCAATCAACGACGATACCCTGCTCTTTGGGGGAGGAGGCATTGACTATTTTGCCGCCAGGGGTTACATCGAATTTCCGGTCACCCGGCACATCCAGGTGCAGTTTGGGCAGGACAAGAATTTTATTGGCGACGGCTTCCGGTCACTGGTGCTTTCTGATGCGGGCAAGGACTACCTGTTCCTGAAAATCAAAACGCGGGTCTGGAAGTTCGAATACCAGAATCTCTTTGCAGAAATGGCGGATTACCGCGAGGAAAACATCCGCGACAGTCCTATTCGAAAGAAATACCTGGCTTTTCACCGGTTGGGGTTGAACATCGGCAAGCAAGCCAATATCGGGCTTTTTGAATCCGTGGTCTTTGGTCCTGTTGATTCAACGGGCCGCACGGGTTTTGATTTGTATTACCTCAATCCCATCATTTTTTACCGGGCGGTGGAGTTTAACCTGGGCAGCCTGGATAACGTCATGATTGGCATGGACTGGAAATGGAATTTTCTGGGAGCGGGGCAGTTTTACGGACAGTTTCTATTGGATGAGTTCAATTTTTCGAAATTCCGCGAAGGCGACGGCTGGTGGGCCAATAAATTCGGCTTACAGGCCGGGTTGAAATACATTGACGCATTTAAAGTGTCCAACTTGGATCTTCAGGCGGAGTTCAACACCGTTCGTCCCTACACCTACGGTCACTTTAACCCGGTAAGCAGTTACAGCCACTTCGCTCAACCCCTGGCTCATCCTCTGGGCGCAAACTTCCGCGAAGGGGTGGGCGTAATCCGCTACCAGCCGCTGGGTCGGCTTGAATTGCAGGCGCGCATCATTGCTGCTGCTTATGGCAGCGACACGGGTGCCAGCAATTGGGGGGGCAACATCTTTTTGGACAACGATGACTTTGAACAGGAATTTGGCAACCAGATCGGGCAAGGAGTCCCGGTCAACTTGTTCATGGTGGATGCCACAGCTTCGTGGCAATTGTTCCACGACTTTTTTATCGATTTGCGGTTGATTCGCAGGCAGGAAGACCATGCCTTAAAGGGCCAGCAGGCTTCTACATTCTTCGGCGGTGGAATCCGCTGGAACGCAGGCGCAAAATCCTTTGACTTTTAAGGGTGCAGCTTAGAGCCCCTGCTTGATTTCCACAAGAAACTCCCGGATCTTTTTGAGTTGTTGCACGACTTCAAAATTGACCACGGTCTCCTCTTTGTTTTCCTTCAATTTAAGCTTGGCGCCTTTGAGGGTAAAGCCCCTTTCTTTGACCAGGTGGAAAATAAGGTGGAGGTTGTCCACGTCTTTTTGGGTAAAGAATCGGTCGCCTTTTTTATTCTTCTTGGGCTTGAGGATGTCAAACTCGCTTTCCCAAAAGCGAATCAGTGACGTTGAAACCTGGAACATCCGGGCCACCTCGCCGATGGAGTAATACAGTTTCGTTATTTCCTTTTCCTTGTAAGGCATGCTTTTATCGTTCGGCGGTTAATCGGTTGTTTTCATGGATAAGGATTAGTCGAACGACTGGTTGGCCTTATTAGCCAATTCAATAACGGTGGCGTATTCTTCGTCGGTCAGGTCATTGTAGAAGAAGTTGATGGGGTCCACTTTGACCCCCTCTTTAAGCACTTCGTAATGCAAATGGGGCGCAGTTGATGTTCCGGTATTGCCCACCAGGCCGATCACCCCTCCGCGTTTGACGCGCTGCCCAACCCGACACTGAAAGCTCTTGAGGTGGGCATAGCGGGTGCGGTAACCAAAGCCGTGCGCTATTTCGACCATGTTGCCATAGCCTTGTTCAAATTCGACCTTGGTAACCACACCGTTGCCAGTGGCGTGTACCGGCGTACCTGTCGTTGCCGAGAAATCCAGCCCCTCGTGCATCTTCTGCGTTTTGTAGATGGGGTGAATCCGCATACCAAAGCCGGAGGCGATACGGGTCAGGTCATCGTTGGCTATAGGTTGAATGGCTGGTATATGCTGCAGCATGTCTTCTTTTTCCTCAATAAGGCGCGCAATCTCATCGTAGGATTTGGACTGCGTGACCAATTGCCGCTTGAGCAACTCAATCTGGAGCATATTGCGCTTGATGATTTGGCCGTTCTCGTAATTGTTCAGCCGTTTAAAGCGCTCACTGCCTCCGATACCCGACATGCGCATGCCTGCTGAGACAGGTTCTGCTTCGAAAATAACGCGGTAGATATTGTTGTCGCGCTCTTGAAGTTTTTCGAGCACATAGCTCAACGTGTCCAGCTCCCGCTCCATGAGATCATATTCCAGCCGCAATCGGGCAATCTCCTGTTTGAGAAAACGGTCTTTGGGCGAATCGAGAAAAGAAAAAGCGGCGAAAACGATCAGGCCTGCCGAAAAGAGTGTAGCGCACAAAAACCCAAAGGCGCGCAATGCCCAGGTGCGAAACGAGCGCTCGATGCGCTCAAAACGCAACGTGGATGGATTATAATAATATTTTACCTTTTTCACACCTTACAAAACCGTTAACGTCGCCCTTCAGACGCTTCCGGAAAATCGCAGAAATTGCGGAAGCACGAAATGCTGCTAAGCAGGCGGTTGTGCTCGGAACTGCTAACTTTACCCGCCGGAAAACAGGCGGGTGTATCGCCCCGGAATGGCTACGAAGATAACCACCGGGCGTTAATAGCGCGATTCACCTTTTCCACAAGTTTCCCCCCGATAATCCATGCAGTCCCAAGCCATTAGACAAGCCTTCCTCGACTTTTTCAGAAGCAAGGGCCACGACATTGTCGCCTCTGCCCCAATTGTCGTGCAACACGACCCCACGCTGTTGTTTACCAACGCGGGCATGAATCCCTTCAAGGACATCTTTTTGGGCAACCGCGAGGCGGTGGAAAAACGCGTAGCAGACACGCAAAAGTGTTTGCGGGTTTCTGGCAAGCACAACGATTTGGAGGAAGTGGGCGTAGATACCTACCACCACACCATGTTCGAGATGCTGGGCAACTGGTCCTTTGGCGATTATTTCAAAACCGAAGCCATTGATTGGGCGTGGGAATTGCTTACGTCCGTGTACGGCATTGATCCGGACCGCATCTACGTGACCGTTTTCGAAGGCGACCAAACCGATAAGCTGGCACCCGACGACGAGGCTGCGCAATTGTGGGCCAAGCACCTTCCCCCGAACCGGATTTTGCGCTTTGGCAAAAAGGACAATTTCTGGGAAATGGGTGATACCGGCCCCTGCGGGCCTTGCAGCGAATTGCACGTTGACATGCGCAATGAGGCTGATCGTCAGGCTATTGCAGGAGCAACGCTGGTTAACAACGACCACCCCCAGGTCATTGAAATCTGGAACCTGGTGTTCATTCAGTTTAACCGAATGGCCGATGGCAGCCTGCAAGACCTTCCCGCCCGACACGTGGACACCGGCATGGGGTTTGAGCGGCTCAGCATGGTGCTTCAGAACGTGCAAAGCACTTACGATACCGACGTTTTTGCCCCCTTGTTGCGAAAATTGGAGCACATCAGCGGGCATCAATATGCAGCGGACCCCAGAACGGACATCGCCATGCGGGTTATTGTGGACCATATCCGGGCGGTTTCGTTCACTATTGCCGACGGCCAGTTGCCGGGCAACACGGGAGCGGGTTATGTGATTCGGCGCATCCTGCGGCGTGCAGTGCGCTACGGGTACAGCTATTTGGGCCTGGATGAGCCGTTTTTCCACAAGTTGGTGCCCGTTTTGGCGGCACAATTGAAGGACGCCTTTCCCGAATTGGCCCAACAGCAGGACCTGGTCGGACGGGTAATTCAGGAAGAGGAAATCAGTTTTCTGCGCACGCTTTCTGAAGGGTTGAAACGGTTGGATCACCTGGGCAAGCAGCTGGCCGAAGCTGGAACCGGCACCCTGGATGGCGTTACGGCTTTTGAACTGTACGACACGTTTGGGTTTCCGCTGGACCTGACGCGGCTTGTGGCTGCAGAGAAGGGGCTGCAGGTGGACGAAGCGGGATTCGAACGAGAAATGGCTGCCCAAAAAGCCCGTTCGCGCTCAGCGGCAGAATCGGAGACCTCCGATTGGATCCGGTTGCAGCCCAGTGACCGGATGCAATTCGTCGGCTATGACCAGTTAGCGGCAGAATCCCGTTTGGTGATGTACCGGCAGGTTGAGCACAAAAAGAAGGTTTCTTACCAATTGGTGCTGGACCGCACGCCTTTTTACGCGGAGAGCGGCGGCCAGATCGGCGATCAGGGCACGCTAAACTTCGGAAAGGAAACGCTTAGCGTGCTGGACACCCGCAAGGAGAACGACCTGATCATTCACCTGGTGGAGAAGTTGCCCGCTCAGCCGGATGCCAGCGTGCTTGCGGCCGTGGACCGCGAACGGCGTTCCCTGACCGCGGCCAACCACTCCGCCACGCACCTGCTTCACGCAGCGCTCAAGGAAGTATTGGGCAATCATGTTGCGCAGAAAGGATCCTACGTCGGTCCGGATCGCCTGCGCTTTGACTTCAGCCATTTTAGCAAACTGAGCGGGGATGAATTGGCCCGGGTGGAACAAATCGTCAACGCGCGTATTCGTGCAGACATCGCCCTGGACGAGCGCCGCGAGGTACCGATGGACGAAGCGGTTGCCATGGGCGCCACGGCGCTGTTTGGCGAAAAGTACGGCGATCGCGTGCGGGTGATCACGTTTGATCCCGAGTTTAGCCGGGAGCTCTGCGGGGGAACGCATGTGCGCGCTACGGGCAACATCGGCGCGTTTAAGCTTGTGGCAGAGTCCGCCGTTGCAGCGGGCATCCGGCGCATTGAAGCCATAACCGGCCCTGCGGTAGAGGCGTGGATGGACGAGCGCTTAACCTTGCTGGCCAGCCTGGGCGATTTGCTCAAGACCCCCGATCTGGTCAAGGGTGTGCAAAAACTCCAGGACGAAAATGCCAGCTTGCGCAAGTTGGCGGGCGAAGGGGCACAGGTGCAATTGACCAAGTTGCGGGACAGCCTCCGGGCTTCTGCCGTTGAAAGGGATGGCGTTCAATGGATAGAAGGTGTGGTGGAAGTGGCCGACGCAGAAGCGCTCAAAACGCTGTCGTATGAGTTGCGGCAGGACCACGCCCGGACGGCCATTGTGTTGGGTGCTGAACTGGACGGCAAGGCGTTGCTCAGCATTATGCTCAGCGATGCGTTGGTGCAGGATCAGGGATGGAATGCCGCCCAGAGTATTCGCGAGGCCGCCCGGAGCATCCAGGGGGGCGGGGGGGGACAACCCTTTTACGCTACCGCCGGTGGCAAAAAACCAGAGGGCTTGGAAGCGGCGGTTAAAGCCGCCATAAGCCACTTGCGTGAAACCAAGGCAACTGCTTCAAAATGAGAATTTTATTTGGCTTTATTTCAGGTTTTAGTTTAATAGCAGCCGCTTTCCTTTTACCCGCTTGCAACGGGGACGCAACGGTGGCGAGCGTTGCTCCGGATCAATATGCTGTGCAAGTAGATTGGCCAGAAGCTGCCGGTCAGCCTGTGCAACTGGTCCAGGTACGCTACAACCGACCCTTGCAGAAAACGCGCATTCTTCTGGATTCAGGTACTGTGGATGCTGAGGGCATGCTCTTGCTCGCGGGCAATTTACCTGAAGCCATTTTAGCGGAATTAGTGGTCGGTTCGCAGAGCTTGCCCGTGGTGTTGGAGCCCGGCAAGCCTTATCGCATCGCCGCATCCGATGATGCAGTAGAGGGCTTGGTTTGGAAGCTTCCTTCGGGCGCCGATCGGTTGCGACAATTGAGTGCAGACTGGCAGCGTCAATACATGGAGCTGGCCGAGCTTGGGCTTGCTTACGAAAGGGCCCTGGCGGGCAATCGGGGCGCTGCGCTGGACAGCCTTCGCCGTTTGCGCGAAGAGGGGGCTACCCGGTATTGGCAAAGCATTCGCGATCTGCTGGACAGCACCAGCAATCCCCTTTTGGGTTATTTTGCTGTGGAGTCGTTGGATTGGCCGAGCAATTTTGACGTTATCCGTACTTACTCCAATAAAATGATTGCTCAGGTACCCAACTCGGTTTATGCCACCGATTTGCAGAACCGGATTGTGCAGTGGGAAGCTAAACTGGTTACCCAGCAGTCCGGGCTGAATTTGGTAGGCCGGCCAGCCCCTGAATTGATTGGTACTTCGCCAGACGGCCGCACCATCCGGCTTTCGGACCTTCGCGGGCAAGTGGTCCTGGTCGATTTTTGGGCGTCCTGGTGCGCCCCATGCAGGCGGGAGAATCCCAACTTAGTGGCCCAATACCGGCGCTACGCCAATCGCGGGTTTACGGTGTTCAGCGTTTCGTTAGATCGGGATGCAGAGGCCTGGACAAAAGCCATGGCAGCCGACAGTCTGGTTTGGACCCACCATGTCCGCGAAGCCGATTTCGGGGGACCCATGAGCACCGCTTATGGCGTTACAGCCATTCCGGCGGGCTTTTTGGTCAATGCTCAGGGCACCATAGAAGCCCAAAACATGGAATTGCGCGGCGAGAACCTGGTTCGGCGTTTGGAACTTATCCTCGGGCCTTAAGTGTTGAATGTTGTGGGGACAACATCCAGCCCATTCCCCCGTTTAAACATCCATTATCGGCGCATACTGACCTAACCGCTTTTGCACGCTTTGCCTGCGGGACTTGATTTCGCGGGTTTGTTCCCCAGCTTATATGGTTTTATTGCCTCTTCCGCGAGGATTGGATTTCTGGCCTCGGCTTTCCTGTTTTCGGGTTTTGTGGTTTTTTGCGCTGCTGCTGGGGCCGCTCACGGATGCGTATTCGCAGGGTGCAGACATGGTGTTTTGCACCGATACCACTTATTGCGAACCGAGTGTTAACGGTATGCCGCGTTCCAAAGCGGTGGAGTTTTCTTACGAAGGGGTGATTCGCTATCCCTATCAGGCCAGTTCAAGTTTGAGCAATCCGGAATCAACAACCCGTTCCATCGCCGATGAAAAGCGGTTCCAGGTCAAAGTCAAGTTTCCGATTTACTTGGGCGAATCCTGGAAGGTGGCAGCGGGCTTTCAGTATTTTAATGAAGAATTCCAGTTCAACGATTTGGACAACCCTGATTTTGTGCTCGGCGATGTCCTGGACGAGCGCAATCTCAAGAGCATCGGCGGGCGGATTTATGCAGCGAAGTCCTGGAGGGGCAAACATTACTTCGCGCTTCGCGCCGGTGCCGATCTGAACGGCGACTACGGCACAGATAAGCAGCCCAAAAGCGACTACCTGCGCGTATCGGTGGCGCCGCTTTTCGGCATCAAGAAAGATCCCAATACGGTTTATGGGTTTGGGCTGGCCTGGGGCTACAATTTTGGCAGACCCAGTGTATATCCCTTTCTGGTTTACAATAAAACGTTCAACGAGCACTGGGGTCTGGAAACCATCCTTCCTGCAAAAGCGGCGGTGCGGGTCAATTTTTCGGAGCGTACCTTGCTTTATTCAGGTTTTCAATTGGAAGGGGCTAGCTACACCATCGACCCTCAGCGCGACGACCTGGATCGTTTCAGCAGCCTGCATCTTCAAAAATCTGAAATTCGGTTGTTTGCCAACCTGGAGCGCGAAATTCACGATTTTCTATGGCTTCAGGCGGAATTGGGGGTGCGGTTCAACAACCGCTTTGAACTGACCAACAACGCCATTATCAACCCCGTATCTATTGTTGATGTGCAGCGGCAACCGGCGTTCTATTTCAGGACGGGAATCTTTCTGGTGCCGCCCCGGAAGTTTTTGGAGTGACCCCAGGGCATGCAAAGGCATTCTGCTTTATCGGTTCTTTGCCTTTAAGATAGCATTGATTACTGAGCGCGCTCGGTCCTTTCCAGCAATTCAGCCAGGTTGATGGATTCCGGTTTCGCTGGCGAAACTGCTACAGTTAACCGCATGGCTTGCATGCCTTGCACCCCTTGAAGGGGCTCAATGCGCAGGTACTCGATCGGTTCGCTGAAGACCCCTTTGAATTGGAGGTATTCGGCGTAGCGTTTGTATTCGGCAATATCGCGCTCGCTTTCAAAAGCGATGGTGACTTTGCCCACCTGCGTGATGCGCTCGCCGCTTCCTTCAACCGTAGCCTTGTCCAGGCGCTTCTTGATGATTTCGTAGCGAACATTATAGCCGCCTTCTACATCAAAGCGTTTCTCATCCATCCGGAAGAGGATATCCAGGGGATTGCTGTGCACCAGGATGAGCTGCGCTGTTTCCAGCGGCACCGAGAGCTGGTCGCGGAGCACGGCATTTTGTTGGGCAATCCGCGCCAGGCTGTGCAATTGCCAGAGCCGCAGGTTGTGAAGGTAGAGCGGATCAAAAGGTTTGCCGGGAACTAAACTTTGACCTACGTATATATTGTATTCTACCCCATCTGTTTTGTAACGCTCAAAATAATGGGGGAAAATCTGTTGCGCTTCTGCCTGGTGCAATTCCAACATGCGGGTGATGTTGTCGTTGAGTCGGTTCAGGCTTTCTTCATATTGGCGGCGGCGCTTGTTGACAAACTGGGTTTCGGGATCCAACGCCGCCCGATAGGTGGCCAATGCCGGCCGGATGGCAGGTTGCACGGTTTCAAGGTGGGCGAACAAAGGGTGGATGTCACGGATTATAAAATCCTGGATGCTGCCTTCGTCCGAAGCCAGCAGCCGTCTTTTTAATCGGCTGCGGTAACGGCCGATGCGAAAATCCAACTCATCCAGCGCCGGTAAATGCAGGAGCACATTAGAGGCTTCAAGCACCTTGGCGGCTAAACGAAGTTGTTCGCTGAGGTCTTCCTGAACTGCGGTATTGCGCTGATCATTGGAATGTCGGATGTCGGACTGGCCAAACAAGGGATAGACCCCGTGGAAGCGGATGGGTGGCAGCGAAGCGGTTTGATTGGGATTGCGCTGTTCGAGGTAGCGTTTTGCACTCTCTTCAAACTTCCACTCTACTACCGGGTGAATGGCGGTAAAATGATCTTTGATGACTGCTTGCATTTCATTGGTCCAATCTTCCAGCGCACGTTGCAAGGCCATTCGCAGCATGGGCAACATGCGGCGGAAACGCAATGCATGCAGGGCGTGAATGCGGTTGGGTTGAGGGGAAGTAAGCTCCACGAAGCCGATCAGTTGACCGTCTTTTTCCAGTGGGCAAAGGAGAATGTTTCGTATGTTTTTGCTCAGGAGCCTGCGCTCCAATTCGGTAGGCTGTGCTACTTGAGCGAGGTCCTCAATCAGTTGTGGCTGCCTGGACTGCACCATGCGCTGGTAAACCGAGCCCAATGCAGTGGCGCAATTTTGGTAAAAGTCACAACCGGCTAACAAAGGCGAAAGGTCCGTGTCATTGTGGCTGTGGCGCAGCAGGTTCCCGGCGGGGTCCATTGCCGCAAGACCGAGGTGCAGGTCCTGCAGGCCAAAGAAATCCTGCATGTTTTTTTCCACTTCGGCCAGGCAGGATCGGTCCAGAATTTTGGCATTGCCCAACAAGCTTTGCTGGATCTGCAGAAAAGACTCCTCTTCGGTGATATCCACCAGTTCAAAGAGCATAAGCCCTTCGAACTGAAATTTGGCGGGGTTGACCAATTCCAGCCAACCGGCCATGTTGTCCATTTCGCGCAGGCAGAGGTCAACCTGCTCGCGGCGGATGTTTGGTTTGCGGCCTTGCACCTTTATGCTGACCAGCGAAGGATCAATGACCGTGCGGTAATAGCGGTAAGTGCCGGTTTTTACATCAGGCACCCGGTAACTCATCGGGCTGTGGAAAAAAAGGTCTTGAAAACCGTATTCTTTGCTCAGAATGGCCAGGCAGGCAATCGTAATCTTGAAGCGAATCATCCCTTCCAGATTCATGCTGCCGGAGCGAGAATCCAGGTTGGTCATTTTGCTCAGGTCCAGCGTATCGCCGCTCATCAGGTCCCGAAAGCCTTCTGTCTGATGCAGCACCAGCGTCTTAAACGGCGGCATGACGGCGAGATTTTTTCCCGAACTGGCTACGCGGGGAAACAAGCCATTGAGCAGCATTTGCACCCAGTCCTGATGCGGTTCAAGGCTGGCCAGGTCGCTGATGGGCTCCCGGAGAAACGGATGCGCGTCAGCGTATTGCTGGATGTGCGCATTCAACGTTTTTTCCTGTTCCTGCGCCACGCTGGATTCTGTTTGCCAGCGTGCCAATAGCGACTGAAAACACAACACGGTAGAGAACGGAAACATGTCAGGCGAAGGGTGACCGGCCTTGGCCAACATTTCTTGTAAATCTTTCATAATCGCGCAATGTTCTACTGATCCTCGATACTGATCCTCGATAAGGAAGCAGGGATCCATTCACCTGTAACTGAACGAAAGGCTTCTCCTAAAATACAAACGTGCAGTTTGATGAGGCCCTTCTTTTCGACAAACGGCTGATTTTATGCGGTGAATGGTCGCTTTTTGGGGTTCAAACGGTTTTTTTCTGTATCATGCAGGCTCATTTATTCTCCTGCGGGGTTTTTACTGATGCCCCAGTTTAGGGGAACTGTTAACCTAACCCAATCGATGAGCCGCAAAGAAAACCTGGAGGCACTGCTCCAAAGCCTCCAAGCTGACCTTACCCTGACGACAGAACAAAGCACGGGCATACGAGGACTCGTCCAGACGCACATGGAGCAACGCAAGGCCCTTCGGGCGCAATTCGGTGAGGACAAAGTTGCCCGCAAAGAAGCCGTCAAACCGTTGAACCAACAATTGCGAAAAGACATCGGTTCCCTGCTGGATGCCCGCCAAAAGGACGTTTTCCAGCAGAACAAAGAGGCCTACAAAGAGATGCTTCGGGATTGATGGTCCGTTGTCAGCGTTAGGGAATTCTTGAAAGTGCTGGGGTGTGCTCCGCGCATGGGAACACGCATGGGCACGCGCATGCGTACCTGCGTGGGCACATGCTGTGAACCGGCAGAAGCAAGAACGCGCGATGCGGAACGGCTACCGGTACACAAATTCACCGTAAGCACCCTTGACCAGGACTTCTGAAGCATCGGAAGTGGCAACGGCATCGGTATAGCCTGCAATACGCGCTTCGATGTTCCAGCGGCTGGCCAGCTGCACGAAGTCTTCGGCTGCCTGGGGCTCCACGTAACATTCCAAGCGCTGGCCCATGTTGAAGACCCGGTACATAGCGTGCCAGGGGGTTCCGCTGGCCTTCTGAATCAGGCGAAACAAGGGTGGGGCAGGAAACAAGTTTTCCTTGACCACCCGAATGCCCTGAAGAAAATGCAGCACTTTGGTTTGACCACCACCGGTAGTGTGGATGAGGCCCTGCAAAGCCGGGCGAAGGTGCTGAAACACTTCGCGCAAAAATGGGAGGTAAGTGCGGGTTGGAGACAAGACCAGCCGCCCCATGTCCAGCTTGCTCAAGTCCGGATCGCCGGCTTGCGTAGGGACCGGATCGGTGAGGCGGTAAGGGCCGGAGTACACGAGATCGGTTTGGGTAGCGGGGTCGTAGCTCTCCGGGTATTTTTGTCGGTACACTGCGTGGAACAGGTCGTGCCGGGCAGAGGTAAGCCCGTTGCTGCCCATGCCGCCGTTGTAATGCGCCTCGTAACTGGCTTGGCCCGACGAAGACAAAACCACCAGGGCCGCGCCTGGCTTGATGGCGTTGACAAAAACGCGGTCCCGTCGAAGACGGGCGAAGGCCGTAAAGCCAACATCCGCCGTGCGGACGATATCGCCAACATCGGCGGTTTCTCCCCCTCCGTGGTGAATGACCACCCCCAGATCGCTCATTTGATCCAGGAAGGCGGTGGTTCCGTTGATGAGCGCCGCGAGCACTTCGCCCGGAATCAAATGCTTGTTGCGACCGATGGTGGACGAAATCAACAGCGGTCCTGTTGCACCGGCGCAAGCCATGTCGTCCAGATTCATGACCAGCGCGTCCTGCGCAATACCGGCCCAAACGTCCAGGTTGCCGGTTTCGCGCCAATAGCAATAAGCCAGCGATGTTTTTGTTCCGGCGGTGTCTGCGTGCAGAATGTTGGCAAAATCCGGGTCGCCGCCCGCTGCGTCGGGAAGAATTTTGCAGAAGGCGTTTGGAAACAGCCCTTTGTCCAGGTGCCGGATGGCATCGTGCACTTCGGACTTGCTGGCTGAAACGCCCCGCTGGTCGTAGCGGTCAGCGGAAAGGGGATCTTGCTGGGGCTTTTGGGTAGGCGTCATGGCAGCGGAACAAGGGGCTTGAAGTCCGTTGCGAAGATACAAAGGGCACTGCCGTCACGCGATTCGGGTGCGCAGCACAAACCAGGTAACCAGCACCAGAAAGCCAGCCAACGACGCGGTCAACATGATGGTGAACCACGGGGCGTAGTTGGTGAAATAGAGGGAGTTCAGGCTGAAGACCACCAGGGCAAGCCGGAGAATTTCGGCGCGGCGTACCCAGGATTTTTGTTCCATAATGGCCCCCACAATCATGGTAGAAACAAGGATAACGCCTAAAAACAGCACTTGGTAGAACACCCCGATTTCGTCAAAAAAGCTCATGTAAGCGACCAAACCGAGCGTAATGAGGACGAATTGCGCCAACAGGTATCCATGCAGCGCCGCAGCGGCATGGGCATTGAATTTAGGTTTTTCGGGTTCAACCGGCGGCGGGGCCTGGTAGCCGCCCAATTCCGCAGGCAGCCAGCCAGGTTTGGCTACGATCAGGTAAAGTTTATCGCGCCAGCGAGTCATCCGTTTCATGGCAGCGCCCATTTCGGCATAGTAATGCAGGTTTGCCCAAGTGGGGTTCCAGGAGCGCAGCGGTCGGGTAATGCCGTAGGTGGGTTTCACGCCTTCTTCCTGAAAGGTGCCGAACAGCCGGTCCCAAACAATGAAGATGGCCGCGTGGTTTTTGTCGATGTATTCCGGGTTGACACCGTGGTGTACACGGTGGTGGCTGGGCGAATTGAGCACCCATTCGAACCAACGGGGCATGCGGTCCACAGCCTCGGTATGCACCCAAAACTGGTACAGCGTAATGACCGCCCCGGCAGCAAAAAAGATCATGGGGTCAAAACCCAAAAGCGGGATGGGCAAGAAGATGAAAAAGGCCAACAGGTTATGAAACCAACTTTGGCGCAGCGCAACAGAAAGGTTGTAGTCTTCGCTGGAATGATGCACCACATGGGCACCCCACAGAAAATTCCAGGCATGGCTCCAGCGGTGTGCCCAATAGTAGAAAAGATCAAAGATGACCAGGCACCCCACGAAGGACCAGATCGTTTGTGGTTGTCTTATTAGAGCAAAATGTTCATATACGAAAGTGTATGCGCCAAGCAGGACAAATTTTTGGAAAAGGCTGAATACCTGGCTGCCGATGCCGATGTTCAGGTTGGTGATGGCGTCGTTAAAACGGTAAAGCGTCCGCCCCTTGTACTTGCCGTACGCGTATTCAAGGCCTATGGCCAGAAAAAAGAAGGGAATGGCAAAGAGGATATAAACAGGTTCCATGTGTGCCGCTGTTGTGTCCGTAAATTACGGAATTCCGGGCGAATAGCCTCAACGCCCCCGGCGACGGGGATCGGTTTCTATTTGCTCCGGTTCTTCGCTCTCCAGTTCTATCTCACCGAGTACCTTAAACGTAGTGCGCCGGTTGAGCTGGTGCTCTTCCTCGCTGCACTCGACGCCATCTGCACATCGGTTGAGCAGGCGCTGCTCGCCGTAACCCTTGGCTTCCATGCGAATGCCGGGAATGCCTTTGGTCACCAGGTAGGCCACGACTGAATTGGCGCGCCCGCGGCTCAGGACATCGTTGTACTCGGTGCGCCCGCGCGAGTCGGTATGCGAGCCGATTTCCACGGCCAGCGAAGGATTTTCGGCGAGTATTTTAACCAGCTTGTTCAACTCTGGAAAAGACTCTGCCCGCAGCGTGGTGTCGTCGAAATCATAATAAATGTTCTTGAGGGTGATGTCTTTTTCCGGTATGGGCTCCAGCACAATCCGAACATCCACGAAGAACGTATCGCCGGGGGTGTCCGGCAACCCGCTGGTGCTGACTTCCTCGGCGCGGGTAAAGTAGCCGCCGAGTTTTCCACTGACCCGGTAGTCGGTGGCAAAGCTGATCTGGGTGCGGAAGCGACCTTCTTTGTCCAGCTCCAGTTGGCCCTGGTCCACACCGGCACTTTGGTCAAAGAGAATGACCTGGGCCTGCGCCAGGGGCTTGTAGCCCGTTACCTCCGAGTCGGGATTTCGGGGGTCAGCCAGGGTTTTTTCTACAATGTCGCCACGGAGTTCGTAGCGGGGGGGTGGGGGGGGCGCTTTCTTCAACACAAAACGGTAAAGGTCATCGGAGCCTTCACCGCCGGGTCGTGAAGAGCTGAACAGGCCTGTCATCAGGGTGTCCGGGTGTGGGGTAGGCCGGGGCAACACCAACATGCCAAAATCATCGCCTCCGGAGTTCAGCGGATAACCCAAACCTTCCGGCCGGCTCCACACCTTACGGGTTTCGGTGCTTTGGAACAAGTCAAGCCCACCCATGCCGGGGTGGCCGTCTGAGCTGAAGTACAGTTGGCCTTCGGGCCCGATAGAGGGGAAAACTTCGTTACCAGTGGTGTTAATGGACGGACCGAGGTTAATGGGGCTTCCCCAGCCTTCTTCGCCTTGACGGACGTAGTAGAGGTCGGCTCCCCCGTAGCTCTCCAGATCGCCGGACGCTGAAAAATATAAGCGTTTGCCGTCCGGTGTCAGCGCAGGGTGGCCTATGTTGACCGAGTCTGTGAACAAATTCAACACTTCCGGTGCACTCCAGGTACCGTCTGGATCGCGGTAGCGGTAGAGCAAACGGCAGGCATCATCCACCTTTTTGTCGGAGCTGCCGCACTGGGTATACACCATTTCCGTAAAGTCTGCGCTGAACGTGGCCGTACCTTCGTAAAAGGCCTCGTTGATTTGAATGTCAAACGTGGTGGGGTCAAAATACTCCCCGCCGGGTCGCCGCAGCGCGATAAACAGGTCGTAGTACTTGCCGCCCGTCCATTCATTGTCCGCTTCTCCTACGGCGGAAGGGCGTCCAGAGGTGAACACAAGTGCAGCGCCTTCAAACAACATCGGTGCAAAATCTTCCGCCGGCGAATTCAGCGCTTTCAGGTTGCTGACCTCAAAATACGTTTCGCCCTTGAGTTGGTCCTGGATCCGCTGGCAAATGGCTATTTCGCGCTTGATTTCTGCCCGTCGGTCAGGGTCATCCTGCAGGTATTGTTGCAGCGAGGCAATGGCTGCCGGGTAATCCTCTTGTTTCTTCTGTTGTTGCGCCTGGTTGTAGAGCGCATCGGGTCCATACCCTTCGTTGTAGGCTTTGGCAAACCACCCCTCGGCCTGTGCCGGTTGGTTCAATGCGTCATAAGCCTGCCCGATCCGGAACGCCTGTGCGGACTTGGTTGCCGGGTTTTTGTTGCCGGCGTATTCCTCTTTTAGCATTTCAGCCGCTACACTGTACTTGCCTAATTTGAAGGCTGTTTCCCCGTCGCGCAGCTTGCCTGTGCTCACGCATGAACTGAGGACCACCACAAGGACGGCGCAAACACTTAAAAGACTGGTGTTTAAGGATGGCAGGCGGACATTCACGGATGGGAGGGACTTTAGTCCGCTAAACTAACCAAACGGAGGAACTGAGCGGAAAGTATAAGCCGGGCATTTCAGGGCTTGTTAGGAACTTGGCTGCTCCTGGATTTAAGCCGTTTGTCCACGGGGCGCTATTTCTGGCAGAACGAACAAGGTTCGGGAAGTTTTGTCGTGGAATAGAGCAAAAGCCAATAGCTAAAAAAAACAGGCGGAGCTTGCGCCCCGCCTGACGGTTAACCTTAGCGTTGGTGAACAAGCTTGATCAACAGGGCTGGATGCCCTTTATCGGATAAAGAGCAGTTCCCGGTACTTGGGCAGCGGCCAATGGGCGTCATCGACAAAGCGCTCCAGTTTGTCGGCGTGTTCGCGGATGCCGGGGAACATGGCCGTTACTTTGTCGCAGTAAGCGATGGCGCGCTCGCGCGGGTCTTCTATTTTGTTGAGCGATCGGCGGTTGTCCACCATCTGGTCAAGTCCGGACTTTAATCCGTTGATGTGGTGGTTGATCTTTCCGATCAAGTCACTTTGAGCCGCATAGCTTTCAGCAGGCATTCCCAATTCGCGCAGGCCACGGACATTTTCGAGCAAGGTGTTTTGGTACTTAACCGCTGCAGGGAGAATGAAGTTGATGCCCAGCTCGCCCATCAGGCGGGCTTCGATCTGGATTTTGCGCGTGTAGTCATCCAGCCAGATCTCGTGGCGGGCGTGCATTTCGCGGTCCGTAAAAATCTTGTGCCGGATGAACAAGTCGCGGGCTTTTTCCGTCATGTAGAAGTCCAGCGCCTGGGGCGTGGTCTTGACGTTGTTCAGCCCGCGGCGGGCGGCTTCCTGCGCCCACTCTTCGCTGTAGTTGTCGCCCTCAAACATGATGGGGCGCGCTTCTTTGATGTAGCGGCTCAACACCCGCAGGATGGCGACATCGCGGTCTTCGCCTTCTTTGCGGATGACTTCCACGTCGGCGACGAACCTGCGAAGCTGGTCGGCCACCATGGTGTTGAGCACCGTCATGATGCTGGCGCAATTGGCTGAGGAGCCCACGGCGCGCACTTCGAACTTATTGCCGGTAAAAGCGAATGGCGAGGTGCGGTTGCGGTCGGTGTTGTCCAGCAGCAGATCGGGAATCTTGTTGTGGATGTCCAGCTTCAGGTCCTCTTTGGTCATTTTGTCCAGCTGGTCCTTGCCGGCGCGCTGTTCAATTTCGTCCAGTACCGAGGTCATTTCGGAGCCCAGGAAGACGGAGATGATGGCGGGTGGCGCTTCATTGGCCCCTAAACGGTGATCGTTGGAAGCGGCTGCGATGGCGGCGCGGATCAAGTCGCTGTGCTCGTACACGGCGCGCACCGTGTTGACGAAAAACGTGAGAAAGCGGAGGTTGGTTTTTGGGGTATTTCCAGGCGACAATAAATTGATGCCGGTGTCAGTACCCATGGACCAGTTGTTGTGCTTGCCCGAACCGTTTATGCCAGCATAAGGTTTCTCATGGAGAAGCACGCGGAGCTTGTGGCGCCGGGCAACGCGATCCATGACGTCCATCATGAGCTGGTTGTGGTCCACGGCCAGGTTCACTTCCTCAAACATGGGCGCTGCTTCAAACTGGCTTGGGGCCACTTCGTTGTGACGCGTCCGTACCGGGATGCCGAGTTTGAGTGCTTCGGTTTCCATATCGACCATGTAAGCGTAAACACGCTCGGGAATGGAGCCGAAGTAGTGGTCTTCCAACTGCTGGCCTTTGGCAGGGGTATGGCCAAAGACCGTGCGACCTGCCATGGCCAGGTCAGGACGAGCCTTGAAGAGCGCTTCGTCCACAAGAAAGTATTCTTGCTCCCAGCCCAGCGTTGGGGTGACTTTGCTGGTTTTTTTGTCGAAGTAGCTGCGCATGACGTCCAGTGCGGCTTCTTCCAGAGCGTGCACGGATTTGAGCAGCGGGGCTTTAAAGTCAAGCGCTTCGCCCGTGTAGGACACGAAAATGGTGGGGATGCACAAGGTTCGCCCCTTGTCAATCTCCATGATGAAAGCAGGGGAGGACGGGTCCCAGGCCGTGTAGCCGCGCGCTTCAAAGGTTTGGCGAAGGCCGCCTGACGGGAATGACGACGCATCGGGTTCCTGCTGCACCAGCGCATTGCCCGAGAAATTTTCGATGCCCTTGCCACCATCTGTGGGAACAAAGAACGAGTCGTGCTTTTCGGCGGTGGACCCGGTGAGCGGTTGGAACCAGTGCGTGTAATGGGTGGCGCCTTTTGCCATGGCCCAGGCCTTCATGGAGCTGGCTACCTGGTCGGCAATTTTGCGGTCAATTTTCTGGCCGGAGCGAATGGAGGCTTTGACGCTCAGGTAGGCCTCCTCCGACATGTGCTTCTTCATGGCGTTTTCGTGGTACACGTTGGCGCTGAAGAAGTCCGAAATTTTGTCCGAAGGGGGTTTGACCTGAATGCGATCACGGCCAAGAACAGTTTCCAGGGATTGAAAACGCAAGGAGGACATAGATTGGGTTTTGATTGGGGAATCTGGACGGGCGCAAAAGTAAGCTATTTGCTGTAAACTTGGTTTTTATACCCGCTTTCGGCATAAAATGTTAATAATGAGTGCAAAATTTTAGTTTTTTAGACTGAATTTACTGCATTTTGGCAGTCACGGGCCTTGATTTTAACAAACATAGAAATAAATAAAGTGATGGAGCTGCGCACAGCATGATGGCCATTCCCCGGAAAAAGCAGGGCGAAGGGCTGCAACGCGCCCCCCCAGGCCTTACGCGCTTTCCTTGAGCATAAGCCTTGGGCGCGGCAACCATTCCGGCCAACGGGAAGGGGGATTGCCCACCAGTGCAACAGCGAAAACCAAAGGTAAAACCGAAGATTTGTAGCGGACGATGGCCCCAAGTGCCGGAACCGTCAGGCCCACCACCAGCATCACGCCCAAACTGAAAAAGAAGCAAAAGGCCAGGACGGGAGCATACGAGCGCCGCCATCGCCATCCGGCCACAAGCACTAGCAACAACAAGACCTGCATCGCACCGCTGATTGCGGCCAGCACCTGGAAGCCATTTTCGGGTGCATTGAAGAAGATCTCCAGCCACACGTGGTCCAACGCTATGGGCAAGTTGGCCAGCAGGTCAGCGGCGGAATCTCCGATCGGCCGCATCGGCAGGTGCGTATTGCCTTTCAAATTCAGCAGGAACTCCTGTTCTGCCCTGAGCCTACCGAGCACGTCAAAGGCAGGAGACAAGCGACTCAAGGGCACCAGAAGCCCCAGCAAAACAAGGTGCATGGCGGCAAAGCGGGCAAAATGCGGCCCGGGATGCCGCAGGCACCAGGTGTACAGCGCCAGATTGGGGACGAGCAGCAGCACCATGTACGAGCGGCAATTCCAAAGCAAAAAAGCGCCAAACGAAAAAAGCAGCATGTGCCTGAACCTAGGATTCAGCACCAGCTGTCGCGTGCTGTACATCAGGGCACCCAATGAAAACAGGGTCACAGAGTCTTTGTGGATGGCCGAGCACCAAAAAAGGGTGGAAGGTATAAAAAATACGGCCAGCGCCAGGACGCCTGCATGGCGCTGGAAGCTTTCGGCCAGTACCCGGTGAAGCCAGGTGAGCCCGACCATCGAAAACAGGCAAAGCAGAACGGTATTGCCGTAAAAGTGGCCCAACGTGAAAACGTTGAACACGCTGTTGATGCGGACGGACAGAAATTCCTGGGTGCGCCAATTGAGGCGCAATTGATCGTCCAAATACAGCAGGTGGTCGGGAACCTGGCCAGAAGAAGAAAACCCAAAAGTCATCTCCAGAAAATGGGCAGGATTGTTGGCCAACACGCCATAAATAACCTGGCTGTCCTGAAAGTAGTGAACGATGTCGCCGGTTTGATAAACGTGAAAATAGATCAATCCGTAGGCGCTGCCCGCCAGGATTTTCAGCCAGAACGCCGCCAGCAATACTGCCGGACGGACCGGGCTTTTACGCCAGAAGCTGCCGCGCAGAATCCACCCGCTGCCCAGCAGGCCGTAGAACAGCACAAAAATCAGGTTCCCCGCCCAGTTCAATAGCAGCCTTTGCCTGCTAAGATAGCAAGGACGCCGCCGGGCGCGCGCGGGCTTTTCGCCTGTTGGCGGTTAACTTTGCCGCAGGGGCGGTTGTTGAATCCGCCCTGCAACTACGGCATGAGCGAACAACAAACGCTGACCCAGGGGGTCACGGTAGAAACGGCAGAGCAATTGGGCTTGTTGGCCGAAGAGTTTGACAAGATCCAGCGCGTTTTAGGGCGCATTCCCAATTTCAACGAGTTGAGCGTGTATTCGGTCATGTGGTCGGAGCATTGTTCGTATAAGAATTCCATCCGCTGGCTCAAGACGCTTCCGAGGGAAGGGCGCCGGCTGCTGGTCGAGGCCGGTGAAGAGAATGCGGGCCTTATTGATCTGGGCGACGGGTTGGCCTGTGCGTTTAAAATTGAAAGCCATAACCATCCTTCGGCGATAGAGCCCTACCAGGGCGCTGCGACGGGGGTGGGGGGTATTCACCGCGACATCTTTACCATGGGTGCGCGCCCGATAGCGGCGCTTAACTCTTTGCGTTTTGGTGAGTTGAACAACAGCAAAACAAGGCATCTGCTCCGCGGCGTAGTGCGCGGAATTGGCGATTACGGCAATTGTTTCGGCGTGCCGACGGTAGGAGGCGAGATTTACTTTGAATCTTGCTACCAGACCAATCCCCTGGTCAACGCCATGTCGGTGGGCATTGTGGAGCACGGCAAGACCTGTTCGGCTATTGCGCAAGGCGCGGGCAATCCGGTCTTCATTGTCGGCTCTGCTACCGGCAAAGACGGCATTCACGGGGCCACCTTTGCCAGCGGCGACATCACCGAAGACTCCGCGCAGGATCTGCCCGCCGTGCAGGTTGGCGATCCATTTCAGGAAAAATTGCTGTTGGAAGCATCGCTCGAAGCCATTGCCACCGGCGCCCTGGTGGGCATGCAGGACATGGGTGCTGCGGGCATTACCTGTTCCACGGCTGAAATGTCGGCCAAAGGCAAGTGCGGCATGCGCGTTGACCTGAGCAAAGTCCCAACCCGCCAGCCCAATATGAAGCCCTGGGAGATTCTGCTGAGTGAATCGCAGGAACGCATGCTGGTGGTGGTGCACCAAGGCCGCGAAGCGGAGATCCAGGCTGTTTTTGACAAGTGGGATTTGCACTGCGTCCAGATTGGGGAAGTTACCGATACCGGGCGTTTGGAATACTACATGGAGGGCAGCAAAGTGGCTGATATCCCGGCCGAATCCCTGGTGCTGGGCGGAGGTGCGCCCGTTTACGATCGCGAAACCAGAGAACCTGCTTACCTGGCGCAGCGCGAAACGATTAATCCACGCGATTACCCGGTTCCTTCCAATGCGCTCCGCGCAGCGCTGCGTCTGGCTGTTCATCCCAACATTGCCTCGCGCCGCTGGGTCACGACCCAGTACGACAGCATGGTGGGCATCGACAACGCGAGCACCAACGCCCCATCAGATGCCTCGGTGATTCGGCTCAAAAACAGCCAAAAGGCCCTGGCCATGACCGTGGATTGCAACGCCCGCTATGTGCACGCAGACCCTTACACGGGAGCGGCCATTGCGGTAGCGGAGGCTGCGCGAAACATTACGTGCAGCGGCGGGGAGGGCCTGGCCATTACCAATTGCCTCAACTTTGGCAACCCCTACAATCCGGAAGTGTACTGGCAGTTTGTGCACGCCATTCGCGGCATGGGCGATGCCTGCCGCCGATTCGGCACGCCGGTAACGGGCGGCAACGTCAGCTTTTACAACCAAAGCGCAGAAGATGGACCCGTGTTTCCAACCCCGGTCATCGGCATGGTGGGGCTCATTGAAGACTTCAGCCAGCGCATGACCCTTGACTTCAAGCGCCCCGGCGATCTGCTGGTGCAGGTTGGGCGCTTAAGCGAGGACATGAACAGTTCCATCTACCTGCAGATCTACCATAACATTGCTTATAGTGCAGCTCCGGAATTCGATTTGGAAGAGGAGGTGCGCATGCAGAACCTGGTGCGCCGCCTGATTCGCGCCGGGCTGGTGCAATCGGCGCATGACCTTTCTGAAGGGGGGCTGTTTATTTGTGCGCTGGAGAGCGCTATGGCCGGGCGAAGGGGTTTCTCGCTGCGCACAGTGGACGGCTTGCGCAAAGACGGTATTCTGTTTGGCGAGGCACAGGGCCGAGTGCTGCTCAGCATTCGGCCGGAGGACTGGGATGCCCTTCAAGCATTGGCTGAAGAAATGGGCGTGCCTGTGCACCTTTTTGGCGAAGTAACCGACGACGCTGTTACCGTGGATGCGCAGGATTATGGCCGCATCAGCGAATGGGCAACGCGTTACGAGCAAGCCCTGGCTGACATGATGGACGCCCCCGGGGCCTGAGAAAGTTGGCTTTCTTTGGGAATCACTCCGCCACCAACACCAACCCGTGTTTGCTGGCAAAGGTCTTTTGGGCCTCGTAAAGCCGTGCGTTGTTGCGGTTCTCTTCCACCAAAATGGAGGCTACGATGCGGCGCACCAACAGAGAATCTTCGATGGTGTAATAGGCATCACCGGTCAGGCTGATCAGCGAGCGGCTTTGTTCCCGGCACAGGCGGTCATAAAAGGCGAGGACTTCAAGTGCCTGGTCGCGAAAGGCATCATCGCCGTCAAAGGGCTCCATGCTTTCGATGCGACCGCGGGCTGCGAACAGGTAAATTTGAAGGGCGTTGATCTGGGCGGTATCTAAGTTGGGACCATCGTAAAAAGCCGCCATTTGCCGGCTGGCCCGGTCCAATTCCACCACAATGCGATCGTTGTAGGCAGAGACGGGGATCTGTTCTGCCGACCGACAACCCGCCAGGCCAATGGCCAGACACAAGCCTGAAAGAAAACCCTGCCACCAGAACTGCAAACGAACAGCCATTCGCCCGAAAATTAAGAAAAATACGGTCCACGGTGGCCAGCCTGAGCGTTCTTGCCCTGTTGCATGCGCGGCATGCAGCGCCACGATCGGCGAATCGGCATGCGTTTCATGCTGCCTCAGTGTTTCCATTGCGGTAGCCAAGAGCGTTTCTTGGTCTGGTGCGGTTGCATGCTGAGCAGGATGGTTTCGAGTGCTTCAACGGCTTCCAGAATGTAGGGACCCTTGTTGAGCATCACCGCTTCTGCGCGGACCCCCATGGCGGCATCCGTGACCTCTGCGCGGGAGGGCAATCCCGTTTTGGCCAGGTTTTCCAGCACCTGCGTCGCCCAAATGGTGGGCACATGCGCGGCTTCGGCGATGCGCAGGATTTCTTCCTGCACTTCGGCCAGACGCACAAAGCCGCTTTCGACTGCCAAATCCCCGCGCGCGATCATAACCCCAACGTCGCGGCGCTTCATGGCGCTGAGCAGCAGGTTGGGCAATTGCTTAAAACCGCTGTTGGTTTCAATCTTCAGCACCAACCCGAGGTGCGATGCATGGGCTTGGTCGAGGGCCTGCATTAAATCCTCCACATCAGAAACGCGGTTGACGAAAGACATCGCGACCAAATCGGCGTGGCGGGTGATGAAGTCCAAATCATGGCGATCCTGTGCCGTCAGGGCAGCGAGGTGGAGTGCCGTTCCCGGAAGATTGATTCCCTTTTCGGAACGCAGTTTCCGCCCGCCGGGAGGCGCTTGCGTGATCTTAATCCGCAGACCGTCGCGGTCCGCGGCTTCAATTTGGCCGCCAAGGGTTCCATCGTCAAACCAGATGGGTTCACCGGCGCGGGCATCGCTAAACACTTCTGGAACGGTGCAACCGATGACAGCGGCATAGTCGGTGGGAAGGGCGTTTTGCAGGTTGGCTTCCGGAACCAACAACACCCAATCGCCGCGTTCCAGCCGGGCGCCGTCTTCCTGGTTCAGAATACTGCCCGTTCTGATTTTAGGCCCGCCTAAGTCCATGCAGATGCGGCAGGAAACTCCATGAGCTTCGCGCGCTGCAAGGATATGGCCCACCAGCGCTTCCCAGGTTTGGGGATCATCGTGCGCGCAATTGATGCGCGCCATGCTCATTCCCGAGCCGACCAGATTGTGAATAAACGCGGGGTTGTCGGCGGCATCGCCCGGCATCGTAACCATGATGCGCACTTTGCGATGGTTGCCCACGGGGCCCAGCAGGCGATCGGAGTTGAGCACCAGCCTATCCTGCCCTTGCCGAAAGCCGATCGGGGTAGGACCGTCGCTGAAGTCGGGCATTCCGGCCTGGCGGGCCAACGCCAACATGGCCAATGCGCGTTCCAACGCAATCATCACGTGCGGTTCAACGCGTCCCAGCGAACTCAACCCCACCTGGCTCAGCCGATCTTGCAGCGGGCGGATGTCGTAGCGCCGCAAAGACAGGTAATGCAGGAGGTTGCGCGCCGATGGGTGGTGGTCGGGGTGCACGGCCAGTAGCTTTTCTTCTACATCATGCTCATCGGCAATCAGATGGTCGCGCAACTTATACAAATCAAAGGCCAGGGCATCCAGCACGCTTTTGCTCAGCGCTTCCGAGGCCGGGGTAATGCGGTGGGCCATGGGGAGAAGTGATTTCGCGGCTAAGCTACGCCCCGGCGGGTTCCAGAATCAACTTGCCTTTTTCGGCGCGCAAGCGGGAACGCCCTTGCAGAAAGTCCAGCATGGCTTCGCCAGCCAATTCCCGGCGCCAACCGTTGAGGACCGGTACATCGCGGATTCCCGCAACTACATCTGCCAATTCAGCGCGCGATGAAAGCATGGCCTGGCTGATGTCGGCACGGCGGGCCTGGATCTGTAACACCACGGCCAAAGCCATGACCAACGCATCATCCACCTCGCGGGCAACGCCTCGTTTGCGACCATCGGGCCACTGGTCGCGCGGCATCTTCTCCGATTCCAACACCAGCTCAATGAGGCGCGCTCCGTATTTTTTCCGGATGCCAGGGTCCAACCCACGCATGCGCTCCAGGGGGGCTTCCGTGCGCGGCCGTTGCCGGGCCAGGTCAAGAATGATTTCGTCGGGCAAAACCCGGCGGCGCGGGCGGTCCAGTTCCTGGGCCGTAGTTTCCCGCCAGGCCGTAATACGTTGGGCAATGGCACAACCAACGCCTTTGAGCTTGTCGGTGCCTTTCACCTTTTCCCAAGCGGCTTGCGGGTCTGTTTTGTAAGTGTTCAGGTCGCTCAGGGTGCGCTGCTCTTCGTTCAACCATTCGCGGCGACCCCGGCGCAGTAAATCGTCATTGAGGTTTTTGTACAGCGCTGCCAGGTAGCGAACATCATCGGCGGCGTAGCGCACTACGTCTGCGTCAAGCGGGCGGTGCATCCAGTCGGTGCGCACCTGGGTTTTGCCGAGGGGAACCCCGCAAACTTTCTGCACCAGCGGACCGTATCCGATTTGTTCGCCGAGCCCCAGAAGCGCTGCGGCAATTTGTGTATCGAAAAAGGGCGACGGTACTTGTCCGGTGCGTTCCACAAAAATTTCGAGGTCCTGCCGGCCGGCGTGCAGGATCTTGAGCACCTGCGGATCCAGCACAAGCTCATCCAGCGGGCTCAGGTCCATGCCGGGAGCCAGCGGATCTACGCAGGCAATCTGGCGGAATGTGGCCAATTGCACCAGCGCGAGGCGGGCATAATAGGTGCGTTCGCGGTGAAATTCCGTGTCAAAGGCTACCACGCGCTCCAGTCGGGCCGTTTGGCAAAAGGCGCGCAGCGTTTCGGTGTCCTGAATCCAGACGACTTCGCGGGTGTCTGCAGGGGCGGAGGGCTGCTGCCGGGATGGATCTGACGCAGCGGCCTGATCATCGGAGCGGGTTTCAGGATCGGCGTCCAACGGGCTGTCAGGTCTCGGAGCTGGTTTCGGGGCTGGTTTTCCGGACTTTGGCATAGGGGGAAGGGGTGCAATTGGGGCAGCGGGCAATCCGGTTTTCTGCCTGCTGCAAGATAACACCGCAAGGGCAACGGCAGGTACGGCATGTGGCTTATCCTGGCAACATAGCAGGCCGGCTATGCGTTAGACCAGGTGTTAACAGATAGCACGCAGGATAAGGGGGATTTTAGCAGTACCCTTATCTTAGCCCTTTGAAGTTGCCCTGATACCGGTCCCCCTTCGCCCGTGCCCCCACCGCCCTACCTCATTGTAACCGGAGCCGCCGGATTTATCGGAAGCGCGCTCGTGAGCCGTCTGAATCAGCGCGGGCACCACCGCCTGGTGCTGGTGGATGATTTCGGGCGGTTGGACAAGGATCGCAACCTGGAAGGCAAGCGATTTTCGATCAAGATTGAGCGCGCTGACTTTCCGGAATGGCTGGACCGGCACGCAGCGGAAGCAGACCTGGTGTTTCACCTCGGGGCCCGCACGGACACCACAGAGTTTGACCGCTCGGTGTTTGATCGGCTCAATGTGGGCTATTCGCAACAAATCTGGCAAACATGCGCGCGGGAAGGGCTGGCGCTGGTCTATGCGTCCTCGGCGGCTACCTACGGCGACGGGCAGCTTGGCTACAGCGATGCCCACGAGCGCATCGGGGCGTTGCGGCCGCTCAATCCCTACGGCGATTCCAAGCAGGCCTTTGATCGCTGGGCGCTGGAGCAGGAACAAAAGCCTCCCTTGTGGGCAGGCCTCAAGTTTTTCAACGTTTACGGTCCCAATGAATACCACAAAGGGCGAATGGCCTCGGTCATTCTGCACGCCTTTAACCAAATCCGCGAGAGCGGCGCTGTGCGCCTGTTCCGCTCGCACCGACCAGACTATCCGGATGGCGGTCAGTGCCGCGATTTTGTATACGTCAAAGATGTCGTCAATGTCCTGGAGTGGTTTGTGGATCACCGCGCCCAGAGCGGCATTTTCAACCTGGGAACCGGCCAGGCGCGAACCTTCCTGGATTTGGCCCGGGCAGTTTTTACCGCTATGAATTTGCCAGAAAACATCGTATACGTAGATATTCCGGAAGATATCCGGGATACTTACCAATACTTTACGGAGGCCGAAATGGGCAAATTGCGCGCTGCAGGGTACGCGGCGCCCTTTCGCAGCCTGGAAGAGGGGGTGTCCGATTACGTTAATCGGTATCTTTTGCCCGGTCTGCCTTACTAACTGCCATTTTTGCTGCATTGATCCGTTGACAAAGCCATCCCTCCTGCTGGCCGTGCTTGCGTTTCCCCGAACTCGGGCGGGGAGGGGAAGCTATGCCAAAGGGTACCTGGCCCTGTTTTTTGCCCTGTTCCTGACGCCAGTGCTTAAAACGTATGGTCAAACAGACAATGCCAGACTCCGCTATTTTGCCCTGAACGCAGATTCGCTGCGCCTGGATACGCTTTCGATCATCCCGGGCTCGCTGCAGTTGTGGGCTCCGGCAACGGTTGGTTCCGATTCGGCTGCGCTGGTAGAAGGGCTGGACTACCGCGTTGAGCTTGCTTCGGGCACGGTTTACTTTCGCCCGGAAAAAAAACCCGACAGCCTCGGAGCGGCCTACCGCGTTTTTCCGCTTGACTTTAGCCGGCGCTACGCGCACAAGGATCGCATGGCATTGGATACCCTGGACTTGTTCCAGGCGCCTTTTACGTATACTCCGCCTCGCTATGGAGAGCGCAGCTACCTGGACATGGGCGGACTGGATTACAGCGGAAGTTTTTCGAGGGGGTTAAGTTTTGGCAACCGGCAGGATGTGGTGCTCAACTCCAGCCTGAACCTGCAATTGAGCGGCATGCTCCGCGATGTGGAAATTGAAGCGGCCATCACGGACAACAACATTCCCGTGCAGCCCGAAGGCAACACACAACAGTTGCAGGAATTTGATAAAGTGTTTATTCGTTTGCGCCGCGATCCGCACGAGTTAACGGTGGGCGATTTTGAGCTTCGGCGGCCGGACAGCTATTTCATGAACCTGTTCCGCCGCTTGCAAGGCGCTCAGTACCGCGGTGCCGTGCTTTCGGAGAAGGGCGGACAGTTTTCGTTTGGTGCCAGCGCGGCGGTGGCACGCGGGCAGTATCGCCGGCAATTTTTGATTCCGGTAGAAGGGAACCAGGGTCCTTATCTGCTGCGGGGCAACAACAACGAGCGCTTCATCATTGTGCTGGCGGGTTCGGAGCGGGTTTACATTGATGGGGAATTGATGCAACGCGGTGCAGAAAATGATTATATTATTGACTACAATGCGGGAGAGCTCATCTTTATGCCGTCCCGGATCATCACTAAGGACTTGCGCATTCAGGTGGAATTTGAATATTCGGAGCGCAGTTATTTTCGCTCGCTGGCTTTTGGACAGATGGGCTACAGCAGTGCCGACAGCAAGCTGGATGTGCGCCTGAACGCCTTTACCGAGCAGGATGGCCGCAACCAAACGCTCGATGCCCCTCTGAGTTCCCGCGATCGGAACATTCTCCGCGATGTGGGCGACAGCATACAATTGGCGCTGGCGCCGGCCTACGACACGGCATCGTTTGACCCTGGACGCATTCTGTACAGGGTTGTAGATAGCTTAGGTTATGATACTGTTTTTGTTTATACTACTTCTTCATCGGAGAATTTGTACCAGGTCGGATTCAGTCAGGTGGGCCAGGGTTTGGGAAACTACCGCTTAGCCAACTCGCTGGCCAACGGCCGGGTGTATGAATGGGTGGCTCCGCTGGGGGGCATTCCGCAAGGGGAGTTTGAACCGGTTCGCCAGTTGCCGGCGCCCTTAGCGCGCCAACTGGTGGTGCTGGGAGCAGATTGGCGCCCGTTTAAAGAGGGCGAATGGATGGCAGAGGCCGCCTTCAGTCAGCGGGACGTTAACACCTTTTCAACCCTGAATGATGCGGATGATTCGGGGCTGGGTTTGGTGTTGGGCATGCGGCAGGCTATCCCGCTAGGAAGGGATACGGCCCGGCGCTCGTCAGAGACCGGTGGAAGTTCAATTGGCGGGTCCAACGGTTGGAAGCTCATTGCCGATGCGCGTTACGAGTTTGCCGATGACCGCCTGGAGCCCATTGAAAACTACCGGCCCATGGAGTTTGGCCGCGATTGGAACCTGGGCACCGGACTGGCTACAACCGATGAACATTGGTTCAGCGGCGGGTTGGAAGTGCAGCGAGGCAACAGTCGATCTTTGGGCTACCGGTTGGATCACTACAGCCAGACGGATGCCTATACGGGTTGGCGGCAGGGGGGGAGTCTGATGCTGCGCGAAGGTGGTTTTCGCGCCCTGGTCAACGGCAGTTACCTCAAGGCCAGCACTGATTCTTCGGCGTCGTCGTTTCTGCGGCCGCGCGTTGACCTGAGCCAGTCCTGGAAGGGCTGGTCGTTGCGGGTTTACAGCGAGATGGACGATATCCGGTTTCGGGGGGGCGGGGGCGATACCCTGACCGCCGGGACCATTTATTACGACCTTCTCCAAACTACGCTCGGCACGGCAGATTCGGGACGCAACAGCTACAGCCTGACGCATCGCGTGCGCCGCGACAAGGGGGCTTTGGGCGAGGGGTTGGCGCTTTCGGCAGTGGCCCATGAGATTTTGGTCAACGGTCGTTTGTCCAGCTGGAAAAACCAGCGTTTGAGTTGGACCTTCACCTGGCGCGACCTCGACGTGCTGGATACTTCGCTGATTTCAGCGCAGGCCGAAGCGGGCTACCTGGGGCGATTGGAGTACGGCGGTCAGTGGTGGTCGGGTTTTGTGAGCGGTGATCTGCTGTATGAGCTGGGCACTGCCAGCGAGCCTCGACGCAGTTTTGCTTACGTGCAAGTGCCTGCGGGCGAAGGGCAATTCTCCTGGAACGACTACAATGCCAACGGAGTGGCTGAATTGGATGAATTTGAACTGGCCGCATTTGCTGACCAGGCCAATTTCATCCGGGTGTTCACGCCAACGGATGAATACATCCGCGCCGATGTGCTCAATACCCAATACTCGGTTAGCGTGCAGCCCAAAGCGCTTTGGCCTTCCGCACAGGGTCTTGGGGGCTTTCTGACGCGATTTTCCGGCCAGTCCATCTGGCAACTCAACCGCAAGGTGCTGGAAGGTGCCGGTTCAGCGGCCTATGTACCGCTGGAAACTGATTTGGAGGATACGTCGCTGGTCAGCGTGGCAAAACTGTTTCGAAATACGGTGTGGTTTAACAGAAGCCGCCCGGAGTTTGCGCTGGAATACACCTACCAGGACAACCGCAGCGTAGGGTTAATTACGGGCGGTGCGGAAGAGCGCATCAACCGCGACCACGAGTTCATCGTGCGGGCTGCGTTGAGCAAAAAGTTCAACATTCGGGGCGAAGGGCGGCTGGGCAGGAGGCTGCTGACGTCGGAAGCATTCGCCACACGCGACTATGCCCTTCCCTTTCAGGAGGGCCAAATTCAACTCAACTACCAAAACAGCACCGCTTACCGGATTGGATTGCGGTATGGCCTGGGCAGCAGCCGCAACGAAACAGGAATTGAACAATTGTTCAGTCAGGAGGCTGGAATCGAAGGGCGATACAACCTGGTGGGCAAAAGCAGCCTGGATCTGGAGGCTTCGGTGGTGCTGGTGGAGTTCAGCGGCGAGAGCGCAAGCCCGGTGGCTTTTGCCATGTTGGAAGGGCTGCAAAACGGCACAAACCTTTTGTGGAATCTGGGTTATGACCGCAAGCTGTCGCGCTTTTTACAGCTGGGCTTGAATTACGAAGGGCGCAAAACGGGTACTGCGCCGATTGCGCATATTGGACGGGCACAATTGCGCGCCATCTTCTAGCCAGGCAACATCCGTGAGCAGAACAGGGACCTCCTCGTTTACTTCAGCTCAAAATCGGAAGTGCCGATGAGGTAGCCTTTGTGGTAAACTTCCGCTTTGTAGCGTCCGGTAGCGAACTCTGCAGCCTGCTCCCAGTAGGTGCAGAACCGCTGGGTGGGATCGTTCTGGAAATCAAAGGTAAAGCGGTTGGTGTACATGGATTCTTCCCCGTTTTCCCGGTTGATGAACACATTTTCTCCCTGGGCAAGCGTCAAGCCGCCGGGGCCGATGATTTTCAGGTACAGGGTTTGGCTGCCTTTGCCCACCAGGCGGTTCTCCAACAAATCAAAACAGATTTTGAGCTGTTCGGCGCGTTTGGCGCGGTTGGTTTCGCTCTCCTCGCCACTTTTTCGCCCGCGGACCCCGGTTCCGACGGCGTTTACCGCTTGGAGAATACTGCCCAGTGCGGCGATGGAATCCCGCTGGGTGCGCATGCTTTTTGATTCCTGCGCCGTTTGGGTGTAGCGTTGGTTTAAGGTGTCGTAGTTGTATTGCAGCGTTTCCATGGCGTTTGACACGGAATCCAACCGCGCGATAAAGCGGTTTTTGTCTGATTTCAAAGCATCAATCTGAAGCCGCGCGTCGTCCAGCATTTGTTGGATTTCAGCCAGTTTAGCGGCCGAAAAGTTCTTGTCGTGCAGAGCTTTTTGGATTTCCTTTTGCTTGGTAAGCACCACTTGCTTGAGGCTGTCACGGATGTCGATGAGGTCTTCGTTGTCCGTTCGGTAGGTCTCTAACCGGAGGAGGTAATCGTTTACTTCTGCGTTGAGCTCCTGGATCATCCGGTCCGCTTCTTCTTTCTGTTCGGTCAGTTTGTTGTTCTTCTCCTTATTTTGGAAGGTGCTGTAGAACAGTCCTCCATTGATGAGCAACAGCAACAGAACCAGGATGATGTACATAAAAGGACCCCGGTCCTTCTTTTTTTCTTCGCCTTTGAGATCACTCATGGTGGATAAATTGTTTCACAATTGAACAGACACGTTTGACCCTCCGTTGGCGAAATTAACAGAAATTGCCGGGGTGAAGGGGGCGCTCCCTGGTGTTGGCTTGTTCTGTGGTTGACCAAAGGGCTGCACCATACGTTTTTTCCGCGAATCGTTTCAAGGGGATTGCCATTTTCAGGGTCCGCAAACCAAAGGTTATACGGATAACACGCATTTATGTTAAACAAGGATTTTTGGGAAGAGCGCTACGCGCTGGAGCAAACCGGGTGGGATATCGGTGAAATTTCGCAACCACTGCGCAATTATTTCGAAGGGCTTGCCAACAAGAAGCAGCATATCCTCATTCCCGGTTGTGGGCGGGCTTATGAAGCCGAGTTTCTTTTTAAATGACGATCGCCCGCCCTTTGGTGGCAATGAGGCGGAATACCGCGCGTTGTTTGCCCGGCATTTTCACCTGGAGAAATTGGAAACAGCCCCGGACAGCATCGCGCCGAGAGCGGGGCGGGAACTTTTTCTGATGGCCAGAAAAGCGGACCTTTCGGCTGTGGAATGCTGAACGAAGCCAAGACGGCTCTTGCTTCTTACCCTTAAGCCCTTCGCCCGATATGCGCAGCCTGCAAAGCATCAATTTGGAAGATCTCGTGTTTTTTGACATCGAGACAGTGCCGCTGACCGAAGACCTCGGTGAACTGCCCGAAGACCTGCAAACTATATGGCGAACCCGCGAGCTGACGCGCGCGCCGGAGGGCAGCGACCTGGACGAATGGTACCAGAACAGGGCAGGGCTGTACGCCGAATTTGGGCAGGTGGTGTGCATAGCCATGGGGTTTTTTACCCGCACCCGTGACGGGCGGCAATTTCGGGTTAAAACCATCGCCTACCCGGAGGAGAGCATGGTGTTGGAGGAATTTGCCCAGCTTTTGCACAAGCACTACCCTTCGCTGAGCCGGCACAGGCTCTGCGGGCACAACATTAAGGGATTTGACATTCCTTTTTTGTGTAGAAGAATGTTGATTCACGGCATGGAATTGCCGGCGCAGTTGGATGTGGTGGGGCTGAAGCCTTGGGAAATTCTGCATTTGGATACCCAGGAGCTCTGGCAATTTGGGGACCGCCGGGGTGCAGCTTCACTGCGCCTGCTGGCAGCGATTTTCGGTATTCCCAGCCCCAAAACCGACATTGACGGAAGCGAAGTGGGCCGTGTTTACTGGCAGGAGAACGATCTGGACCGGATTGCGGCGTATTGCGCCCGCGATGTGGTGTCTACAGCCCGAATTGTCCTGAAATTGCGCGATCGGGAGACCTTGTCGGACGATTCCGTCTTTGCGGTGTAAGCTTTTCAGGAGAAGTTGGCGGGGTTATTTAGAAGTTCCCTTATTTTCACCCCTATGGATAAGTCTTTGCTCCTGGAGGTCAAGAACCTGGTAACGCAGTTTAAAACCGAAGAAGGCACGACCACTGCGGTCAATGACGTCAGTTTTGAGATTTACCGGGGCGAAACGGTAGGTATCGTCGGTGAGTCGGGTTCTGGAAAGTCGGTGACCTGCCTCTCGCTGATGCGGTTGATTCCCAATCCCCCCGGCAAAATCCTCGCGGGCCAAATGCTTTACCACGGGCGGGAGGGTACGGTTGATCTGGTCACCCTGCCGGAACAGGATATGCGCCGGTACCGGGGCAATGAGATCGGCATGATTTTTCAGGAGCCGATGACTTCGCTCAATCCGGTGTTCACCTGTGGCGATCAGGTGATGGAGGCCATTATGCTTCACCAGAGTGTGTCTCGCCACGAGGCAAGGGAGCGCACGTTGGAGCTGTTCGAAAAAGTGCAATTGCCAGATCCCAAGCGGATGGCCGATTCCTACCCACACCAGCTTTCAGGCGGCCAGAAGCAACGGGTTATGATTGCCATGGCCATGTCTTGCAACCCCGGTATTCTGGTGGCAGATGAGCCTACAACGGCACTTGACGTGACCGTGCAGAAGACCATTCTGGACTTGATGGCTGATCTGAAGTCACGAATTAACTCCTCTATTATCTTCATTACCCATGATTTAGGAGTTATTGCAGAGGTAGCCGACCGGGTCATCGTCATGTACAAGGGCCGGATCGTGGAGCAGGGCAGTGTGCTGGATATTTTCTCCAACCCGCAGCACCCCTACACCAAAGGGTTGCTGGCCTGCCGCCCGCCCCTGGGCAAGCGATTGAGCAAGCTCCCGGTCATTGCGGACTTTATGGAGGAAAAGCCGGATGGCACGTTGGTGGAAAAGGCTCATTCGGTTGCCACATTGATTGATTCGGTGACCGTTTCTCCGCAAGAAACAAAGGCTCGTCTGGTTTCTTTGGAGGCGCAGGCACCGATGCTCAAAGTCCGCAACCTCAAAACCTGGTTTCCCACAAAGCGCAACCTGTTGGGCAGGCCCCAGGCTTGGGTTAAAGCCGTTGATGATGTCAGCTTTGACGTTTATCCGGGAGAAACGCTTGGACTGGTTGGCGAGTCCGGTTGTGGAAAAACGACCCTGGGCCGCACCATTATTCGGTTGGTGGAACCGCATGATGGCACCATGGAACTGGAAGGCAAGGACCTGGTAGGCATGAACAAGCAGGACTTGACGGCCCTGCGCAAAGACATGCAGATCATTTTTCAGGACCCCTATTCTTCGCTCAACCCGCGACTGACCATTGGCAATGCCATCATGGAGCCGCTCAATGTGCACAAAGTTTTTAATACCGAACAGGAGCGAAAAGCGAGGGTGCTGGAGTTGCTGGATCGGGTTGGGCTGCAGCGCATACACTACAACCGCTATCCCCATGAGTTTTCAGGCGGTCAACGCCAGCGCATTTGCATTGCCCGTGCGCTGGCCCTAAACCCCCGTTTCATCATCTGTGATGAGTCCGTATCGGCGCTCGACGTTTCTGTTCAAGCGCAGGTCTTGAACCTCCTGATTGAGTTGCGAAAAGACTTTGGATTTACCTACATCTTTGTTTCGCATGATTTAAGTGTGGTCAAGTTTATGAGCGACCGGATGGTGGTCATGAACAAGGGAAAGATCGAAGAGATGGGCCCTGCGGACGAAATCTACAACAACCCGCAACATCCCTACACGCAGAAACTGATCGATGCCATCCCCAAAGGGGAACTCGAGGACATTATGGCGCGTTTGGCTTTGGTGAAGGGTTGAGGCGAATGGCTGATTCCACCTACAAATTTATTCCCTACGTTTCCAGCGGGTTGGCCCCAGCAGAAACAGAAACGCGCGCGCGCCAGCTGCGGCTCGAGTGGGCTGCGCGTCGTTCCCTGCGCATGTTTTCGAGTCGCCCAGTGCCTCGGTCGGTCATAGAAGATTTGATTATGGCGGCCTCTTCCGCCCCAAGTGGAGCAAACAAACAGCCCTGGACCTTCTGTGCGGTCAGCAATCCGGCGCTCAAAGCGCAAATCAGAGAGGCAGCTGAGAAAGAAGAATACGAAAATTATCACGGTCGTATGCCGGGGGAATGGCTGCAGGATCTCCGGCAATTTGGTACCGATTGGCAAAAGCCGTTTCTGGAAATTGCGCCCTGGATTATTGTGTTGTTTAAAAGAATATACGAAAAAGATGATCAGGATCCTTCCAAAAAGAATAATAACTATTATGTTACGGAGTCCGTTGGTCTGGCCGCAGGTATGTTTTTAACGGCCATCCATCAGGCTGGATTAGTCAGTTTAACCCATACGCCAAGTCCCATGAATTTCCTTGGTTCTGTTTTGGGACGTCCGGAGAATGAACGACCCTTTTTGCTCATCCCGGTTGGTTATGCTGCGGATGATGCCGTTGTACCAGCCATTCAGCGCAAAAGCGCAGAGGAGGTCATTGCGTGGTATGAATAGCCGCAAGCGGGCTTGCTGCTAGAATCGTTCCGCACGCACTTTTCCATTCCGGAAAACCAGGCTGTCGGTGTAATCTGCGTTGTACAAGGTGCCGGAGAATTCCGCTTCAAGCACTTCATCGTTCACTGCCGTGATCTCGATGCGGGCACTGGGGGTGATCCCAAAGATGAGCGAAACATCCAATGAGGTGTAGAACACGCCGGCGGCGTCAAAGTAGCCAACGGTAACCACCTTCGCAGAAACTTCATCGGATCGGGGAACCGTTCGGTTGGTATAGACCTGTCCAACTGAGACAGGTACGGTGTCAATGACCAGTGCAGTAACATTATTTGTTGACACCGCGAACAGTTCTTGCAAGCCTACAAAGTTAGTTGCGTATTCGCCAGTTGAGCCTATTTCGTTATGGGTGGCCTGAACATTTCCCATGCTTGCGGAGGCGTACCGAACAGCGGTACCGTTGCGTTCAAACTCCATATAATAATCCGTTCCGGCAGGGCCATCGGCATCGTCGCCTTCTTTGCACGAGCCCGTTATTAAAAACATGATAAGTAATTTTAGAATATTAAATATAGTCTTTGATTTAGCTTTCATGGCTTCAATTTATTGAAAGAAAGCGGTTCAGCCAAACTGGACGCATGATGCGTCAGCCAAGCACGCTGTCTTTTGGTTTGGCTTATGGCTTTGGTTGTAGAGGGCACGAGCCAAACAACAAAGCCACCCGGTGAGGGGTGGCTTTGCCGGTTGTTTTGGTGTTGCGTTAATGCTTAACGAGCGATCACCATTGGAATCGTGGCTTGTTGATCATCACCCGTGATGTTGCACAGGTAGTGACCCGCTGCAAGTGAGGATACATCAAACGAAACGCTGTGCTGACCAGCGTCAAAATGGGCACCGCTGTTCAAGGCGGCAACTTGACGACCTTTCAGATCAAACAGCGCAATGCTGATGTTATCAGCCTGGGGCAGGGTAAACTGTACCAATACCTGGCGGTCAGACGGGTTTGGATACAGCGCTGCACCAAACGGATTGTTGTTAACGTCAGCCAGGGGTTCATCTTCATTGCGATCAACCGTTCGGGCATAGGAGGTCCCTGGACAGTTGGGTTCAATAAACACCCGTGCATCGCTACCCGAAAATGCTCTGAAACCTGGGGCAAGGATAACCTGCGTCCTGGATTTCAACGTAAGGATGGACCCGGATGGTGCATTATTGGTTGCAGTCAAGGTTCCCGTTGTAACCATGTTCAACGTTTCATCAGACGTCAGCACTAACCCTGTGGAGAACGCCACTGGCGTTACCCGGTGGCGAGCCACCGTGAAGTCTCCAACGTCCAAAGCACGGGAGTTGTCTCGGGTGGCGCTACCCATAGCACCGCCTCCGCCTGGGAAGTTGATATCCGGATTTGACCAATAGTTGACCCGCACAGGGGAGCAGCAAACGGCCATAATGGTTCTGAAAATAGATCCCTGGTTGTAGCCACGGGCATACGAGAATGGCGTGCCGGTGTTGTCGTTGTCATGGCGACAACCGCGGTTGTGACCGAACTCGTGGTCCATGGTGAAGTTGCCGACAATGCAGTCGTAATCACTGACTTGGAACATGTTAGTAGGATCGGTGTAGTCAAAGCCATAAGCTTCACCACATAAGCCAGCATAGGTGCTGCCGGTGATCATACCCACCATGTCTCCGTCATAGAAGTCACGAAAACTGTGCACTTGATCCCAAAGCCCGTCAGTAGTACCTCTCAAGTCCACTTTATCATTGCTGGAACTTGTGGTGGAATTCTGAGTGGACTGCCAGACGTAAGCCAGTTCTACCCGTGTTTCGACATCGCTGTTGAAATACGAAGCATTGGCATCGGCCGTTGCCAGGGCAATGTGCTCGTTCATGGTTCTTCCATAAGTACCTAGGGTAGAGGTCTTGGCTTGTGGAGTATAGCCAATGATCATGCGGATGTAGCACTCATCATCAACTTCTGTGTAAACCGGAGTTCCTACAGTTCCCAGGTCATCAATAGCCATGTCAGGAGCATTCGGATTCTCCGCTAACTCCTGGCGAGGGTCACGTGGATTGTTTTCGCCGGTGGTACAGCCTCTAAAGGCCTCGCTGTCATGCTCGGCGATCAGGTAGACCCCGCCACCGAGTCCGAACAACTCAAAGTTGCCTTCCGTGCTGGAAATATGTCCCTGCACACGATCGTTCTGGAACCAGATAAAGGTTGCCGTACCGAGCATAGAAGGGAAAGTGCCGATCCAGGTCTTGGCCTGAATCCCCGTATAGCCTATGTCGCGTTTTGGAACGGAGACATCGAAGGTCGGGGAGAGGTTTAGCCGGATGGTTGCGTCTTCAAAGGCGCGTTCGTTGATGCTGACAATCTCTACCCATTTGGTGGTAGGGAGCGCCAGCAGGTTGCTGTAAACCGATTGTTGTTCAGCCGTCATGGTTCCGGCAAAGGGAACCAGCAGACTTTGCTGAGCAAATAACCCGGTTGTAAGCAACATCATCAACAACAGGCCCAAGGTTTTCTTGGTGTTGTGAATCATGGCTTAGGTTAAATTAGGATGATCTAATAGGTGCACCGGATTATTTCTGACCGGTTACCAAAGCCTTGAGTTCTTCAATTTGCTTTTGGAGCGAGTTGATTTGCTTTTCCTGCTCAATGGTGTACAGGGTCAGTTCTTCAACTTTCAACATCAGGTTGCTGGACATTTCCGCTACTTTAACGCCTTCGCTCTCTACAACAGCGGCTGAAGGAATGCCGGGCAGATGTTTGTTGGCTTTGATGAAGGATTCTACTTCGCTCAATGGAGCAAGGCGGTAGTCTTCTTCAAAGACGTAGTCACACCAGCCGGTTTCTACCACAACTTCTGTCGCACGGATGGAACCACATGCCTGGATGGCGTAGAGGGATGATGCGGTAGTGCCAACACCCATGTGCCCATTTGTATTCACTTGAAATTCAATAGCTCCAGCACTACTGCACTCAAAGAATGCTGCTGTCGTTGAAGAACCCGTTGGAACAGAAATATCAATAATATCTTGACCAGAAGTCATAGCTACAGTGCGGTTGATGTCGAACATTTCGGTTGGGCTTCCAGTGGACTCCAAAAACATCAGTTCAACGCTTTCTGAGCTCAAGACATGCAATTTTGCACTGGGACTGGTGGTGCCGATGCCAACGCGGTCGGTCACGTTGGTGACGTGCAGGTTTGCACCACCGACCGAAAGCGTTCCACTAGGGTTAAAGCCATTAATGATGTCCACGTTGCCTCCAAAGAAGTTCAGGAAGAGGGTTCCGCCAGCGCTGTCAAGGCTGTTGTAAGACTGGACCTCGTTGCCGTCAAAGCCAAGGCTTGACGTGGCATTTTCCAGTTTCAACAAACCGATGTTGCCGGCGTTGTTGAACCCAGTTCCAGCGACCGTCGTCAACCCGTTCAATTCAACAGGACCGTTAAAAACAGCGGCTTGGGTAGGAGTGGCCAGGTTTGCGCTAAAACCGCTTACACTGTGCAGCGCGCGAACACCAAAACCATTGGAGTAGCCAAACAGACCATAGTTGTCGGTCGTGCTGGCACCGGTGGAAATACCTAATGTACCAATTTCAAATCCTACAAGGTTAAGCCCAACAATGCCGTCAAAGTCAGTGGCTCCTTGTACACCGAGGTAGCCATTGGTTGGACCGAGTAAGCCAACCCCTTTGATCGCCGGAATAACACCAGAACCCGCTGCTGAAATTTCGTCCTCAAAGATGGCAGAACCTCCGGTGATGATGTCACCGGGTTCGTCGGTACCGCCCAGGTTTGCCTTAATGGCTAAACCGGAAACGGCGCCATTGTCGCGGAATTCATATTGATTCAGCGCAACGTTGAAAAACAAACCATTGTCCTGATCGCCTTGCGAGCGGAAGGCATAACGGTTGTTTCCAACCAGGTAGTCCGCTGTTCCCTGAAAGCCCAAATCGCCGTCTGTGCCGAACTGGGCATAATTGGCGCCGCTGGGGGAGCCCAGACGGATGTAACCAGCAGCTGTAGGATTGATGGTCATCACGTTGGTGCCATCCAGTTTCTTGAACTGGTATTCGTTCACCGACGAAGCGAAGTTGAGGCCGATGGCCGTGGGAGAAATCCCGCCGTTGCACCACTGGAACGCATACTGGTCCGCTGGGCCAACGATCAAGGTAGATCCTGCTGTGCACTGGGCGGAGGCCGCTCCAGCTGCTGCAAGAAAAGTGGCGGAGAGCGCCAGGTGTTTAAGTACTTTCATTGTGCGTCAGTTTGTTTAAGATTGGTTTGTCTGATCTGATCCCTAGGGGATACCGAGGGTTGGGTAAAAAAAAAGTGCGTATCCCATCCCCTTTCGGGGGCGGGTACGCACTGATGTGGTAAATGTAGGATGTTGCGGCGGCTGTTCCAAGCTTTTTCCCATAAATCATCATTTCTGGGGAGCGCGTGCATGCCATCTCCCGCCGGACTGGGGAATCCGGAATCAACCAGTTGGCTTGATCGAACACCTGAACAACGCGGAGGGACGTGGATCGTTTTCGGTCAGGGGCTAAAAGGAAGTTATCTTTAGGCCCGACGCTAAAAACTTGTCGGCTTGATCCTGTTCGTTTGAACAAACCCGCCGAACGCTCCTCGCCCCATGGCTAAGAAGAAAAGAAAAAACACCGATTCTGGTCGCTTGCCCCTGGATCAGCAATTGTTGCGCCAATTGGCCAAATCGGAAACCCCGGTAAGCAGCAAGAACCTGATCCGAAAATTGTCGGACCAGGCCAGTGCGGTAAAAATCATGGATCGTCTGCACCGCCTGGTCAAGGCGGGCGAAGTGCTGGAAACCCCTTCGGGCAAGTACAAACTGCACAGCTCCAAGGTGGAGCACATGATTGTAACCGGAACGGTTGACATGACCGCTTCAGGCAGTGCTTACGTGGTTGTTCCCGGATTGGACAGTGACATCTTTGTTCCGCAGGCCAAAACAGGACGTGCCTTTGATGGCGATAAAGTTCGCGTGGTCATTACCCAACGCAAAAGCCGCAGCCGGGTTGAAGGCGAAATTGTCGAGGTCCTACAGCGCGCCAAGGAACATTACGTAGGCACCTTAGAGATCAACAAGGGCTATGCCTTTGTAGTGCCGATGAATCGCCGCGGCATGCGCGATATCTTTCTTCCCCCATCTGAATTGATGGAGCATACCGCCCTGGAGCACGGCGACAGAGTGGCGGTGGAAATTACCGAATGGCCGCATCGCTCAGGCAACCCGGTCGGCCGAATTTTGCACATCCTCGGACCCGCTGAAGAAAACGATACGGAAATGCGGTCCATTTTGCTATCAGCGGGCTTTCCCTTGAGTTTTTCGCAAGAGGTACTAGACCTTGCGGAGGGCTTTCCGGAGCATGCCGATGAGGCGGAGATTGCCAGCCGAAGAGATTTTCGTTCCACCACAACTTTTACCATTGACCCCGAGGATGCCAAGGACTTTGACGACGCCATATCAGTGCGCGAAATCAAAGCAGGCCGCTGGGAAATTGGTGTTCATATTGCCGATGTCAGCCACTACGTGCTGCCCGGCAGTCTGCTGGACCAGGAGGCCTATAAACGCGCCACCTCGGTTTATCTGGTGGACCGCGTCAACCCAATGCTCCCCGAGCGTCTGAGCAATGAACTCTGCTCGCTTCGACCGTTGGAAGACAAACTCGTGTTCAGCGCTGTTTTTGAAATTGACCAGAAAGGCAAGGTGCACCAGGAGTGGTTTGGCCGCGGCATCATCCATTCTAACCATAGGTTTACCTATGAACAGGCGCAAAGCGGCCTGGAAACGGGCGAAGGGCCCTTCGGCGCTGAACTGAAGTTGCTCAACGAACTGGCTGAACGGCTTCGGGAAAAGCGCTTTGCCGAAGGTTCAGTTTCGTTTGAGACCGAAGAGGTACGGTTTAGGCTGGATGCGGAAGGCAAGCCTTTGGGCATTTACCTGAAGGAACGCAAGGCGTCCCATATGCTCGTGGAAGATTTTATGCTTTTGGCCAATCGCAAAGTAGCCGCCTATCTGTCTTCGGTTCGGGATGGCGATGCGCTTTGGCCTTCGGTGTACCGCATTCACGATGTGCCCGATCCTGAAAAACTTAAAAACTTTGAGACCACAGTGCGGGAGTACGGGTACAAACTGAAGTTGCCGGAAAATCCGCAGGCCCTTCCCGCGGTATTGAATGCCTTCATGCGCGAACTGGAAGGTCAGCCTGAGCAGGCGCTCCTGAATAAAATGGCGGTGCGAACCATGGCCAAAGCCATCTACACCACGGATAACATCGGCCATTTTGGCTTGGGTTTTGAACATTACACGCATTTTACCTCTCCCATCAGGCGCTATCCGGATGTGTTGGTGCATCGTCTGTTAGCGCTCAGTTTGCAGAAAGCGGCAGGGCAGGAGGTACAGCGTCCTGAAAAGAGCCGGCTCGAAGGGCAATGCCACCATTCCAGCATCATGGAGCGCCGGGCAATGGACGCTGAATATGAATCAATAAAATATAAACAAGCCGAATTTTTGCGAGATCGGGTTGGCGAAGAATTTGACGGGGTGGTGTCAGGCATCACCACTTGGGGCATTTTTGTGGAACTCAAAGAGAGCCGCTGCGAGGGCATGATTCGGCTGGACAGCATCGGCTCGGAATTTGTGCACAACGAAAAGAAAAATTCACTTTTTGCCGTTGACCATGACCGCTGGTTCAAAATGGGAGACGCCTTGCGGATTCGCGTTCAGGACGTGAGCCTGGCGCGCCGGGAAATGACCTTTGTCCTCGCTGATTTGTAAGGCGAATTGGGCAAGTGCGAGCCAGATGTGGGCAAAGTCCCCGCCAGATGGGGTCCAGTTTCCGCCAGCAGGGGGCCAATCCCCACCAGCCGAGGCAAGGAAGACCCGCTTGCGCCAGCATCTGCCGGCACCACGAGCGTACTGGCAAAATGAAACTCCGGCCAGAAAGCTGGTCAAATGGCAAAAACCGCCAGTCCAATAATGGTCAGGCCCGTTGCCACCAGAGCGGCATAGAGCCAGCGAAGTTGAAGGGCTTGCGCCTGTCGAAAGCGCTCTGCCGCTTTTCGCTCCAGGATACGGCGTATGACCAGTTCTGCCCGGAGCAGGGCAGTTTCCCCTTTAATGACGTAGTCCGTCGCGCCGAATTCGAGCGTATTCAATCCCACCTGAAGTTGATCCTGCGAACTCATCATGATCACGTCAGCATCCGGACGGCGCCGGCGAAGCTCCTTCAGGATTTCCAGCCCATTGCTGGCACCCGGGCGAATTCCGTCCAGGTGGTAGTCCAGGACCACGATCTCCGGGAGTTCGTCCAGTTTGTCCAGGCAATTCTCGCCGCTGCTGAACAACCGGATATCCAGTTTATAAGGCGAGTGGCGTTCCAGGAAATCCTTCAACAACAACAAATGTTTGGTATCGTCATCCACCAGAAAAATGCGGTGCGTCTGGTTCATGGGGTAGGGATTTTTAAGGAGGGGAAAACTCTCGCACACGCTGCAACGCAGCGCGGATTTCCCGGTTGAGTTGTTCAATCAAAACGGGTAAGGCACCGGTTTCGCGCTGATCTCTGGCGTCGCGTTCCACCGCTTCAACCCTTGCGTGCAAATCGGCACTTCCGATCAATTGCAAGGTGCTTTTTAACCGGTGTGCATAACCCCGTACGTCATCCCAGCGCCCGGAAGAAGCAGCCAGTTCAAGCCGCGCCAATTCCTCCGGCGTTTCGCGTTCCATGGTCAGCAGCAATTCGCGGCGCAACCCCGGATTGTCGCGGGTTAACATGTCCAAATAGGCCAAATCAATGGGCGGAGGTGCCTCGGTATCTTCTGCAACAGCCGGATTTTTTGCGCCGCCCAACAGCCGTGCCATGCGCTGAAACAACAGCGCCGGACGAACCGGTTTTGACAAACAGTCATCCATGCCGGCTTGCAGGCAACCCTGCTGTTCCTCCGGCGAAGCATGCGCCGTCAGGCCCAACACGGGCAAGCGGTGTTCGGCCCCGTCAATCCGCTCCCGAATCCAGCGCGTCAGGTCGCGCCCGTCCATGCCTGGCAGCATGACATCCATCAGCACGAGGTCAAAATTTCCAGCGCTCAGCCTCGGTTGCGCGTCTTCGGCAGAGGTTGCTTCGGTCAGTTCCAGATCAGGCCATTTCTTGCGCAACAACTCGCGGATAACCAATCGGTTAACCGGATTGTCTTCGACCAACAGCACGCGTTTGGGGCCCGGTTCTCCGGGCGAAAGGCCATCGTCTCCCGCGCTGCTGCTGGGGACGGCCGCCGGGTCCGGAACCCGCACCGGCAACCAAACCCGAAACGTAGAACCCAGACCTGGACGGCTGTCCAGCGTCACCTGCCCGCCCATCAGGTTGACCATGCGCCGCACAATGGCCAATCCCAGTCCCGTGCCGCCGTAGCGGCGACTCGTGCTTTCGCTGGCCTGGGCAAAAGGGTCGAAAATGGCTTCCTGGCGATGCAGGGGAATGCCAATGCCAGTGTCCCGAACCATAATCACCAGCGTGGGCACATCGCTGTTCTGGTCTTCCATATCCAGCGTGAGCAGCACATGACCTTGTTCCGTGAATTTCAGCGCGTTGGAGAGCAAATTCTGCAGCACTTGTTTAAGCCGGAATGCATCGGCCAGCACATGCCCCGGAATGCTCTCGCTCAGGAGCGATTCCAGCTGCAGGGATTTCTGACCCGCTGAAAAGCGGAAGGTGAGCATAATCTCTTCCACCAGTTTTCGGGGCTCAAAAATTTGCTCATCAAGGTCCAGTTTTCCGGAGTCCAGTTTGGAATAATCCAGGATATTGTTGATGGTTTCCAACAGACTGGAGGTGGAGGCTTCAAGCGTGCGCACGTAATCCATTTGCACCGGGTCCAACCGCGTTTCGCCCAACAAATGCGCCATACCGAGCACTGCGTTCAGGGGCGTGCGCAATTCGTGGCTCATGCTGGCCAGAAAATCCGCTTTGACCGCGGCGGAGCGCTCGGCCAATTGTTTTTCGCGTTGCAGGTCTTCGTTGCGGCGTTGCTCGGTTACGTCGCTGCCAATGCCATACCACACTTCACCTGGAATATCCGGAGAGAAACCCCACTCCAGCGATTTGTACTGGCCATTAAGGCAGCGGTGCCGACACACGAAGGTGACCCTTCCCCGGAACCGCCCAGTGCTTTCCTGGCCCAGTTCGGCCAGTTTGTGCTTGGCCAGGACCACGTCTTCAGGGTGCAGAAGATGGAAAAAATGGCCGCTGAGCACGTCTTGTTCCGGATAACCCAGGGTATCGGAAAATGCCGGATTGATGCGCTTAAAGTAACCGTCGGGGGTTACTGTGCAGATCAGGTCGCGGGTTTGGGTGAAAAAGCGGTCCCGTTCGGCCTGCAAGGTGCGCATTTGCGTAATGTCCTGGATCAGGCCCTGGTAGCCGATTACATGGCCTTCTTCGTCCCGGCGGGTGCTCGAAGACAGCCAGCAAAGCAATTTGCGCCCGTCTTTGTGGCGCAGCTTCACTTCGTAGGCCTTGACCGATCCGCGTGCAGCCATGACGGTCATAAACCGGTCGCGGTCTCCAGGGTGATCGTAGATGTTCACGGCGGGCAGCGCCAGCATCTCCGGTCGGGAATAGCCCAGCAAGTCCAGCATAGCCTGGTTAAAGTCAATAAAATGACCGTCCAGACTGCTGAAATACATGGCATCGCGGCTTTGTTCAAACAAGCCCCGATAGCGCTCCTCGGCCTGTTGGAGCAATTGTTCAATGGCCTCCAGGTTGGGAATTCCCTTGGATACCAGCCGTTCAAGATCGCGGAGCAGCGAAGGTCCGACCATGGTTGGGCATTTGAAACATGACCGAGGTGGAGGTCAATCCGGCTGCAAACAAGCCTTGTGTCCGCAACCGGCAACACAGGGTATGCACGGAAATCTAAAACAATATCTTTGCCGGGCAAAATTTCAGGCCCTTGAACGCTCTGGACCGATACCGCACCCTGCTCGACGACGCTGTGGCGCAATGGCGCCCCGAAACAGGACCTGCCACGCTGTATGAGCCCGTACGCTACATTCTGGACCTCGGCGGCAAACGCCTCAGGCCGGTTTTGGTGCTTCTTGCTGCGGAGTTAAACGGGGGAAGGGCAGAGGCCGCCTTGGGCCCCGCTTTGGGAATCGAATGGTTTCACAACTTTTCCCTGCTGCACGATGACATCATGGACCAGGCCGCCCTTCGCCGCGGCAAGCCAACGGTGCACGTGCGCTACTCGCCCTCCGCGGCAATTCTTTCCGGCGATGTCATGCTGGTGGATGCCTTCCGCTTCCTGAGCCAGGTGCGTCCTGAGCTTCTGCCGGAGCTGCTCCAGCGTTTTAGTCGCACGGCTGTTGAAGTCTGCGAAGGGCAGCAAATGGACATGGATTTTGAAAAGCGCCAGGACGTGCGCGTGGAAGAGTACCTGGAAATGATCCGGCTCAAAACAGCGGTGCTGCTGGGCTGCAGCCTTTATGTCGGGGGTCGGGTAGGGGGCTCCACGTCAGACCAGGCAGAAGCGCTTTACGCCTTTGGCGAGCACCTCGGTCTGGCCTTTCAATTGCGCGACGATTTGCTGGATTCCTACGGAGATCCGGATAAATTCGGCAAGACGGTGGGGGGCGATATCCTTCAAGATAAGAAAACTTATCTTTTTATTCACGCGTTGGAACGCGCATCCACCCAAGATCGCCAGCAGCTGCTCAACAATCCCAACAAGGGCTCGCAAAAAGTAGAAGCCGTATTGGCCCTCTACGCGCGCACCGGTGCCCGCCCTGCAACGGAGGCGGCCATTCAGGACCACCACCAACAAGCCCTTGCCGCTTTGAACCGGGCTGCCCTCCCGCCCACCGGAGAACATGCCTTGCGCGATCTGGCGGAGTACCTGTTGGTTCGGGAAAGCTGAGCGTGCTGGCTTAAGAGAAAGCTGAGTGTGCTGGTTCAAGAGAAAGCTGAGCGTGCTGGCTTAATCCAACACGGAGCATGGCGGCTGCGGGCGGTCGGGCTCAACCCAAACCCTTGACCAGTGCTTCCAGTTCGCTGATGATCATGGCCGTTGCCCCCCAGACCATGCGCTCCTGAACCGCATAATACGGCGCGCTTATCCGGGCCCCGTTTCCGACCGTGATCTCTGTTTCAGATTTTGCGCGGTCATCAAACAGGGCCGGGAGGCTGGTGACCAGAAGATCCTGCACCTCCCGGGGATCGGGCTTAAACCAGGGCTCCTGGTGCACAAAGCCAACATAAGGTTGAATATTGCTGTGGCTCACGGGCACATACAATCCCGAAAGCGGTCCGAGCACTTCTACGGAGCCAGATGCTACACCAATTTCCTCCTCCATTTCGCGCAGTGCGGTGTGTTGCAGGTCTTCATCCCAGGGTTCTTGCCGCCCGCCGGGAAAACTGATTTGGCCGGAATGGGCGCCTTCATAAACCGGGCGTTGCATCAAAACGGTGTGCAACACCATTGCCTGGTTTGGTTCGGTTTCCTGAGCCGCCTGCCCGCCGCCGCCGGTACCGGTGGTTTCGGCACCCGTCCGGGCACTGACCGGGCCCTGCCGGCTGCTGCCTGCATCCCCCTCCAAACGGGGAAAAAGCAAAATAAAGACCGCACTCTCCCGGACCCCCTTACGCGTCCAGGAATCCGGAATTTGTTGGCGGCGCAAAGCCGGTGCCATGCGGTACTGGGCCTCCTGGCCGGGCAAGGTTAAGAGCGCCTGACGAAGGAGCGATAAATCGGTGAAAAGCACCCTCCAAAGCTACGGCAAAGGCTGGTGCTCATGCAGGTAGCTTGCCTCACAGTGCTTAACTTGGCTAAGCGAAAGTTCCGCGATCGTGCGAGCAGACTTCCACCAGACTTCCACCAGACCTGCCTAAAGCTCGCAGTCTTTATTTAAATCATTTTATAAAATTATATGAAATATATTTTTGCCGGTCGTAGTTTGTCAAAATCGGGAAGGCAGGTATGCCTATGCGCCTTGATTACCGCCGAGCTTCTGCTGCCCATTTTGGTGCGCGCTCAATCTCCAAACGGCCCCGCTTTTGTGCCCAATGGCGGACAGTGGCCTGATGCGGTGCAATACCGCGCCGAAGTGCCCGGAGGAGCGCTCTTTGTGCAGGAAGACGCGTTGGTTTGGAACTTTCTGGACTGGCCCGATCGCCACGGGCATGCCCAAACGGCTGCACAAGCAGACGAGCGCCTTTCGCCCGAAAGCTTAATCCGATATGACGTCAGCACTGAAGGCTTGCCCTTGCGCGGCCACGCCTACCGCATCAGCCTGGAAGGCCGGTCAGGCCCCTTGCGTTTTCAGGGCTCGGAGCCCTTCGGGGGAAGGGTCAATTACCTGGTCGGCAGCGATCCGGCCCGATGGGCAACCAACCTGCGCACTTACCGGCGGTTGGAAGCCCGCTACGCCGAAGGCATGACCCTGGTGCTGTACGAGCAGGCCGGAAACATAAAATATGATATGGTTATTCAGCCGGGCGCCGATCCGGCAGTTTTTACCCTGCGCTACCAGGGCCAGGATGACCTGGAACTCCGCGACGGTGAGTTGCACCTTCGCACCTCGCTGAACCGCGTGGTAGAAGGCCGTCCTTATGCCTACCAAGAGATCAACGGCACGCGCGTAACCGTGCCCTGCCGCTACCGGCACAAGGGCCAGCAGCTCAGCTTTGACTTTCCCGACGGTTACGACCGCAGCCGCACGCTGGTGCTGGACCCGGTCACATGGATTTTTGGATCGTACAGCGGGTCCACATCGGACAATTGGGGATACAGCGCCACGTACGACGCAGACGGCAACCTCTATGGGGCCGGCATTGTGTTTGGCACCGGTTACCCGGTGACGATTGGCGCGTACCAGACTACCTGGGGCGGAGGGTCATCGGGCCTGGGCTGCGATGTGGGCATAACCAAGTTCTCCGCCGACGGCAGCACCAACCTCTGGAGCACCTATTTGGGCGGTACCGGCAACGAATTTCCGCATTCCATGATCGTGAATGAAGCGGGCGAATTGTGGGTTTACGGAACCACAGGTTCCAGCAATTTTCCAGTCAGTCCAGGGGCCTATGACGGGGGCTTTTCCGCAGGCACGGCCGTGGCGGTTACGGGGGTCAATTTCTCGTTGGGTTCCGACATTTTCGTGGCGCACCTCAGCGCTGACGGCAGCAGTTTGCTCGGGGGAACTTACATCGGTGGGGTGGGCAACGATGGGCTCAACCTCGGGGCTACTACGTCGTTCAACTACGGCGATCACGCCCGCGGCGAGATCATCCTGGATGCCGCCGGGCAACCGGTCATTGCGTCCTGCACGGTGTCGTCCGACTTTCCAACCACGGCCGGTGTGTTTCAGCCCAGTGCGGGCGGCGGCCAGGATGGGGTGTTGTTCAGCCTTTCCGAAGACCTGACCACGCTTTTGTGGAGCACGTATTTCGGGGGGGGCGGGTCAGACGGCGTGTACTCGGTCAAGGTGGAGGCCGATGGCTCGCTCGTGGCGGGGGGGGGCAGCACCAGCAATGATTTACCCACCACACCTGGCGTTATTCTGCCGGCCTACGGCGGCTCCGCGGACGGTTTTGTGCTCCGCAGCAGCGCGGACGGCAGCGCCATTGAAACGCTGACCTACCTGGGCACACCCAACTATGACCAGGTGTATTTTGCAGCCCTGGATGCAGACGGAGATGTTTACGTTACCGGGCAAACCCGTGGTCCGGCATTTCCCATTTCGCCCGGCGTTTACAGCGTGCCGGGATCCGGTCAGTTTATCGTCAAACTGCTCGCTGATTTTTCAGGGTACGAATTTTCAACCCAGTACGGCAGCGGCAGCGGCGAGGTGAACATTTCCCCCACGGCCTTTTTGGTTGACATCTGCGAGAACATCTACGTAAGCGGATGGGGGGGGGTGACCAACACCTTTGGCACCACCACGGGGTTACCGGTTACGGCTGACGCCTTGAAACCCTCCACGGATGGCAGCGATTTTTACTTTACCGTCTTCAGCGCGGGTATGACCGGACTGGAGTTTGCCAGTTTCTACGGCGGAAACTTCAGCCGCGAGCACGTGGACGGCGGCACCAGCCGCTTTGACAACAACGGCGTCATTTACCAGGCCGTATGCGCCGGATGCGGCGGAAGCGACGATTTTCCCACTACCGCGGGCTCGGTTTCGCAGACCAACAACAGCAGCAATTGCAATTTGGGCGTGGCCAAGATAGCCCTGGATTTCACCGGCGTCAGTGCCGCCCTGGACGTGGAGCCGGAGCTGATCGGCTGTCTGCCCCTAACGGCCAATTTCATCAACAACTCCTCTGCCGGAGCCAGTTATGTTTGGGATTTTGGCGACGGAACGGGCATTTCCACGGCTTTTGAGCCCAGTCATGTGTACACCACCACCGGTGTTTTTACCGTCCAGCTGATTGCCAGCGATCCCGCCAGCTGCAATTTTGCCGATACGGCCTACCTGACCGTGACGGTGCACGAAGACAGCACCCTGGCCTCGTTTGACCTGCTGGAAACGGACTATTGCGATTCCCTGGTGGTAGCGTTGACCAATACGTCATTTACCGTCGGGTCGGCTACCTATGCCTGGGATTTTGGCGATGGCACCTTCAGCAGTGGCAGCAATCCCACACACACCTACACCTTGCCCGGTACCTACGTGCTGCAACTAATCGTCAGCGACCCGGTCAGTTGCAACGGTGGCGATACCCTGACAGCAACCGTTACTGTAGCCCCTCGCGCCATTGCCGGTGTTACCGGGGGAATGGGTTGCGCGCCGTTGTTGCTGGAGCCGTTGAATACCTCCATCGGCATCAGCCCGAGCTACACCTGGGACTTTGGGGATGGGTCCACGGCAACGGGTGCCAGCACCAGCTATACTTATGCAGCTCCGGGAACCTATACGCTTTCGTTGTTCATGAGCGACCCGGCTTCCTGTAACGATGGCGATACAGCTACAGCTACGGTTCAGGTTTTTGAAAACCCTGTCGCCAGCATTGCGGCCACCCCAGCCAACGGATCGTTTTACCAGGTAATTGAGTTTGCCGGCGGCAGTCCCGTCGCGGACGAAATCAACTGGGATCTGGGCAACGGCGTCACCGCTTTCGGGCCGATAGTGAGTTACCAATACCCGGAACCCGGTGAATACACGGTTTGCGTCACTGCCCTGACCGCAGCGGGCTGCGAGGACACGGCCTGCATCGTGGTTCGGTTGGATGCGGACAGTGAATTGGCGTTTCCCAATGCGTTTTCACCCAATGCCGACGGTATCAATGACGTGGTGTTGCCGTTCAACTGGGGACTTGATGGGTATCTCCTGCGCATCTACAACCGCTGGGGCCAGGTGGTCTTTGAAAGCAACAACACCGCCATGGGTTGGGACGGAACTTTCCTGGGTGAACCCCAGGAAGTGGGCATGTACAAACTCACCGCCACCGGCAAAGGCCTTGATGGCCTGGACTACACCATTGTCAGCGATTTGTTTTTAGTGCGCTGAGCTACCCTTTCATTCTCTTGCGGCCCAGTGTTCCAGCCGGAGTTCATCCACCCACAAGGCTTGACCTGCCCGATTCCAGACGCTGACTTCCAGGATCATCCCCGCTTGCAGCGCTTTGGGCAGCGGAACAAAAAACGACACCTCGTCCCAAACGCCCGCTTTCCCGCTAAAGAGATTGGCCTGGCAGGCATCGGTTTGCGCGGACCAGCCCAATTTGTTGTTGATCCGGCAGCCGTACCAGGCCACGGGTTGGTCTTGTCCTTCTTTTCTTACCTGCAGCGTGAGCAGATGTTGTGTGTAGAGATCCAATTGGGCATGCGGTGCGAGGAAGCGTCCGCTGCAGCGCAGCCATTGTTCTTTGGTGGGTTGCGTTATGGCGAGAGGTTCTGGTTCCCAAAGCGTTCGCAGGCTGAGCGAAAGAAACTCCTCTGCCGGCTGGAGCTGCAACGCACCTGGGGGAATTGTATAATCAGAATTTGCATCATAATACTCCGTATTGATCGCTGCAAACGATTCAAGGGCAAGCACTTGCTGACGAAGGAGTTTGTCCGGGTCAGGCTGGGCCACGCCCAAATCCTGCCGCACCAAATCGGAAGAACAAAGTCCTTTTTTGAAAAGCGTTGAATAGGCAAATCCCGCATTGCTTTGCTCCGCGAATAAATTGCCCTTCGCTTGCTGGACCTGAAACGCCAAACTCAACACCACCGCAACACCAGCCACACCCATGAGCCCAATTCGACAGCAATAACCGGCCTTCCAGGTTTTTACAAGCAAGTAGGCCAATGGAAAAGCCAATAGCGGGTAAACATGAATCATAGGCCGGGCGCCAAAACCGTTCATGTAATAGTAACACCACCACGAAAAAGTCAGGTACAAATAAAGGAGCAAAAACCATCGGCTGAAGCGGATCCAGGAATAAGCGAGCCCGGTTTCCGGGCCAGGGGGTCTGTTGGCGCTCGTCTGGCCAGGGGATGTAGTTCCGGTTTCCGGGCCAGTAACCGTAGTATTTATTATGGCACCACCTAAAGAACGCGCTCCGGACAAAATACCTGTATTAAAAGAATACAAAATAATTCCAAATAAAGGAAGCGCCATCAGAGGAGAATAAGCCAGCCAACCGTTGTTAAACCCAAAAATTCCCTCAAGAAGATGCGGGTTCCCCCAATCAAACCCCTGTCCGGTATAGCTGTATTACACCCACTGGCCGGCGTAAACTTTCCAAAACAATCCCTGGGGAAAAAGCACCATCCCAAAAGCAAGTACCGCACTGACCACAGCTTTTGGGTTTTGCCAAAGCAGAGCAATACGTTGCTTGGCAGCAGCCCTGTTGTTTACCCCAACCAACAGGGGCAGCAGTACAAAAACCAGATCGGTAGGCCGCATTAAGGTCAACATGCCCAGGCAAGCCCCAATGCCCGCGAAAACGGCAGTGCCGGGTCGTTCCAAACCCCGCGGGATAAGGGTCATCAGGGCTGCCACCAAGAAAAAGGCGATGGGATGGGCCATGCCGGCCTGATGCAGCGCAAACCACCAGAGGTTGCTGCCAACTGCCAGCAAGGCGACAGTCACGGCGGCGGGAACCGGCGAAACGAACCGGCCAAGCAACCGGTAAACCAGCAGCAGGCCCAAAATCGCGTACACAAAACTGCCGAACCTTACGGCAGCCTTATAGGGTGCCGAGTAGCCGTTCGGGGGCTGACCTGGCATCAGGGCCCAGGCATGCGCAACGCCAAAAAAGGGAAGCTGCATGAGCGCTACACCGCAGGTGTATTGCGTGATGGCAAAACCGTTGGGCGACAAGGGTTGCTGGCTCAGCGTTTCAAAGTATCCCTGGACAGAAGCGGGAAGCATGGCCTCGTCAGGCGTTTCGTGCATCCGACCAGCATTTTGGTGGAGCAGGAGCGCCGGCAGGTAGCTGTAATAACCCAATGCATCCGAATAGAATACCGGGGCCTTTCGCCCAAAATTTGCATAAAAGAGAAGCGCACCAAGACTCAGGAGCCCAAAAATCAGCCCGATCAGCAGCCTTGCATGGCGGGTTTGGCTCAAAGCGCCTTGACCTCCGACACCAGTTTTTCCAGGCTGCTTTTGGCATCGCCAAAGAGCATGCGCGTGTTTTTGCCAAAGAACAACTGGTTTTCAATGCCTGCGTATCCCTTGCCCATGGAGCGTTTCATAACAATGACGTTGCGCGATTTGTCCACGTGAATAATGGGCATGCCGTAAATGGGCGAAGAAGGATCGTTTTCTGCGGCGGGGTTGACCACATCGTTGGCGCCAATGACAATAACCACATCGGTGTTGGGCATCTGCGGGTTGGCGTCATCCATTTCCAGCATTTTCGGGTAGGCCACATCCGCTTCAGCCAACAGCACGTTCATGTGGCCGGGCATGCGCCCGGCAACAGGGTGAATGGCGTAAGTTACTTCCACACCTTTTTCGCTCAACTGCTTTTCAAATTCATGGCAGGTGTGCTGTGCCTGCGCCACGGCTAATCCATAGCCTGGCACAATGCTGACCCGCTGCGCGTACGCACAGAGGATAGCGGCATCCGTAGCGCTGATCTCTTTCACCACTTGCTCGCCTGTCGCTCCGGCTGCGCCGCCTTTAGAACCGAACGATCCGATGAGCACGTTGAGCAAAGAGCGGTTCATGGCCTTGCACATCAAAATGGTCAGGATGGTGCCGGCCGAGCCCACCAGAATCCCTCCGGTCAGCATCACCTGGTTGTTGTACAAAAAGCCTCCCAGCGCCGCTGCGATGCCCGTAAAGGAATTCAGCAACGAGATGACCACCGGCATGTCTGCCCCCCCAATGGGCAGGACAAAGAGGACACCGTAGAGGAGCGAACCCGCAGCAACGATCCAGGGCAACGCGGGAACAGCCTCCGGGCGGGCAATGCCAAACACCATGGCCCCGATTAATGCAGCCAAAAACAAAAGGTTGACCATTTGCAGCGAACGGCCGCCGAAGTCTTTAATGCGCTCTTCCAGCTTGCCGTAGGCAATCATGGATCCGGCAAACGATACACTGCCAATCCAGACGCCCAGGTAAATGATGAGCAAAAAGCCGGCATCGGCCACCCCCCCGTGCGCGGCAAGCCCGCGGTATTCAATCAACCCGATGAGCGCCGCGCACGCGCCCCCCATGCCGTTGAAGAAACTGACCATCTGGGGCATGGCCGTCATTTTAACGCGCATGGCCATCATCCAGCCTACCACCGTGCCCAGGCCAATGGCCCCGAAAATCCAGACCAGGTTGCCGATGGGGCGAAAGCCCTCACTGCCGTCCGCTGAAATGGGGGTGCGGTGCAGAAAAATCGTGCCGAGTATGGCTAGGCCCATGCCGGCCGCAGCGAGCAGGTTGCCTTTTCGGGCGCTGTCCGGGCTGGACAGCCGCTTCAGCCCAATAATAAATGTTATGGAGGAAAGCAGGTACACCAGCTGGAGGGCAAAATTGCCGGGCCAGATGTCAATAAAGTGCTGTATGGATTGCATGGAAGGAGAGGGGGAGGCGTGTTAACGGGACTTTTTGCGAAACATTTCCAACATTCGGTTGGTCACGACAAAGCCGCCAACCACGTTCAGGGTGCCGAGTACCACAGCCAGAAAACCAAGTCCCAGCGAGAGGTAGTCACCGGGTTCTGCGTGCCCCATCACAATAATAGAACCTATGATCACGACGCCGTGAATGGCGTTGGCTCCGCTCATCAGGGGGGTGTGCAACACAGCCGGAACATTGGCTATAACTTCTACGCCCAAAAAGACCGCCAGAACCAGCAGGAAAATGAAATTCTGGTGTTCCAGAAAAAAAGAAGCTATGGATTCCATATTAAAAGTAATGTTATGGACAAGGTTTTATGGGTTTAGGCGAGCGATCGCTCTCGCTGGTTCTGTTAACCAGCAGAGCGGCAACCGACCGGTCGGCTATCCTGCAGCGGTCCCTGCCAGTGCGCGAACGCGTTCGTGCACCAGCTCGCCATTGCGACAAACGCAAGTGCCTGCCACGAGTTCATCGTCAAGATTCAATTGCCCGTCTTTGTAGAGAATTTTTAAAAAGTTCACCATGTTTTTGCCAAACATGCGGCTGGCATCAGCTGGCATGCCCGCGGCCAGGTTGCTGTCGCCGATGATGGTTACGCCACCAGCGAGAATGGTCTCGCCGTTTTTGGTCAGTTCGCAGTTTCCGCCGGAAGAAGCGGCAAGGTCAATGATCACTGACCCCGGTTTCATGTTGGCCACGGCCCCGGCGGGAATGATCAACGGCGCTTTGCGGCCTGGAATTTGCGCGGTGCAAAGAATAACATCCGCCTGAGCAGCGCGTTTTTCCACCTCCGCCTGCTGCCGCTTTTTGAAATCGTCGGTCTGTTCCACAGCGTAGCCGCCGGCACCGGCATCTTCGCGCGCGCCTTCCACCTCCACAAACTTGGCCCCAAGGCTCAGCACTTCCTCTTTGGCTGCCGCCCGGACATCCGACGCTTCCACCACCGCACCGAGCCTGCGCGCCGTAGCAATGGCTTGCAATCCCGCAACGCCCGCCCCAATGACCAGTACTTTGGCGGGTTTGATGCTGCCAGCGGCTGTCATGAACATGGGAAAAAAGCGCGCAAGATGGGTTGCTGCGAGCAAAACAGCGCGGTACCCGGACACCGTGGCCATGGAAGAAAGTATATCCATGGCCTGCGCGCGGGTTGTCCGGGGAATGATGTCCAGGCTAAACGCAGCCAAGCCGCAACTGGCCAACTGCCGGGCTCCGTCGGGATCGCCCAGAGGGTTAAACCCACCCACCAGCACCTTTCCTGAAGGCACATCCAGCGGGCGATTGACTGACACCAAAACATCAGCACGGCCCAGTACCTCTTCGCGCAATGCCACCACCGCTCCGGCCGTCTGGTAGTCCGCGTCAGAAAAAAAGGCCCGCAATCCGGCGCCTTTTTCCAGCATTACAGGCTCCTTGCTAACCGCTGCCAGTGCAGCGATGTTTTCGGGCGTGAGGGCCACGCGATTTTCCGGGGAGGCATCTGCCAATATTCCGATGGTCATACGCAAATTAAAAAGTAAATGCTGGCCAAAGCTAGGCAACGCGTGCGGATATGCGGGAATCGTCCGGCTTCCGCCCAATTTAAACGAACTTGCGCCGCTGAATCCTTGTGCAGTTGGCGTTTCCCGATCCGTTGCTCCTATCCTTGTTGCCAAGCCTTGCCCTTGGCTTGCGCGCTTTTTGGGTAACCGAAAAGACCATGCCCCGGGCCCGGCAGGCCGGGTACCAGGGCTTCAACCGCGTTTGGTCGCGGGGCATGTTGCCCTGGCGCTGGCCTGTAAGCGTGTTCATTGCGGGGGAATGGCTCTCGCTGGTCGGGCTGCTTTGGCTCCATACCCTGGCTTTTGCAGGCATTACTTTGCTGGGAGGAGGCGCGCTGCTGGCGCTCGTCAACGGCCAAACTGCCGCCCAGCGCTTGAAACTGAGCTACCACAAAGCGGCCTGGCAAAATTTTCGTCGCTCCTGGCGAACGGCAGGGGCCCTTTGGTTGTTAAAAGCAGGCGTACTGTGTATGTTGTTTCTTCGCAGCCTGGCCTAAAGCATGGCTGTTGCCCGGAGTGCGTTACCCCTTCGCCCTAAATCAGGCTTTAGTTTACCCCCTATGAAAGGTTTTCGTTTCACGCATTTTTTTGATCCGGGCGAATCAGGAACGCCCTTTGAGCGGCTGTTGAAGCTGTTCAAAGAATTGCTCCTGCACACTTCCGGCGATGTGGCCGAGGCGCTGAGCTGGCTTACGGAGCTGGACAAACAATACAAACTCACGGACGAGAAGTACGGCATCGCCGATTTCATTCAGGAGCTGCGCGACAAAGGCTACATCCAGGGCGAGGCCGAGACCCCGGCAGGCATGACACCAACGGGCAAAATGGACCAGCTCATTCGCCAGAGCAGCCTGGAGGAAATCTTCGGAAAGCTCAAAAAAGGAGCGCGCGGCGGGCACCGCACCAACCGCTCCGGCATGGGCGAGGACCAGAGCTCCGACATTCGGCCCTACCAATTCGGCGACAACCTGGACCAGATTGATTTTGGCGAGTCCATCCGCAACGCGCACATCCACCACGGTCCGGAGCAGTTCAACATGGA
>WGOA01000030.1 GCA_016124275.1 Bacteroidota bacterium
GCCGCTTTAAGCAGTGCCCCGCCCTATGGAGACCATTCACGATCGCTACGCCCGCCTCTTGGTTCATTATTGCCTGGAATTAAAACCGGGGGAAAAGGTTCAGATTAACAGCACCTACCTGGCTGAACCCCTGCTTCAAGCGTTGCAAAGAGAGATCCTGGAAGCGGGTGCGTTGCCTCATTTTCACGCGGCCTTTCGGGACCAGGACCGACTCTTTCTCGCGCACGCACAAGACCATCAACTGGCCTATGTTCCCACAGCGTACAAGGAATCCATGGAGACCTTCGATGCCTATTTGGTCATTATGGCTCCGTTCAACACCAAAGAAATGCAAGCGGTTGATCCTGCCAAAACCAGGAAAATGACCAGTGCCCGCAGTCAAAGTCGAAAGATATACATGGAACGCACGGGTACTCGTGCCATGAAACGGAATCTTTGTTTGTTTCCAACCGAAGCTTCTGCACAAGAAGCGGGCATGTCGCTTACAGCGTATGAACAGTTTGTTTACGGGGCTTGCCTGTTAACAGAACCCGATCCGGTTCAAGCCTGGAAAAACGTTCGCGCCAACCAACAAAAAGTGGTGGACTTGCTCAACAAGCGGGAATCCATTCGCTATACGGGTCCGGACATCGACATCCGCTTTAGCACCAAAGGCAGAACCTGGATCAATTCAGATGGCCAAACCAATATGCCCTCTGGCGAAGTCTATACCAGCCCAGTTGAAGAGACGGTAAACGGGCACGTGCGCTTCAGTTTTCCAGGCATCTTCATGGGCCGGGAAATTGAGGACATCCACTTAACGGTAAAAGACGGTGAAGTAGTAAAGTGGGAGGCAAAGCGAGGCAAGGAATTGCTCGACGAGTTGCTTTCTCTTCCAGGAGCCCGACGGTTTGGCGAAGCTGCTATTGGAACGAATTACCATATTCAGCAACTAACCCGGAATATGCTTTTCGACGAGAAAATGGGGGGTACCATTCACATGGCCCTGGGACAATCCTACTTTCAGACCGGTGGCAAGAACGAATCTGATATTCATTGGGACATGCTGGCCAATATGCGCAACGGCGGGGCCATCTACGCAGATGACGAAAAAATTTATGAAAACGGGGAATTTATATTTTGACCATGGGCAAGCAGGTCGGTCTCTTCTTTGGATCCTTCAACCCGATTCATGTCGGCCATCTGATTATTGCCAATCATATTTTACAAAATAGTCCCCTGCAGGAAATTTGGTTCGTTGTCTCGCCTCAAAATCCGTTTAAAGCCAAGAACAGCTTGTTGGATGAGCGGCAGCGTTTGTACATGGTCAATCTGGCTGTAGAAGACAATTACCAGCTCCGCTCCAGCGCAGTGGAATTCGATTTGCCGGTTCCTTCGTACACCGTAGATACCCTGGCCTACTTGCAGGAGAAACATCCTTCCGACCAGTTCAGCCTGCTTATGGGATCGGATAACCTGGAATCCATCGAGAAGTGGAAGAATTATTCCGTCATTCTTGATCGCCACCCGCTCTATGTTTACCATCGACCCGGCTATGACGCGCATCGCTGGAAAAACAGTTCCAACATCCATTTTGCTGATGCACCACAATTGCTGGTATCAGCCAGCTTTATCAGGGAACAGATTCAAGCAGGCAAATCCGTTCAATACCTCTTAACGGAGCCCGTTTACCGCTACGTAGAAGAAATGAACTTCTACAAGGTGCTCAAGAAGGGCTGAAACAGCTATTCACAATTTTGGTGGAAAGGGGCGCATAACTGACCACAAAAGCGTCAATTCAAAGTGGATAACTACAAGTCAATTTTTTGCGACCGAAACTCCACCCAATGATGCGGGGATAACTGCTCGGGTATCCACGCTTTGCGTCTGCTTTCCAACGCTTTGAACCCAACCATTTTACCCCCCTACCAAGCTATACACCACCTGTTGACAAAGTCCGTTCACGTTGATTACCAAGCAATAAGGATGTTAATTTGCTGAGGATAAAGGCACTTCGAACGTGAATTGCTGCCCATCCAAGTTCCCGTCAAAAAAGTAAAGCACATGTCCACACGCTTAGTGATGGATTCCTTTATTTTTTAAAAAAAGAAGAATCCATGACCATTGTGAACAGGTTGTCTGTTGCTCAGGAAAATTTAGAACAGACAGGATACCTCGATTTAGCTATCGATCCAACGGTTGATCTGTTTGATGCTATTTCCCGGCTGAAAAAAGAGAAAAATGCAGTTATCCTGGCCCATTACTACCAAGATGCAGATATTCAGGACATTGCTGACTACATCGGGGATAGTTTGGGATTATCCCAACAGGCTGCTTCTACTTCGGCTGACATCATCTTGTTTGCAGGGGTACATTTCATGGCAGAAACCGCTAAGATCCTAAGCCCACAGAAGAAGGTTTTGCTGCCTGATTTAAAAGCTGGATGCAGCTTAGCAGATTCTTGCCCTCCGACTGAGTTCGCCGCTTTTGTGGCCCAACATCCCGGGCACAAAGTCATCTCCTACATCAACTGTACCGCAGAGATCAAGGCGCTCAGCGACATCATTTGCACCAGCTCTAACGCTGTGGCCATTGTTGAATCCCTTCCCGCAGATCAACCCATTATTTTTGCACCGGACCGCAACCTTGGCCGCTATGTGGCGCAACAAACCGGACGGGAACTGGTGTTGTGGAATGGCACCTGTATGGTCCACGAGATCTTCAGCGAAGAGCGCATCGTGCGCTTGCTGCACCGCCACCCGGAAGCGGAGTTAATTGCTCATCCGGAGTGTGAACCAGCGGTCCTGAAGCATGCGCACTTTGTGGGTTCAACGACAGCACTGCTCAAGTATTCCGCCCGATCCAATTGTCAGAGTTTTATCGTAGCTACAGAAACTGGCATTCTTCACCAAATGCAAAAAGTGTCGCCAGGCAAAACCTTTATTCCGGCTCCGCCTAACAACACTTGTGCTTGCAACGATTGTCCGCACATGAAGCGGAACACGTTAGAAAAGATATATCTTGCTCTGGAATATGAATTACCGGAGCTTGTAATGGATGAAACGCTGCGCCTAAAGGCGCGAAAAGGAATTGACCGGATGCTCGATATTTCAGCTGCCTTAGGGCTTTAAAACCCCTGCTGACTCCAATCGTGTCACCCAGCCTCCATTGAAAAAGGACCTTTCCCCTGACCAGGGCCTCCTGTTTACCTAGAGCCCTAATCGCAAACCCCTTAGCTAACTCTAGCTAAACTTATCGATAGTAGTAACTGCGCGTTGGATGGTAGCATAATCTAACGAGTAGAATATGAACTTACCATCTCTGCGAGTTTTGACCAGACCGGCTTGTCTCAAAATTTTGAGATGCTGCGAGGTGATGGACTGTTCCAAATGCAACGTGTTGTAGATCTTGTTCACGTTGATCACTTTATTCTTGTCAATGAATTCAAGAATAGTCAACCGCAGCGGATGGGCCAGTGCTCGCATCATTTCTGATGCCCGATCCAATTTGTTTTGGTCTACTTTAAAGTAAACCTTCTTTTTCCTCGCTGCCTTTTCCTTCGCGGCTTTGGCGTCTTTTGCAGCTTTGGTTTCTTTTACGGTTTTGCTCATGGAGTTTTTAAGTTTTTCTTGTCCTGTTTTAGTAAAGTGATTGCTTTTGTCCTGAGTGTTCTTTCTCATATAATTAAATAGTACCAGCCATGTTCCTGTAATCCTAGGTGTCCTTATACGCTGTTATACAATCAAAGTTAATGAAAGTTATGAAAATGACACGATTGTCATAAACAAAAAGCGAAAATGGATGTGGATAAAATACCAAAATAGTCAACAAAGCCATCAAATATCATAAAAACCAAAAGCCCCGCACAAGGCAGGGCTTTTGATTGTAGCAAATGACGCTAAACTGGCTTAGTCGACGAGCTCATCGATCATCCCAGCAATTTCCGAAATACGGTCCTTGTTGAGGGAATAATAGATGAATTTGCCTTCGCGGCGGGTAGCTACCACACCGGCACGGCGCAAAATGGCCAAGTGCTGGGAGGCAACAGACTGCTCCAGGCGCAGCTTAACGTAGAGTTCCGTCACGGTCATTTCCTCGTTCTCTTCGAGTAATTTGATCATGCTCTGACGGAGCTTATGGTTTACGGACCGCAACACCAAAACGGCTTTGCGCAAAATGTTGTAGTCCAGCTTAATCTCTCCCTTGTCTGAATTGGATAACTTAATTGTGTTAGAGGCAGATAACATAGTAAAACCTTTGGTTAATGAATTAGTAAATAGCCCTTTAGATCTGTTAAAAATATGCCATATCTGGCAGATTTACCTAATCCTCTCTTTTTGCTTTTAAATCCCGCCTCAGATAATACTCGCTGGCCACGTGTTCCCATATCCGGGTTATAGGCTTATACCTGACCGTTCTTCTAAATGTTTCGGGGCTTTGTTTGGGACGGGCTCCAGAAGGCTTTTAAATAGTGTGGCTCAAAATATGCCAAATCCTCTAACTGATTGTAAATAAACCGTTTATGAGCAAGTTCCACCATATTATCGGCGCTGGGTTGCACCTGAATTTCAAAGATTGCGTGTTTGTGATGCAACAAATTTTGGGCCTTTTCGACGCCATTTCCACAGAAAACCACAGGACCTGATTCAAGCCATTTCAGGTAGGGATTATCCACAAGTACCCATGCAGATGGTGGAAAAATTATTTCTAAAAGGGGGTTATAAATGGCTGTATAGACTTCCATTCGGCGGGCATCCATCATCGGAGCTACGAAAAAGGCCTCCGGATGGCGCTTAAATGCGCCTAAAGCGAGGGCCATCAGCGTATCAACAGCGATTAATGGCCGATCTAAAGCAAAACAAAGCCCTTTGGCAGTAGCGCTCCCAATGCGCAGCCCGGTATAGGAACCCGGCCCAGCGCTCAGGGCAATGGCATCGAGTTGCCTTGGAGACCAGCCTGCTTGCTGCATCGCTTGGTCCACGAGCGAAAGCAGCACCTTTGAATGCGCATTGGCTTCCTGGTGCTCTTTTAACACAACAAGATCCGGCCCTTGCGAAAGGGCAACGGAACAAACAGCCGCTGTGGTTTCTAAATGGAGAATGCGCTCCATCTCAAAAGGTAATGCTTCCACTCAGCCGCTCATCGTTGCGGAGGTATTCCACCGTGGTGGTTTCGCCTTTGTGGAATTTACCCAGAGCCTTCATATAGGCCATCATGTCAACGACCTCTACATCGCCCAGGCGCACGACAACATCTCCGTCTTTTAAGCCGGCGCCGGCTGCTGGCCGACCTTCCCGCACACTTTCAATGCGCATGCCCTGGCCTTCAAAAAGGTAATCTGGAATCACGCCAAGGGTTACCTTAAACTCAGGAACAGCCTCTGAACTGTCCTGGATGGCTACAAATTCAAGCTTTCCGTCGTCATCAAGGGATTGAATAAGCCGATGGGCAACATCCAACACGGCAACAATGCCTGGAATGTTCACTTTTTCCACGTCATCCGAAGGCCGGTGGTAGTCCTCATGCGTACCGGTAAAGAAGTGGAGCGCGGGAATACCTTCCAGGTAAAAAGACATGTGGTCAGATGAGCCAATGCCCGAACCGCCAGCTTTAATGCTCGGGCCATTCTCCGATGCCAGCGTCTCCAGCACCGAAAATGCCGGTGAGGCATTGGCCCCGTCAATCACCAAAGCATTTTTAACGGAGTCCAGCCGACCGATCATGTCAAAATTGATCATGTAGGAAACTTCTGCGGTGTCAAACAGCGGACTTTTGACAAAATGCTTGGATCCATATAGCCCGAGCTCTTCGCCTGAAAAAGCCACAAACAAGTAATCGCTACCATCCGGTCCCTGCTCCTTGAGCATGCGGGCTAACTCCAACATGCCGGCAACACCACTGGCGTTGTCATCGGCCCCGTTGTGAACGGCCGGTTCTCCGTTGTGCAGCGATCCGGAAATACCATGACCGAGGTGGTCGTAATGCGCCCCGATCACCACCACGCGGTCGGTGTTTGGATGGTCCAGCAAAGCCAAAACATTGCGACCCGTGCGCTGGTCGCGTTTCCAGGTCAGTGCAAAGCGCCCAGAGCCGATCTCCTGGCCAACGCTTTTACTGGCAGGAGGTTGGCCAGCCCCGGGTCCTTCCTCGCCAAAAACACGGGCGTAACCCGCTTCGGTTAACCAAAAAACAGGAAGGCTACTCTCGGTTACTTTTCGGTCCCAGTACTTTTCAGGAGCATCCAAATTGGCATCGCGCGTAAACAAAACGAGTGCTGAAGCTCCCGCTTGCACCGCTGCGTCAATTTTAGACCGCACATCGGCGTAATCGGCAAAGTCTGAATGCGGGTGGTAACCATCAGGCACAGACAAATCCAGCAAGAGGATCTTGCCCTCGGCCATGCCGGCCTTAAGAAAAGGACCCTGAACCGGATCGCTGACGCCAAAGCCGCCAAAAACAAGAGGCCCTTCGCCCGAACCTTCTCCGGCTTGCGCAAGCGCGTAATACTCAGAATCAGCAACCAAGGCAATGCCATGGAGCGTCAGGCTGCTGCCCTCTGCAGGATTTTTGCCCGCCGTGAATTCAAACGTTTGGCTGAACCCTTCGGACCCCGCAGGCTGCAAGCCAAGCAGGGCAAACTGCTCCCGAATATAGGCCAGGGCCAGCGCCTCACCCTCCGTTCCCGTTTCCCGACCGGCGAGCCGATCATCCGCCAGGTAACTGACATGCGCCAGCAAGCGCTCCTCAGGGGTTTGCTTTTCCGCTGTGCGGCACTGGGAAAAAAGCCCCAATAGGGCCAGACCCAAAAAAGGCAGCAAACGGGCGAAGGGCTGCTTTGCCTTGAGCAGCGATTGCGCGTAAAGGATTAAACGATTCATCCTGCCAAAGGTACGCAGGACGCAAACACAGGCAGTGGAACACCGGGAAGGGTGCAGATCGAAGTGCTTCAGGGCTGAAGCAACTGACCAAAGCGCTCGGGATTGTCGAACAACTTCAAGGCCTCCTGGATGGTGGGGTCGTAGCGGAAAGACGCTTCAATAGCTCCCCGCTGGTGGTAGTAGCGCATGGCAATTTCCGTTTCCAGTTCTTGCTGGATCTCTTCCCGGAACTTTTGCACATCCGCCTCTTTTTCGGTCTTGAGTTTGGACCTCAACGCACTCAGATCGGTCTGCAAAGAAGCCATGTATTGCTCTTCTTCGGCAATCTCGGCCAGCTCTTCAAGCAGCGCCTCACTGTCGGTGGTATAGGTGTAGTCTTTTCCTTGCAAAAACACCTGGAAGTCGGTCCAATCCTGATCGCTTATAGTAAACCCAGCTGCCGCTGAAATGCCCTCGTGTGCCGCGCGGTACTGGTTGGCGAAATGAAACACCAGATTTTTGGTCAACAAGGCTTCTGTTACGTGGGCATATTCGCCAGGAAGTATTTCAACATCCGGCTTAATCCCACCTCCGTCATAAACACTGCGCCCTCCGCGTGTGCTAAAAGCAGTGCGCAGGGAATCCGGGATTTTTCCTACGCTGCCATCGTCGTTGCGGTGGCTGTAGTCAATGGCCTGGATGCAGCGGCCGCTCGGCGTGTAGTACTTAGCTGTGGTGATTTTCAGTTTGGTCTTGTAAGGCACATCGCGCGTGCTCTGCACCAATCCTTTGCCAAAAGTCTGCTCACCCAGCACCAAACCGCGGTCTAAATCCTGAATGACCCCGGCCACGATTTCCGATGCCGAAGCAGAACCGCGGTTGGTCAGCACAATGAGCGGAATTTCGGCATCTACAGCTGGGTTAAGCGTTTTAAACGAACGGTCCCACTCTTCTACTTTGCCTTTGGTAGAAACAATCAATTCGCCCTTGGGGACAAAAACATTGGACACCTCTACAGCCTCGCGTAGCAAGCCCCCGGGATTGCCCCGAAGGTCTAAAATGACCCCCTTCACCGTGTTTTTGGCTTTCAAATCGCGGAGCGCCTGCGCCACGTTTTTGCCGGCCTCTTCCGTAAACTGGTTCAGGCGGATGTAGGCAATGTCATCGCGGACCATGCCGGAGTAGGGCACGTTGTCGATGTTGATTTCCTGGCGAACGAGCGTGAGTTTCTGATTTTCCGCGCCCCCAAAAGGCCGCTTGATTTCCACTTCTACTTCGGTACCGGGCGAACCGCGCAAAATGTTGCTCACCGCATCGGTATCCTTTCCCTCGCAACTTTTGCCGTCAATAGTCAGGATGATGTCGCCGGCGCGCATTCCGGCAAGGTGAGCGGGGAAGCCCTCGTAGGGTTCAACCACAGTCATGACGCCATCCACTTTCCGGATAACCGCTCCGATACCGCCATAGCGGCCTGTCATTTGGAAACGGTGGCCTTCCATTTCAGCTTCTGAAATGTAATTGGTGTAGGGGTCGAGGCTCTCCAGCATGGCGTCAATGCCTTCGCGCATCAACTTGTTGGGATCCACATCATCTACGTAGTAGGTGTTCAACTCCCGGTAAATGGACGTGTAGATGTCGATGTTTTTAGTGACCTCAAAGAGATTGGGCGGAGTGTAGGCTGCCAATAAAACCAGCCCGCCCACCAGGGCCAACAGGGGAAAGCGCAATTTTTTGAACATGGTCTGCATAAACATCAGTTGAAGGAACAGAAACAGCAAAAAGAAAGCAATTGTTGAGCAATTGCTCAGCAAAATATAACGACACCGCCACGAATAAGGTGCCTCCTTAACGTTTAAATAACACTTCGGCGCTCCTGTTAAACGCCATAGAAGCACCGAGTTTCGGTTTGGAGGGTACCCGGATGCCCGAAAGCTTGGTCAAGGTACAGGATCGTAGCCCGAATCCCCCCAGGGATGGCAGCGGCCAATGCGCCGCAAAGCGAGCCAACCGCCCTTGAACGGTCCGTACCTGGCGATGGCCTGAACCGCATAAGCAGAGCAGGTGGGCGAATAGCGGCAGGAATTGGGCAAATAGGGACTAATCGCGCCCTGGTAAAACCGGATCAACCCCGTCAGGCCCCAACTCAGGGCCCGGTTTATCAGCCGGATGGGAGTGTTCCAGTTCATGCAAGAGCTTGCGCAAAGCTACGTCCAGCGCTGTGCCTAATTCGGCATAGGTAGGCATTCGGCGCCCGGAATAAAGCAGGGCAACGGCTAATGTTTTGGGCGAAGGGCCAAGTTGGCGGTACACAGCGCCTTTGCGCAAGCGCCAGCATTCCCGCAACTGGCGGCGAATGCGATTGCGATCAACGGCACGTTTGAACTTGGAACTCGGTACCGCAAAGAGCACCTGAACAGGAAAAGGACCCGTCAGTGCAGCCGGAAGCCAGATGAGCCGGATCGGAAAGGCGGGGATGCTGCTTCCATCCAAAAACAAACGACCGATCAGCGCCTGGCTGGTCAGTCGTTCGGCTTGGTAAAAGCGTTGCGAACGGGATGAGTGACCCTCGTTCTTCTTATTTGAGGCGGAACTCGTCAGAGACCGTCAGTTTTTTGCGGCCTTTGGCCCGGCGGCGGTTCAGCACGGCGCGACCAGTTTTGGTCTCCATGCGGGAGCGAAAGCCGTGCTTGTTGGTGCGTTTGCGGCGGGAAGGCTGGAACGTGCGCTTCATCGGATCGGAACGGTATGCGGATTAATCAATCGGAGGAACGAATCGGGGTCCTGCCCGCCCCATCCGGCAAGGCCGGCGCAAGGGAAGGCAAAGTTAACAAAATGTGGAGAACGAAGTACCGTGCCCGACCAGAAAATTGAGTCGTTTTTAGCTTGATGAGCCAATTGGAGGCGCATTTGGGTCAGGCTAAGCTGAAACGGGTCAGGAATTCATGCCAATCAGGAACTCCTCGTTGGATTTGGTCCCTCTCATTTGGCCTTGAATGAAGTTCATGGCTTCTTCGGTGTTCATATCGGCCAGGTGATTCCGCAAAATCCACATGCGCTGCAGGGTTTCGCGGTCGTGGAGCTTATCGTCGCGGCGCGTGGAAGAGCCCGTCAGGTCTATGGCCGGGAAGATGCGCTTGTTGGCCAGGCGGCGATCCAGCGCCAATTCCATGTTGCCGGTTCCTTTGAATTCCTCAAAGATCACCTCGTCCATTTTGGAGCCCGTGTCAATCAGCGCGGTGGCTAAAATGGTCAGCGAGCCGCCATTTTCCACGTTCCGGGCGGCACCGAAGAACTGCTTGGGTTTCTGGAGGGCATTGGCCTCGACACCGCCGGACAGCACTTTACCGCTGGCGGGCTGAACCGTGTTGTAGGCGCGGGCAAGACGCGTAATGGAATCGAGCAGAATAACCACATCGTGCCCACATTCCACCATGCGTTTGGCTTTTTGGAGCACCATGGAAGCCACTTTGACGTGCCGATCGGCGGGTGCATCAAACGTAGAGGAAACCACCTCTGCCTTGACACTTCGCTCCATGTCGGTCACTTCTTCGGGGCGTTCATCCACCAACAGAATGATGAGGTAAACCTCCGGGTGGTTGGTGGCGATGGCATTGGCTACTGCCTTGAGCAACAGCGTTTTACCGGTTTTTGGCTGGGCCACAATCATGCCGCGTTGCCCCTTGCCAATGGGGGTAAACAGGTCCATGATGCGGGTGGAATAGTCGTTGGCCTCGGTATAGAGGTTCAGTTTTTCTTCCGGGAACAGCGGCGTGAGGTACTCGAAGGGCACGCGGTCGCGGATTTGCTCCCCAAAGCGGCCGTTGATGGTGTCCACTTTTTGCAGGGCGAAATACTTTTCGCCTTCTTTCGGCGGACGCACGATGCCCACCACCGTATCGCCCGCTTTTAGGGCAAAACTTTTGACTTGCGCCGGGCTTACGTACACATCGTCGGGCGACGAGAGGTAGTTGTAATCCGAGCTGCGCAGGAAGCCATAGCCGTCGGGCATCATTTCCAGCACCCCTTCGCAGACGATCAGGCCGTCCATTTCCGGGTTGAACAGCGATTCGCGGCGGCGGTTGCGCACATCGCGGTTTTCGCGGGAGTCTTTGTTGTTGCGGTCTTCGCGATTGCCGCGATCGTCGCGGATCCGCTCTTCGCGAGGGCGGTCTTCAGCGGCTGGCCGCTCTTCGCGCCCGCGCAGGCCCCGGTCCTCGCGACCGAATCCAGACCGGTTGTTCTCGGGCAGCGGTCGTTCTTCCCGGCCGCGAAGGTTGCGGTCCTCGCGACCTGGCGCCAGGCGATTGCGGTCTTCCGGAGCAGCCGGGCGGTCTTCCCGACCGCGCATGTCGCGCGGGCGATCGTCGCGGTTGCGGTCAGCGCGGTCAGGAAAATCGCCCCGGCCACCGCGGCGATTGCGGTCTTCGCGCGTGCGGAGCTCACGGGGTCGTTGGTCAACCGATGCGGCTGCTGCGTTACCCAGATCTGCTTCGCCCTTAACTTCCTGGTCAGCGCTGCTTGCGGAAGTCGGGTTGTGCGCGCCACTTGGAAGCACAAATGCCTCATTTTCAATCACTTGCGGAACAACCTCAAGCGCAGATTCGTTTTTTTCTTCTTCGGAATCGTCCCCTTCTGCTTTTTTGCGACCGCGCTTTTTGCGCAGCGGCTTTTCGGCGGTTTCCTCTTCGTTGGCTGCTGATTCAGCCACCAACGCTGCAGGAGTTTCGTCCCCTTCGCCCGAAACGGCTTTGCGCGATTTGCGGGTTTTGGGAGCTTTTTCCTGACTGGAAGCAGACCCGGAAGGGATTGCCTGGCGGTCCAGAATCTTGTAAATCAATTCCTGTTTGTCCAGTTTCAGCGGTGACTCCACCTGCATGGTCTCTGCTAATTGGCGGAGTTCTGGTACAGGCATGTCATTCAACTGCAGAATGTCATACATAAGCGCTATGCTTTGCGTAATGGGGGAGATGGAAGAGGAAGCGGTTCGGCGAATCCTCCAGGGCGACGCTCCAAGCTTTAGACAGGGGTCGCAGAACGGATGGAAGGGAAGGAAAAAGGAAGTAAAACGAGGGGTTCGGAACGAGATCGGAAGGCTCGGGGCAGAACGCCGCCAGAGAAGAACCCGATGAATTAGGCAAATGTAGGCCAAAAAAATCAATTGCGCCACATGGCCGCCTGGAAATCAGCGATTCAGGAGATGATTGGGCAAGGATAGGGTCCCGGCGTTTACCCGCTGCCGCCGGATGCCTACCTTTGCGCCGCGCCGGCAAAGCCCTATTGGTTCTCCGGCTTTGACCATGCTGCACTTAGCCGACATTCGCCGCGACCCGGAGGCCGCCAAAGCGCGCCTCAGCCACCGCCATTTTGCCAATTTGGCGGCCATTGACGAGCTCATTGCCCTGGATGACCAGCGCAAAAAGCTTCAAACGGACCACGATGCGGTGCTGGCCGAGTCCAATTCGCTGGCCAAAGAAGTGGGTCAACTGTACGCGCAGGGCAAAAAAGCTGAGGGCGATGCCGCCAAAGTGCGCAGCTCCGAGCTCAAGCAGCGCTCTGCCGAGTTGACCGCGCAACAGGCCCAGGTCAGCGAGGCGCTCCAGACGCTGTTGTACACGCTGCCCAACCTTCCCCATGCCAGCGTTCCTGCGGGCCGGACTCCGGAAGACAACGAGGTGGTTCGCTCCGGGGGAAAGAACCCTTCGCTCGATGCAACGGCAAAGCCGCATTGGGACCTTGCCGCTACGTACGACCTCATTGACTTTGAACTGGGCGTCAAGCTGGCCGGCAGCGGTTTTCCGGTGTACAAAGGCAAGGGCGCTCGCCTGCAACGCGCGCTGATTGCCTTTTTTCTGGACCGCGCCACAGAAGCCGGGTACACCGAGTACTTGCCGAGTGTGCTTATTAACGAGGCGTCGGGGTTTGGCACCGGCCAGCTTCCCGACAAGGAAGGGCAGATGTACCTGGTTAGCGAAGACAAGTTGTATTTGGCCCCAACGGCCGAAGTTCCGCTGACCAATATTTACCGCGATGTGATTCTGGAAGAGGCGCAACTGCCGGTGCGCATGACCGCGTACACGTCGTGCTTTCGGCGCGAAGCCGGGTCTTACGGCAAGGACGTTCGCGGCCTCAACCGCCTGCACCAGTTTGAGAAGGTGGAGATCGTGCGCATTGAGCATCCGGATCGCTCTTATGCCGTGTTGGAGGAAATGGTGGCCCACGTGGAAAGCCTGGTGCAGGCCTTGGAATTGCCTTACCGCATTCTGCGGCTCTGCGGCGGCGACATGGGCTTTACCTCCGCGCTGACCTACGACTTTGAAGTGTGGTCGGCCGCGCAGGAGCGCTGGCTGGAGGTGAGCTCGGTCAGCAACTTTGAAACCTTCCAGGCCAATCGCCTGAAACTGCGCTTTCAGGACAACAACAAGAAAAAAGCCCTGGCGCATACGCTCAACGGTTCCGCGCTGGCCTTGCCGCGCATCGTGGCGGCATTGCTGGAGAACAACCAGGATGAAACCGGAATTGCGATTCCGGCGGTGTTGCAGCCTTATACCGGGTTTGCGCGGATCGGGGGGTAGGGGTAAGGCGGGAGCTTAATTGCGCCCAAATAGTTCCGCGATTTGAACGGCATTGGTCGCTGCACCCTTTCGCAGGTTGTCGGCCACGATCCAGCAGTTGAGGCTGTTGGGTTGGGAGAAGTCGCGGCGGATGCGGCCCACGAAGACTTCGTCGCGGTTGTGGGCGGTGCGGGGCATGGGGTAGAGGTTCATGGACGGGTCGTCCTGGACTACAATACCAGGGCTGTGCGACAGGAGCGCGCGCAATTCGCCCAAGTCAAAATCGCGTTCAAAGGCAATGTTCACGCTTTCGGAATGCCCGCCCTGCACCGGAATGCGCACCGTTGTTGCGGTGAGCGCCAGTTCGGGGAGCCCCATGATTTTGCGGCTTTCGCGCACGAGTTTCCACTCTTCTTTGGTGTACCCTTCATCTTCAAAGACGTCGCACTGCGGAATGGCGTTCAGGTCAATCGGGTGCGGGTACACGCGCACGGCTTCGCGGCCTTCGCGCTCGGCCATCATCTGGTCAACGGCTTTGTAGCCGGTGCCCGTGACGCTTTGGTAGGTGCTGACCACCACGCGCTTAATGCCATAGCGATCGTGCAGCGGTTTCAGCGCCACCACCAGCTGAATGGTGGAACAGTTTGGGTTGGCGATGATGCGATCGCGGTCGCTACAAGCCTGTGCGTTGACCTCCGGAACGATTAGCGGAATGGCCGGGTCCATGCGCCATGCCGACGAGTTGTCGATAACCCGCGTGCCTACTTCGGCAAAGCGCGGCGCCCATTCGCGGCTGACGGAAGCACCAGCGGAGAACAAGGCCAGGTCTGGTCTGCGGTCAACGGCTTCCTGCAGGCTGATGACGGGGTACTCCTTGCCGTTTAGGGTAACCGGTTTGCCGTGTGAAGCGGCACTGGCCACCGGAAGAAACTCGGTCACGGGAAAATGGCGCTCTTCCAGCACCCGGCACAAGACCTGACCCACTAATCCCGTAGCTCCGACAATTGCAACGCGCATGGCTTTTTTGTTGTTGGTCAAAGTTACGCGCATGCCGGACAGCAGCGTTTTGTTGTCGCGACTTTTCCACAGCGCTTAAGTTTTCTTGAGGGGTTTGATTTAGGGCGAAGGGCCCCGGATACTTTCGCGGCCATGCAGCGATTTTTCTGCGGGCTTTTCCTGGCACTGACGCAGGCGGCCAGCGCTCAATTACACGACGATTTCTCGGATGGAGACTTTACAGAAAACCCAGCCTGGATTGGCGACAGTGCGTCCTTTTTGGTGGAGGAAGGCTGGTTGCGCAGCGCGGGTCCCGAAGCGACGAGTACCCTTTTTCTGAGCACCGAATTGCCGGTTGCCCCTGTTCGGGAGTGGCGATTTCGGTTGCGGCTTGATTTTGATCCCAGTTCCAGCAACTATGCCCGTGTTTATCTGGCCTCCGATCAACCCGATTTGGAGGCGTCGCTCAACGGGTATTTTTTGCAGCTGGGCGAAGCCTCAGCCACAGTATCCGATACGCTTGATCTTTATAGGCAAGACGGGTTAACACTGGTCAAGGTGTTGACGAGTGTGTTTCCCTGCATTGGTTCGGCATCGACCAATATCGCGGATGTTCAGGTTTTGCGCGACTCCATGGGCATGTGGCAGCTTTGGGCCGATTGCGAACAGACAGGAACCTATGTTTTTGCAGCGGAAGCGTTGGATGCCGAGCATGCTCCAGTCGGCTGGTTTGGATTTTACGCGCGCTACAGCACAGCCAGTCGGGCCGCGAGTTTCTTTTTAGACAACGTCTATGCGGGCTCGCCGATCATTGACTCTGTAGCACCGGCTTTGTTGGCACTGCAAACGCTTTCGGATCGCTCGCTGTTGCTGGATTTTTCAGAGGCGGTTGATCCGGAAAGTGCTGCGGCAACCGCGGCGTACACCATGAACAATGGGTTGGGAAATCCGGCCTGGGCGGCGAGATCGGCCGAAGTTTCCACGCAAGTGGAGTTGGAGTTTTCGTCGCCGTTTTTGAATGGCATTTCGCACACGCTTACCGTCAATGGTGTGCATGATCTGGCCGGTAATGCGATGCTATCTGCGAGCCTGGATTTTGTGCCGTACCGCGTTCAGCCGCTGGATGTGGTCATCAGTGAAATCTTTCCCGATCCGTCTCCTTCGGGAGGGGGGCTCCCGGAGGCGGAGTATGCGGAGTTGCTGAACCACAGTGGGCAAGCCATTGATCTCCAGGGATGGACTTTGCGCGACGCTTCGGCTTCCCGCTCCTCGGGCTTTGCATCTTTTATGTTGCCCGCCGGGGGTCGGGTTATCGTTTGCGACGTTGCCGATACGGCGTTGTTTGAAGGTTTTGGAGCCGTGTTGGGCGTATCTGGATTTCCCAGTTTAAACAACGATGCCGATGCCTTGAGCCTGTTGACGGAGCAAGGGGTTTACCTCCATACCATAAATTATACTACGGACTGGTACCGGAATGCAACCAAAGCGGAAGGGGGTTGGTCGTTGGAAATGATTGATGCTCAACGGCCACACCTGGGAGGTTGCAACTGGCGCGCCAGTACCGCAGCTGCACAAGGAACCCCTGGATTGGCAAACAGTGTGGCGAATCAATTTCAGGATGAGGAAGTGCCCGTGTTGGTGGGGGCGGCCGTGGTGGATCCGTCCACCATTCGGGCGTTGTTCAGTGAATCCATGGATTCACTTTCGCTGTTGGCAGGGTATGTCCTTTCGCCAGACTTGGGTGTGCCATTGGCGGTGGTGCCTGAGGGCCCTGATTTTGCTTCGGTCAAACTGCTGCTTCCCGAAGCGGTGCAGTTGGGAACGGTTTATACGTTGGCACTTTCCGGGGCGGTGGATTGTGCGGGGAATGCCATCGCCGCTTCGAGCAGCACATTGTTTGGTGTACCGGAAGTACCCGACAGCCTGGACCTGGTGATCAACGAGATCCTTTTCAACCCCAAAACCGGGGGGGCGGATTACATCGAAGTGCTGAACCGCTCGTCGAAAATTGTGGAGATGTTCAACTTGTTTGTGGCCGAACTCGACCCGCTGTTTCCTTCGGAAAAGCTGGAAGTGGCCAGGGTGTCGCCTGAAGGACGGCTGCTTTTCCCCGGACAATATGTCGTGCTCACGGAGGACCCGGAGGCGGTGCTGCTCCAGTTTTTTTCGGGCAGTCCGAGCGGTTTGTTGCGCGTGAGGGACATGCCGGCCTGGTCGGACAGCGATAAAGAAGGCATTGTGTTGCTGGAGTACCGGGATGGGGCGTATTTGCGGTCGCTGGATCGCGTGCATTTTAACGAGTCCTGGCATTTTGCGTTGCTGGACGATACAGAAGGGGTATCGCTGGAGCGAATTGATCCTGACCAGCCCTCGCAACGCGCTTTCAATTGGCACTCTGCTGCCCAGGGGCGTGGATTTGGCACGCCCGCAGACCCGAATTCGGTGTTTTTTGCGGGCAGTGCATCGGGCGGCGGGATGCTGTCGCTTGAGCCGGAAGTCTTTTCACCCGACCAGGACGGATTCGAGGATGTTTTGCGGATCAGGGTGACCTTGGGGCAGCCTGGATTTGTGGTCAGCATTCGGCTGTTTGACGATCGCGGCTGGCCTGTTCGGCAGTTGGTGCGCAGCCAAAGTGCAGGATTGGAGGAAGTGTTTACGTGGGATGGCACGACAGATTTGGGGGAACGAGCGCCAGTTGGCATTTACCTGGTCTGGGTAGAAGCGTTTGATTTAGAGGGCAACATGACCCGGGAAACAGGGCGGTGTGTACTGGCCCGCAAGCTGCGCTAACCAGCGGCTTTTCGTTAACATAGTTAACCTTTAACATTTTTTAACGCGAATAAGGTCAGGTTGTGAAGTGTTCAACCGTTAACTTAGCGTCCGCTTTGGATGCAATGTTCAAGGCCCGTCTTTTAGGGGCGGATCTATTTTTTGGAGTTCCGCCAAAGGAACAACCTTTCAAGCCAATCAATCCATGGAAACCACGCTGACCACCAGCGATATTCAGGCACTTAATGACAGGATACACGAGAACAGTGCCTTTGTCGATTTGATGAGCCTGGAAACAGGCAAGCACATTGTCGGACAGAAATACATGATGGAGCGCCTGCTGCTGGGTTTGCTGGCGGGCGGTCATATTCTGTTGGAAGGCGTGCCGGGCCTGGCCAAAACGCTGGCGATTAAATCGCTGGCCTCGGCCATTGATGCCAAATTCAGCCGCATCCAGTTTACGCCTGATTTGCTGCCCGCAGACTTAGTGGGTACCTTGATTTACAACCAGCGGGATCACGAATTCAGCGTCAAGAAAGGCCCCATTTTCGCCAATTTTATCCTGGCGGATGAGATCAACCGGGCTCCGGCCAAAGTGCAAAGTGCGCTGCTGGAAGCCATGCAGGAACGCCAGGTGACTATTGGCGATCAGACCTTTCCGCTGCAAGAACCCTTTTTGGTGCTGGCCACCCAAAACCCGATAGAACAGGAAGGAACTTACCCGCTTCCGGAAGCGCAGGTTGACCGCTTCATGCTTAAGGTAGTCATTACCTACCCGGCAAAGGAAGACGAGCGCATGATCATGCGCCAGAACACCGGGGCGCCCAAAGAGAACATCCGGGCAGTGGTTCGGCCAGAGCAAATTTTGGCGGCAAGAGAACTGGTTCGCCAGGTCTATATGGACGAAAAAATTGAGCATTATATCCTGGACCTGGTTACGGCTACCCGCAAACCTGGGGAGTACCGCTTATCCAAGTTGGTGCCGCTGATTTCCTATGGCGGATCGCCCCGCGCCAGCATAAACCTGGCGCTTGCGGCCAAGGCCTATGCGTTTATCAAGCGCAGGGGGTATGTGATTCCTGAAGATGTCCGCGCCATCAGCGCCGATGTTTTGCGGCATCGCATCGGCCTTACCTACGAAGCGGAGGCAGAGAACATCGGTCCTGAAGAAATTATTGCAGAAATCCTCAACACCGTGGAGGTTCCCTGATGCCTCCCCTTTTTGCATCAGAAAACCCATTCCCTGGTTCTGAACGAGAGCGGCAAATGGATACCGCGGAATTGCTCAAGAAGGTTCGCAAGATTGAGATCAAGACCAAGGGTTTATCCAGCGACTTGTTCGCTGGAGAGTACCACTCTGCTTTTAAGGGAAGAGGCATGTCGTTCAGCGAGGTACGGGAGTATCAATTCGGCGATGATATCCGCGCGATTGACTGGAACGTCACCGCGCGCTTCAACCACCCGTTCATCAAGGTTTTTGAAGAGGAACGGGAACTGACGGTCATGTTGCTCCTGGACTTGAGCCCTTCGTCCTACTTCGGTTCAAGCGGGCAATTCAAAAACCAGTTGATTGCTGAAATCGCTGCGGTGCTTTCGTTTGCGGCTGTCAACAACAACGACAAAGTCGGTTGCCTTCTTTTTACGGATAAAGTGGAGCGTTTCATTCCGCCCAAAAAAGGCAAAAGCCATATCCTGCTCATCGTTCGCGAAATTCTTGGCTTTGAGGGCAAGGGCAGCGGAACCAATATTGGTGAAGCGCTGCAGTACTTCAACGGCGTTATCAAAAAACGCAGCATTGCGTTTCTGTTCAGCGATTTCATGGACGATGGTTATGAAACGCCCCTGCGCATCGCCGCCAGAAAACACGATCTGATTGGGGTGCACGTGCACGATGTGCGCGAGCGGGAAATTCCCCGCGTAGGGCTGGTCCGGCTCCGCGACCCCGAAACGGGCCGCGAGCGCTGGGTGGATACCGATAGCCAGACCGTGCGGAATCACTACACCGCTCATTACGACCAGAATCTGGCGCGTTTCAGCCGTTTGTTTCGCCAGGTTGGCTCCGATGTCATCAGCGTGGACAGCTCCATTGCCGACGAAAAAATTCGCCAGCGGCGCTACCTCCAAATTTTGCACAGTTTCTTTCGCCGCCGCGATTCGCGGCGTTGAGTAGTTGATATGGCAGCCCTTTACAACCATAACATTTCAGATGGTATTGTTGCCTTTCGGCGCAGTGCTAAACGGTTTGCGCGGAGAGCAGCGTTGCTGTGCTTCGGTCTGTTTTGTTTGGCTTCCACAGGCACGCACGTGATGGGGCAATCCGTCAACGCAAGGCTGGATCGCGAAGCGTATGAGGCGGGCGATGAGATTCGCCTGACCCTTTCGGTGGACATGGTGCAACAAGCCACCGTGCTTTGGCCGGCGCTCAACGCGCCCCTGCCGGGCATGGAATTGTTGAACGACCAAACCGATTCGCTGGATGGCCAGTTGGTTCGCCGGCTGAGTTACCTCCAATTTGATACTGGTTCCTACCTGTTGCCCAGCTTGCCCATTGGTCTGCTCCAGGGAAAGGATACCAACCACCTGGCAACCGCCGAACTTGCTTTCAGCGTTGGCCTGGTTCCGGTGGACACGGCCGACGCGCTGCGCCCCATCATTGAGCGCCGCGAGGTGGACTACAAGCCCATTCCCTGGTTGCTGTACGGGTTCTTAGTCTTGCTTTTGCTCAGTATTGGGGGCTATTTGTTTTACCGCTTCTATTGGTCCAAGCGACCCAAGCCCGTACGCGGGCTGCCCGTTCGTCCCGAGCCGGTTGTCCCCATTGACGAGCATGCCTTGCAGCGCCTGCAGGATTTGGAAGCCCGGCGGCTCTGGCAGCAGGAGCAGATCAAGCCCTACTATTCAGAACTGACCGACATCATCCGGGAATACATTGAACGGCGTTTCGGCGAGCCTGCACTGGAATCCACCACCGCTGAAATCATGCAGCGCTTGCAGCCGCACGGGTTGTCACCGGAGAGCATGCAAGCACTAGGAGCCATGCTGCGTTTGGCCGATACCGTCAAGTTTGCCAAGGCGCGTCCGCTGCCGGATCAGCACCAGCGCGCCTTGCGCGATGCCGTATCCTTTGTGGAAGCCAACCGCCCCTTGGCGGCGGCTTCCGCTGGCCCTTCGCCCGAAACAAAAACCCCCGCCGAACCATGAGGGCATACCTGGCGGACATCCAGTTTGCGGTTCCTGAAGCGCTGTTTTTGCTGGCGCTGTTGCCCTTGCTCGCCCTCTATTACCGCTGGCGTTACCGCAGCCGCTTTGTGACGTTGACCGTTTCCGGTTTGCAGGGGTTCGAAGGGACGCCGGTTTCGTGGCGGGTTCGCTTATTGCCGCTGCTTCCGCTGCTTCGATTGCTGGCGCTGGCCGCCATCATTGTAGCGCTGGCGCGTCCGCAAAGCTTGTTTAGCGAGGAGAGCATTACCACGGAAGGCATTGACATTGTGCTGGCGATGGACGTTTCTACTTCGATGTGGGCCATTGATTTTCAACCGAACCGGATAGAGGCGGCAAAACGCACGGCGGCGGAGTTTATTGAGGGGCGGCCTTACGACCGCATTGGCCTGGTGGTGTTTGCGGGGGAATCGTTTACGCAGTGCCCCATCACGCTGGACCATCGGCTGTTGTTGGGGTTGGTCAAGGATGCCGATGCCTGGCAATTGCAGGACGGTACGGCGCTGGGTGATGGCCTTTGGATGGGGCTCAACCGTTTGATTGATTCCACAGCCTTGCAAAGCAAAGTGGTCATTCTGCTCACGGACGGGGTGCAAACGGCCGGTGAATTTGCACCGCTTGATGCTGCACGTGCGGCCAGCGATTTGGGCATCCGCATCTACACCATTGGCATCGGATCGCGTTCCAGCAAGAACATTCCGGTTTTGGATAAACGCGGACAAAAGATTTTTGAGCTGGATCCGCAGAATTCGCTGGACGAAGAAACCATGACGCAAATTGCGGACCTGACCGGTGGTCGATACTTCCGGGCTACCAGCACCGACAAGCTCCGCGAGATCTACCAAGAGATAGACCAATTGGAAAAGGAGAAAATTGACGTTAACGTTTCACAGCGCTACCAGGAAAAGTTTTATCCCTTTGCCTGGCTGGCGGTGTTCCTGTTGCTGGTCGAAATTTTATTAGCGCAAACCGTGTTTAGAACCGCTACCTGATATGCTTGATTTTGAACACGATCACTGGTTGTATTTGCTCTTCGGGCTTATCCCGCTGTTGCTGCTTTTTGGCGCAACCGCGTGGTGGCGCAAAAGGGCTATCGGGCAGTTTGCAGATCCCCGGATGGCAGGAGCGCTGCTCAAGGACCATTCGTCTACCCGAAAGGGGCTTCGCTTCATATTGGTTTTGCTGGCTATGGCGTCGTTGATTTTGGCCTTGGCCAATTTGCGCATGGGCGCGAAAAAGCAAACCGTCAAGCGCGAGGGCGCCGACATTATGCTGGCGGTGGATCTTTCGCGAAGCATGTTGGCTGAAGACCTGCGGCCTAACCGCTTGGATCGCTCCAAGTTTTTCATCGCCCAGTTGCTTCGCGAACTGCGCAACGACAAGGTGGGTTTGGTGGTTTTCGCAGGCAACGCCTACCTGCAAATGCCGCTGACGGTGGACAGCCGGGCGGCCTTGATGTACCTGAATATTTTGGACACGGAGGTTATTCCGCGGCAGGGCACGGCCATTGGTGAGGCCATCGCGTTGGCCACCGAAGCGTTTGAACAAGGCCAGGGTCCTGCGGGAAAAACCAAAAACCGCGCGCTGATTATTGTCACGGACGGCGAAAACAACGAGGGCGACGCTGTTGAACTGGCCCGAAAGGCTTCCGAGAGCGGAATTGCCGTGTTCACCGTTGGCGTGGGTACGGTAAAAGGGGCACCCATTCCGATGGCCTCCCGCTCTGGCATCGTGGATTTTAAGCGGGACCAGGCGGGCAATATTGTGTTGACCAAGCTCAACGAAACCATGTTGCAGGAGATTGCCGCTGCTGGAAATGGCAAGTACTACCACATTTCAGGCGGTACGCAGACCATCAAGGATATCGCCACTGCCCTGGACCAACTGGACAAACAGACGGGCGAATCGTTTGAGTACACTGATTACCGCAAACATTTTCCGGTTTTCCTGTCCATTGCGCTGGTGCTGCTGGTCTTTGAATTTTTGCTCACGGATCGCGCCGCAGCGTGGTGGAAAAAGCTCAACTTGCTGAACGCATGAGAATATCGATGACCACTGTTCCTGCGCCAATTATGTTGGCCGCATTGCTGGTCTTGACGCAGCTTGCCGGGGCGCAAGGTCCGCAAAGCCCTTCGCCCGCGCAGGGTGCACAAACCCCTTCGCCCGCGCAGGGTGCGCAAAGCCCTTCGCCTGCGCAGGGTGCGCAAAGCCCTTCGCCCGCACAAGAGCGAAAAGCTCGCGCATTGGCCTGGGAGGGAAACCAATTATACGATAAAGGGCAATTTGCTGAGGCGGAAGTTTTGTTCCGCCAGGCGCTGGAGCAGAGCCAAAGCATGACCGAAGGTATGTTCAACCTGGGCAACACGACGTACCGCCAAGACCGGTTTCAAGAGGCTGCTGCGCAGTATGGCCAGGTAGCGGCAAAAACCGAATTGCCGGCAAAGGAGCGGGCAGAGGCTTTTTATAACCAGGGCAACGCGTTTTTTGAGGGTCAGGATTACCGCAAAGCCAGCGAGGCCTACAAGCAATCGCTGCGGCTTAAACCAGGAGATGAAAACGCCAAACACAACCTTTCGCTGGCGCAGGCCATGTTGAAAAAGCAAGAACAGGAGCAACAGGACCAGCAAAACCAGGATCAAAACAAGGATCAGCAGGATCAGCAACAGCAACAAGATCAACAGAAACAGGATCAACAAGATCAGAATCAGGAAAACCAGGATCAGCAAAACCCACAGAATCCCGAACAGGATCAACAAGCCGAAAATCCGCAGCAAGACCCGCAGGAACGCAACATGAGCCCGGAAGAACTGGAGCGCATTCTGGAGGCCCTTGAACAGGATGAAAAGGATGTCCAGAAGAAAGTAAATGCCCAAAAAGTGAAAGGCGTGCGGGGCGAATCGGAAAAAGATTGGTGATGGAATACCGCAACACCATATGGAGGTATATGTGGGTCTTGCTGATGTGCCTGCCCGCCACGGCGTCAGCGCAAAGCGACAAGTACTTTGTGGATGTAGCCATCAGCAATGCCAGCCCCTTGTTGACCGAGGAGGTTACGATCACGTACAAGCTCCGCTACAAAGGCAACAGCATCAGCTTGATGAACCCGCGCTTTGATATTCAACCGCCGGAGTTCAGTCCGGGCTTTGTTGTGCAACGCCAAGGCAGGAACGGGGGAATGGATCTGGATTTTTCAGGCAACATCACGGTGTTTGAGTATATTTATATATTAAAACCACAAAAAGCGGGCACCTTTACCATCGGCGCCGCGCAGATCAAATTTGACGGTGCGAGCTATGCATCAAAATCGCTAACGGTCAAGGTATTGCCGGCCGATGCCCCCCCGGACATTGCGCAAGCAGACAACATTTTCATCGATGCCAGTTTGACCAAAACCAGTCCATTCAAAGGCGAAGAATTTGTGCTCACGTACAAACTCTATTCGCGCTACGAATTGCTGGGCATTGAGGAGCAGACGGCGCCGACTATTGACGGTTTTTCGTCCAATTTGCTCAGCCGGGACCAACAGCCGCGGATTCGGGTTGAAAAAATAAACGGCCAGGACTACTACACGCTGGATTTATACCGCACTGAACTTTACCCGCTGCGAAGTGGGGAGTTTCGGATTGACCCCTTTCAAATGACGGTGGTGGCCAGCGTGCCCACCGGCCGGAAAATCCGCGATTTTTGGGGCAATCGCATGGAGGTGCGCCGCGAGTCGCTGAAGTTGAAGAGCCCGTCGGTGCGCGTCAATGTCCGCGATCTGCCAGGCAGCAACATCCCGTCGGATTTCAATGGAGCAGTCGGCCAGTTCGACCTCAAAACCAGCCTGAGCGCAACCGAAACCACAACAGGCGAACCGCTCACCTTGCGCATCACGCTCTCCGGCCAGGGCAACCTAAAACTCATTGGCGATCCCAAGCTGGAGCTTCCCCCCGGATTTGAAGCTTACGATCCCAAAATCAGCAATGCTGCGGGAAGCAAAACGTACGAGTACTTGCTCATTCCTGGTAAGCCCGGCGAGTTTACCCTCAAGCCCTTCTCTTTTTCCTTTTTTGATCCAAAGGCGGAGCGCTATGTCAGCAAAAGCGGAGAATCGTACGTGATTCAGGTAGCTCAGGGCGATGGAACCACAGCAAGCTCCGGTGCACTGGCGGGTTTGTCCAAAGAAGAAGTGGAAAAGTTGGGTCAGGATATTCGCTACCTCGAGACGAGCACCCCGGCTTTTGCGAAGGCAGGCGTTCCATTATTGGGCAGCGTCTATTTTTACGCCGGATTGGCCGGCCCGCTGTTGCTGGGCTTTCCACTCTTTTTATTGGCCCGCAAACACCGGGTCAACCGCGCGGACATCAAAGGCCAACGCAATCGAAAAGCCCGCAAGGCAGCAGAGAAGCGCCTGCGTCATGCGCGCCAACTGGCCAGCAAAGGCGACCGCCGCGCATTTTACGATGAACTGGTTCGCGCCATCTGGGGCTACCTCGGCGACAAATTTGGCATGGCGAAAAGCGAGTTGAACCGCGACCAGATCCAGCTCCGCCTGATGGAGCACGGCCTGGATACCAGCACCATCGATCGTTTGATCGCCCTGCTGGACCGGGCGGAAATGGCGCTCTATGCACCTGGGGCAGGAGGCTCGTTGGAGAGCGATTGCGAAGACGCCATCCGTTTGCTCGCGGGCATGGATGCCGGCATAACAAAAGAAATGTTGTGATGAGTAGCCATCCCCTTCCCCGGAAATTTGGCCCCACAGCATTTTCTATGCTTAAGGCCTTTGTTTGGGTGTTTTTTGTGCTTGGGGGAATCGCTTCCGAGCGCTGTGCAGCCGCTGACGCAGTTCCAGACCGCGACCAACTCAGCGCCCGCTTTGAAGAGGCGCGTTCGCTGTACGATGGCGGTCAGTATGATTCCGCCGCCGCCATCTACGAAGGGTTCATTGAGCAAGGGTACCGGGATTTTGCGCTGCATTACAACCTCGGTAACGCTCACTTTAAGGCGGGAAACCTGGGACCTTGCATTTTGCATTACGAGCGCGCGCGGCTGTTGGCCCCCAAAGACCGCGATGTGTTGCACAATCTGGAAATGGCGTACCTGCGCCAGGCAGATAAGCGCATGGAACCGCTTCCCCGGCACTTTTTTAACCGGACCTGGACGGGTTGGATCAGCTTGTTTTCGCAGACCACCTGGGCATGGCTTACCCTGGGCATGGCCTGGACGGTGTTGGCGGGTTTTTTACTGATCTGGTGGAGCGCCCAACTTCTTTGGCGAAGAGTGGGACTCACGGTAGTATTCGCCGCCGTATTTGGGCTTTTGTTGGCCTTAAGCGGGGCTGTTGGTCGCCGCAGCTTTGACGCGCGGGAGCGTTACGCCATCATTATGGCGCCCAGCACCGTGCTTAAAAGCGCTCCTTCGGAGGAATCAACCGATCTTTACATATTGCGCGAAGGGTTTAAATTGAAGATAGCCAACCAGACTGCTGATTGGGTGGAAGTCATGTTGCCTGATGGCAATGTCGCCTGGGTGCAAGCCAACAGCATTGAGGCCATCTGAACCTGGGGTTCACTTCAGTCATTTGCGAAGCTCCTTTTTTAATCCCGGTACCGCGCTTATCCAATGAAGCAGTTTCTCCCCGCAGTAGGCCTGTTCGCCTTAGCCGCTATTTTGTTGGTCGTGGTTTATTTGCCTCGCTTTAGAACAGGCGCAGAGGAAGACCTTTTGCTGAATGATGCGGCTATTTTGTCTTTTGGCCAACAGTTGGAGCGCGCAGTACAAACGGATTCCAGCGATTGGCTCGCCAAGGTTACCGTTGGCCTGCCCCGGCAGGAAGTGCTGGCTATGCCGGGATCGGCCTTGCCCGATGCTGATGCCCGTCGGCAGCGCCGCATAGAAGGTTGGGTGTATTGGTCCTCGCTCTATCGCCAGTTTGGTCATTTTGATTTATTGCGTCAGTACCGCGATGAAGCCGGGCCTCATTTGGTTTACCGGGCGTTTGACGGAGAAAAACCGGTGTACACGGATTTGTTGCTGGGCCAGGAAGATGAGGACCTGATTTTGGTGGATTGGACCGAGCATCCGGGTTCGCTTAGCGAGCAGGAGCGCGCGGAAGCTTTTCAGGAATTGGCTGCAACGATAGGCACGGACGCCCTTCGCCAGACCATAGAGGTGCTGGTGGATGCGGTTTGGCAGGCTGAAGGTGGCCGTGCTGGAGAAGCGCTGCAAGCCATTCGGGCGTTGCCGGAGGCCTGTCGCGCAAATGCGCTGGTGGTTGGCGATGAACTGCGCATCATGGCTGATGTCGGCGATCCCGCTTTTCCTCAAGCCGTGCTTAGCAAGGGTGGGTTGCTGTCGCCGGCGGCAGTGGCGCACCTGGCATTCAGCTGGTCGCTGCGTGCGGGCGACGCAGAGGGCTTGATCCGCTCCACGCAAGACTTGCGCACCCAGTTCGGCGAGGACAGCCTGCTCATTTTGTTCGAAGGGCTTGCGGCGGAATGGGCAGGGGATTGCACGGGCGCAGAGCAGCGCTTTGAAGCAGTGTATCGCCAGTATCCGGCTAATCCCGTGCTGCCGGTTTATGCCTTGACCTGCATGGCAAAGCGCGACCCTGTTGTGGCGCTCGAGCGACTGATTGAAATTTTGCCCGGCACGGGTTTTAGCCTGGATGAACTGGACGAGTGGCTAGCTTTGGAAGTCCCCGCCTTGCACAGCAGCTTGGCTTATCGGAATTGGCGGGTGGGTGCACCGCAAACCTTTTAGGAGCGCTCCAAAGCTTGGTTGCAAAAGTGGACGGTAAGGAAGAAGCTTAACACAGCACTTGGGGCTCTTTAGCGTTGCCTGTTAATCAAACCCGCCGAATTTAAGATGCAGCCCGGCGAAAGGTGCGCTTAGGTTGGTGCCGCCAAACAAGTCTAGATCGTTGTCGCTGCCCACCACACGATAGCCCGCGGCCAATTCTATGCGCATGAAATCCGCGGCTGCGTACTGGATACCAACGTATGGGGAGACCAGGAAGATTCGGTCCGGGCCGCAGTTGCAATCTACTGTTGTGCTGATGCTGCCCACTCCGGCGAAGGAGTTTAGGGTTACCTGCAGCTTGTTGTCGGGGTTGACAAAGTATCCCAGCCATAGCCCGGCTTGGGCAAAGCGCAGCGGAAAGATCACGCTGTCTTGAATTTCAGGGTTGAACAATTTGCGTTCCACGTTGCCCAGCATGCTCATGCCATAAGCCCCGATGTAAAACTGGCGGTTTACCAGCAAGGCACCACCGACCCCAAGATTTGCCCGCCAGTCGCCATCGAGTGGAGCGGCTTGGATGAGCGGTGCGCCAAAACCGTTCAGGCTGGTTTGAGCGTGTGAAAAAGAAGCGGCAAAAAGCAGCAGAAAAGCGAAACAAAAGTTTTTCATGGGGACAGAATAATGCATCGAGGTTATCAGACTTAACACGAAATTAACCTAGGCAAAGTACATTGCCGGAAATTTACCGCTATGGCCAGCCCGACATCGCTGCATTTCACTGAACATGCCCGAAAATTGCCACGAGTACCCTTAATGCCCGGCACAAAGTTTTGGAGCAAGGCGCTGTTGAGCCTGGCGTTCTGGCTCATCGCCGGGGCACACGCAACAGAGGCGCAAAACCAACTGGAGCCCTTCGCCCGGCAACAACCAGCCATGCGAAGCGCGGCAACCGCAGCCTTTGACCCCATTTTGGAACCTTTTTACCACGGCGTAGCCTCCGGCGATCCTCAGCCGGACGGCATCATTCTTTGGACGCGGGTTACCCCGGAAACCGATGTACCTGTTGTGGTGTCTTGGGAACTTTCGCTGGACACGGCCTTCAGCAGCCTGGTGCAGTCGGGCTCTGTTACCACGGATTCCAGCGCGGATTATACGGTTAAACTGCCGCTGAGTGGTTTAAATGACGGAACTACGTATTATTATCGTTTCCGGGCATTGGGGCGTTTTTCCATCATTGGCCGCACGCGTACAGCCGACCAGAACGCCGACCAATTGCGCTTTGCCGTGGTGTCCTGCAACAATTATCCGGCGGGCTACTTCAATGCCTTTGGCCGCCTGGCCGAGCGCAATGACCTGGACGCCATTGTGCACCTGGGCGATTTCATCTACGAATACGCAGAAGGAGAGTACGGGGATGGCGGCGATGAAGGGCGCCAAATGCTGGAGCCGGAGAACGAAATTCTGACCCGCAGCGACTACCGCCAGCGCTATGCCTGGTACCGCTTGGACCCCGATTTGCGCAGAGCCATGCAGCAGCACCCCTTCATTTTTGTCTGGGACGATCACGAATCCGCGAACGATTCCTGGACGGGAGGCGCGGAGAACCATGACCCGCTGCTGGAAGGCGATTGGGCCATTCGCCGCCGCGAAGCAGCAAAGGCCTACTTTGAATGGATTCCGATTCGCGATGATGCCGATTTTTCCATTTACCGTACTTTTTCATATGGTGATTTGGCCGAATGGCGCATGTTGGATACCCGTCTGGAAGGGCGTCAGGAACAGCTCACGGATCACACCGATCCCGCACTTTGGAATGCAGGCCGCACGCTGTTGGGCGAAGAACAATTCAACTGGTTTACCAGCGGATTGAAAAGCTCTGCCGCGCAGTGGAAACTGGTGGGCAATCAGGTGGTGTTTGCGCCGCTGATTTTGGAAAACTTTGAATCCATTTACCCGGGTGTTCGCGATCAGTTTCTGGATGTCTGGATGGGCTACCCTGCCGAGCGCAACAAAATTTTAGATACGCTGCAACAACATAACATTGATAATGTTGTGTTTCTGACGGGTGATGTTCACATTGCTGTTGCCCTGGACGTACCGTTCTGGGACGGAGACAGCCTGTATTACAACCCCGAAACCGGCGAAGGTTCGCAGGCCGTTGAATTCGTGGGCACAAGCATTACCTCCGACAACTTTGATGAGATTGTCGGGGTGTTTCTGGCCAATTTGGTAGAGGAACTGTTTTTGGGCGAAAACCCACAAGGGGTTTACAACGAATTTGACCAGCACGGCTACTTTGTCCTGGACCTAACGCCCACCCGGGCACAGGCGGACTACTATTACGTGGCCAGCATTCTGGAACCCAACAGCAGCGAGACGTTTGACGAAGGTTGGTACTCGCTCAGCGGCGAAAACCGCCTCCAAAAGGCTACGGCCCCCGCCCCCCCCAAGCCCATCCAAGAAGTTCCGGCACCGGACCCGACATTTGCTGTTGGTCTGACGCCCCCCCCAGCCGCACTGCAAATCTGGAAGGCCTGGCCCAACCCCGCCGCCGCAGGCCGCATCAACGTGGCCTTTACCCTAAACCGCCAAAGCCCCGTACAGGTGCGCTGGATCAATACGGGTACCGGCGTTGCCACCGACCTGTACCAAGCGGAGCTGGCCTCCGGCCATTACACGCTGCAGCTGAACCTACCCGCCGCCGCCGCGGGAAGCGCCGGGGTTCTGGAACTGAAGGCGCAGGAGGAGACCAGATCGCTCAAAGTGATGCGGTAATTCGCCCGAGATTGGTCCGAAAAGAAAACCGGCTGAACGCTCCGCGGGGAGTGCTCAGCCGGTTTTTTAATGGGCAGCTTTAAGAAAGCCGCAACGGTTGTGTTACGCGGTAACCGCCTTGCCTTTTTTGGCAACCTTGGGACCACGGGCCTGCTTGTCCATGTCAAAGTCGTAGAGCAGTTCGTAGTATTCGGTGGCCATGCGGTCCGAGTCAAACTGCGGGCACACGTCGCGCATGCTGTTTTTGACAATTTCCAACCAGCGTCCGTTGCCGGAGTAGTAGGCGGGAATCAGTTCCTGTTCCAGGATGCGCATCATGTTGCCGTGGTCCAGATCATCCACTTGCGTGAGCTGCAGCTCGGTGTCGGCGGCGGGAATCAGGAAGCAGTTTTCGCCGTGGCGGGCAAATTCCGGAATCCATCCGTCGTCAATAGAAAAGTTTACGGCGCCGTTCATCGCAGCCGTCATGCCGCTGGTACCGGAAGCCTCGCGTGGACGGCGCGGCGTATTCAACCAGACATCGGCCCCTTCTTTCAGGAGTTTGGACAAGCCCATTTCGTAGCCGGTCAACACCGCGCAGTTTTTGCGCTTGTAGGTGTATTTCTGGATGTGGTTGAAGGTGCTGATGGCGCCTTCGTCGCTCGGGTACGGCTTGCCGGCCCAGATGATCTGGATGGGGCGATCCGTTTTGGACAGTAAGGTATTGAAGCGCGTCAGGTCGCGCATGATCAGGTCGGCGCGCTTGTAAGCGGCAAAGCGACGGGCCCATACAATGGTCAATACGTCGGGGTCAAAGATTTTGCCCGTCTGATCAGCCACGAACTCCATCAGCGCTTTTTTCATGATGCGCTTCTGGGCCAGCATGGCCTGGTCGTCGTTGTCCTGGAAGGCGCGGTCCAGCACCGGGTTGGCCCAGTACTTTTTGTTCTGCGCATTGGTGATGCCCAGGATCTCGCAGCTTTCGTGCACGTCTTTCCACATGTCGCGCGACACTTCGCCGTGCAATTGGCTCACGCCGTTGGCGCGTTTGGAGAAGGTCAGGCACGCGGGCGTGTAGCTCAGCGCTCCGCCGTGCTGTTGCGTCAGTTGGCGCACTTCGTCCAGCGGTACATCGCCGAAGAAGCCGAGGCGGTTGAGCAGGTGGAAATCGTGCTCGTCGTTGCCCGCCTTTTCCGGGGTATGCGTGGTGAACACCATACGGCGGCGCACCTCGTTGATGTCGCGGTATTTGCCGTACAGATGAAAGGCCAGGGGAAGGGCGTGGCCCTCATTGAGATGGTACACGTCGGCGCCGCCCAACGCTTCAATCACCTTCGCCCCACCCATGCCCAGAATGATGTTCTGCACTACGCGGGTTTCGTGGTTGGCGTCGTAGAGGCGATCGGTAATGGAGCGACCCAGGTGGTCGTTTTCTTCAATGTTGGTAGTGAGCAGGTACATGGGCACCGTGCCGAAGACTTCCGGGCGCAGGTACAAGGCTTTGACCAAAACCTGATGCTGGTTGATGTACACCGGAACCATAATGCCGGTTTCTTCCAGGAAGGGGTAGTACTTCTTGAGAAACTGCGGGCGCATGGTGCGGTCGTCGTTGCGCACCTGGTCGTAGTAGCCGAATTTCCAAAGCATGCCCACTCCGATCAGGTTTTGGCGGAGTTCATGGGCGCTGCGCATGTGCGAACCGGCCAAAAAACCGAGTCCGCCAGAGAAGATTTTAAGGGGCTGATGGATACCAAACTCCATGCAGAGGTAGGCCACGCGCTTTCCGAAACGCGGATCGGGCTCGTAGGGGTGGTTCCAGGTTGAGTAGGGCGTCATAAGGGCTTTTTAATGAATCACTTAGCGTACAGAGTACACTAAGTGCGCAAACAAGGGGCTAATATCGGGCAAATGAAGCAATGTTGCACCTTCGATAACTGACCTGCGGGGTTGTAGCGGCTAATTTTAGGTAGGTTTGAACCCGCTGATTCAGCCCAATCCTTTACGCATTACATCGCGTCGCGGTTGCAGAAAATTACCCAAACCGCTGATATTCAGCACAAACGCCCCATGACCCGCGTTTTTTTGGTGGGCACTGCCCGCGCCGGAACCACCCTTTTGCAGGGAATGCTGGGCAGTCACCCGTTGGTTTACACCCTTCCGGAGACCCATTTTCTGGACAAAAGCCTGCCCAAACAGCCTTGGTTGCGCATTTTTCGTGTTTTGGGCGAAGGGGATCGGCAGCGCGTAGCAGCCTTTCTGGCTACTTTACAGGCCTCGGAACTGGCCCGTTTGCTGCCCGAAGGCCGGATTTACGACAAACAGCGCTGGACACGCGCCTTGCTGGCCATTCTGGACGAGCTGGCCGCGCGCCAGCAAAAAACGCTGTGGCTGGAGAAGACCCCCCTTCACCTGTATTACACAGATCTGCTGCTTGCCACGGACCCGGCCATTCGCATAGTGCATTTGCTCCGCGATCCGGTGGATAACATAGCTTCGCTTGTGGATGCCGGCCAAAAGCATGCGGAAGCATTTCGGCAAAACAGCCTGCAAAAGGCCACCGCCCGATGGGTCAAGGAGTACAAGATGCAAGCCGCTCTGGTTGGCCAGGCCGGGCACTATTTTGTGCGTTATGAGCGGCTTGTGGACAGCCCGGAAGCCGTGCTGAGAGGCGCATTGGCTTTTCTTGGACTTGACTGGAATCCAGCCGTTTTGGATTTCGGGCGAAGGGCCGCTGACATCACCACAGCTTCGGAAACCTGGAAAGACCGGAACAGTGCTGAACTGGCGCGCTCCGGCAAGGCCGAGCGAATACTATCCGAGCAGAACTGGCGTTGGATTATGGACCGCACCAAACAATATGGTATGGGTATCTTTGAGCAAACCTCCCCTTCATGAAATTTATCACCTCCATTCAAGTACGCTGGTCTGATCTGGACCAGAATCGGCATGTCGCCAATACCGCCTATTCGAGCTACATGATTGAAGCCCGCATGCATTTTCTGCGCCAGGGCGGTTTTGACAATCAGGCTTTTGCACAAATGGATCTTGGGCCGGCCATCATCTCCGAAGAATTCCATTACCTGCGCGAGACTTTTCCTGACGCCGTCCTGCGCGTTGATGTGGAACTGTCCGGTCTCTCCGAAGACGAGCGATTTGTCCGTTTCAACCACCACCTCTACCACCCCGACGGCGGCCTCGCCGTCTTCAGCCGCTGCACCTTCTGCTGGATTTCGCTGAGCACCCGAAAAGTTTGCCACGCCCCGTCGGAGCTTGCCGCCTGGATCCGCGGCCTGGTTCGGTCCGAAGACTTCCGCGTGCTGAGCAAGGCCGATGCTTTTCCAGTAGGGTTGCCACGGAAGAGGAAGTTGGAGGGGGTTTGATCGGCGCCATTGAGCGAACAGGCATTTGTCTAGGGTAGCCTTGTTGATTCTGTGTAAAATATATCCACACGGGAGGATCTATTCTTTCCGGAAGAACCTTCAATCGACCGCGTATTCGTTTTTAGCCGTGTGGTAGCACAGTTGCGCCTGGCAAAGGGGCTCAGAAGCCGTCCTGCAATTTAAGTTAAGCTCCAAAAGTGCTACTAATTTTATTACCCTTTTCCGGTAATCTTTTTCATTTTCTGATTACTTTTGTATTGGAAATTCTCTACAAATTAGGAGAGTTTGCAGTTTATGTATCAGGCAACTATCGGTTGATTTTTGAGCCATTTCACTTCCCTATTCCACGAAAAGAAGATGGCGGCATAGATTGGACTAGCGTTACGGCAATTCAGATTAATGAGATTCAAGACTACCATTAAGATCGGCAACAATTGAATTGTACATTATGGCAACAACACTAGAATTAAAGAGATATTTTCTTACGTGTCCAGGCGACACGATACAAGAGCATATAGATTTCATTGGCATGAGCCAAGCAGAATTGGCCGAACGAATGGGTAGATCCAAAGAAAAAATCAATGATCTTATTAAAGGAAGAGAGCCAGTGACAATAGCCACTGCATTTAAACTTGAAAAGGTGTTGGGTATACCTTCCGGCTTCTGGATAAACAGGGAGAAGTCATACCGAATGGACATCTACGAAATTGTTCAAATGGAAGAATTTGAAAAGGAAAAGGAATGGTTGAGAAAATTTCCAATCAATGAAATGCGAAAATTGGGATGGCTGCCGGACACCAGAGAAAAACATCTGTTAGTAGACAGCCTGCTTAAATTCTTTTGTGTTGCCTCAACGGACGAATGGAGACGTATTTATGTAGATGAAGAAGTTTCTGTAGCATTCCGGGTTTCATTGGCACACACAGGAAGCCCTCATGCCATTTCAACATGGTTGAGAAGGGGAGAAATTCAGGCTAGGGACATAGAGCTGGCAGAATTTGACAGACGAAAGTTTAAAGAGGCTTTGATTGATATTAAAGAATTGGCTTTTTTAATGCCAGAAGATTATATGGAGCAACTGCAAGCAATCTGCGCAAATTGTGGTGTCGCAGTAGTATTCACTCAAAAGCTTCCGAAGGCACCTATCAGTGGAGCAACTCGTTGGTTTCACAACAAGCCCATCATTCAGTTATCCGACAGATTTAACGTCAATGACCATTTTTGGTTTACCTTTTTTCATGAAGCTGCTCATATCATTTTACATGGAAAAAAAGATATTTTCTTGGAGAATGTAGAAGGTACCGAAGTTGACCAGGATAAGGAGAAGGAGGCCAATGACTTTGCGGCCAAAGTATTATTGCCTCAAGCTGAATTGCAGCAGATCATTGATGCAGCCCCATTGACGGAAGAAGCTATTGTTGAATTTGCCCAGAAGTTTAGAACGCCAGCGGGAGTTATCGTCGGAAGATTGCAACACTTGGGGCATGTTCCGAATTATTTTGGAAATAGCTTTAGGCAGAAAATTGAATTGTTTACAGATTGCTGATTTTATGGCAAAACAAGGAGAATAATTACAATATAAATCTTATATCATGGGCATTAAGAAGAGCCGGAACGAATTAGAAATTGATTTTATTGACAGTCGGGAGGGCTTAACTCCCGAAGATGAGCGGTTGATTTCCGAATACATAAAGAATTATAAGAAGAGAAGCCAAACCTTTATTGAACGTAAATTGCGCAATACCCATAAAGCTGCGTTAAGCCCCATGACCCCCTTCCCCCCACCCCCCATCAGCACCATCTCTACCTCACCCCCCAAGGAGGCTGACAAGGATGACATCAAGGCCCTGATTCCCGAATTGCAGGAGCGCATTCAGGCGCGGCAGCGGCTGCTGTTTGCAGACGGGCGGCACAGCCTGCTGATTGTTTTGCAGGGCATGGACGCGTCGGGCAAGGACGGAACGATCAACGCCATTCTGCACGGGATGACGGCGCTGGGCTGCACGGTCACTGGTTTCCGCAAGCCGAGCGAGCGCGAAATGAACCACGATTTTCTATGGCGCGTGCACAGCGTGGTTCCGGAGAAGGGCCGCGTTTCCATTTTCAACCGTTCGCATTACGAAGATGTGTTGGTCCAGCGGGTGCACCAATGGGTGGATGAAGACCGCATTAAACGTCGCTTTGCCCACATAAACGCCTTCGAAAAACTGCTGCGCGAAGAAAATGGAACGATCGTTCTAAAATTCTTTTTGCACGTTTCCAAAGAGGAGCAGTTGGAACGGCTTAACGAGCGCAAGACGGAGCGCAGCAAAATGTGGAAGTACAATCCGGGCGATTTTAAAGAGCGCGAACATTGGGATGCCTACATGGCGGCCTACCAGGACGTGTTCACCCATTGCGGTCCGGACAATCCCTGGCACATTATTCCCGCTGACAAGAACTGGTACAAAGAGTACCTGGTTTTGCAGACCATTTTGCAGACGCTGGAAGGGCTTGATTTGCAGTATCCGCACTATTCGGCCAACGATTAGGTTTCCAGACCCCGCGTTTTGCGTAATTTAGCGGTTCGCTTGTTTTTAGGCCCGGCGCAACATCCGGCCATAGCCAACCCATGAAACAAATCGCTACCACCCTCCTTTTTGCGGCACTGGCCTGCGGAATTTCCGCGCAGAACCCGAACGTTACCCTGCACCTCAATCACCTGTTGGGAGAGGTTCCCTTTGCGCTGAACCAGGCTTCCACGCATGACGGGCAGCCCTTCAACGTCAAGCGCCTGGAGTATTACCTGGCCGAAATTGAAATCGTGCACGACGGCGGGCAGGTTACCTCCCTTCCGGACACCTGGTTTTTGGTGGATGCCTCTAAAGACATTGTGCTGAGTTTGGGCGAAATGGCGGTAGAAAGCATAGAGGGCGTTCGTTTTGGTGTTGGAGTAGAGGAGGATGCAAACCACTTGGATCCAGCGAGTTATCCCGGGGGCCATCCGTTGGCTTACCAATTTCCCTCCATGCATTGGGGCTGGACCTCCGGCTACCGCTTCGTGGCCATAGAGGGTTTTGCCGGCGAAGCGCTGACCACCCTTTGGGAGGTGCACGCATTGGGCGACGCCAACTACCACACGGTTTCGGTCAGCGGTCCTGCGGTGGCGGACGGCGACGATTGGATCTATTACCTCAACGCCGATTACACGCAGGCGCTCGTTGGGCTTGACCTGACGCTCGGCTTGCTGGAACACGGTGAAACCGGCTACGCAGCCACGTTGCTGGACAACATGAGCTCGTCGGTGTTCACGCGTGCTGAAGGCCCGCTCGTGGGCAGCGCTGTTGACCAAGCGGCTTCCTTGCCCGCAGATTGGACCCTTTTCCCCAATCCTGTTTCCGCAGGTTCCGGGCGAAGGGCCTACGTTCAACTGGCAACCCCCACACAAACGGGCGAACAGTGGTTCCTGTACGACCAAACGGGCCGCGAATTGCAGCGGATCGCACCGTTGGCAAACTTCAACCAACTGGAGCTCCAGCTTCCCGCTGCGGGATTGTACACCCTTCAACGCTGGCACCTTGGCCAAGCATTGGGCCAGCGCCGCCTAATGGTCACGGAGTGATGGTCAGGGGCCTGTTTGCTGCGGCGGTGTTGCTGCTGAAGAACAGCCGCGAAAAGCGTTCACGCGCACTTTTTGCCGGCCTTGCCCCCTTGTTTCTGCTCGTGCTGGCCTTGGGTTCCTGCCGCTACGATACGGCCTTTCCAGAGCCGGATACCAAGGCCTTGTTGAACCTGCCGCCAGGTTTTGAATCCCCGGATTTTCCCGAAGACAACGCATTGACCCAAGAGCGTTGGGAGCTCGGCAAGCGCCTGTTTTACGAACCCGCGCTATCTGTGGACAGCAGCATTTCCTGCGCTTCTTGCCACGCGCAGAACCTGGCATTCAGCGACGGTCGGGCGGTATCGCTGGGTGTGGCGGATGCACCCGGCACGCGCAACGCGCCAACGCTGACCAATGTGGCCTACCACCCCTACTTCATGCGCGAGGGCGGAGTAACCACGCTGGAAATGCAGGTGGGCGTGCCCATTCAGGAGCACGCAGAGTTTAATTTCAATTTTGTGTTGCTCGCCGAGCGCCTGAGTCAGGACGAAAGCTACCAGCAGCAAAGCCGCCAGGCCTACAACCGCAAGATCGATCCCTTCGTGATTTCAAGGGCGATTGCCACCTTTGAACGCACCCTGATCAGCGGCCGCAGCGCCTATGACCGTTTTCTTCAGGGCGAAAATTCCGCACTCGACGCAGCAGCCCTTCACGGCAAAGACCTGTTTTTCTCCGAGCGAACCTCCTGCTCGTCCTGCCATGCCGGGTTTGACTTGACTGCCTATGCTTTTGAAAACAACGGCCTTTACACCGACTATGCGGACCCGGGTCGCGCCCGGCTCACCGGCCTGGAAAGCGACCGGGCGTTGTTCAAGGTGCCCACCCTTCGAAACATTGCCGTTACCGCACCCTACATGCACGACGGTTCGCTGCCAAACCTGGAGGCAGTGGTTGCGCATTACCGCTCCGGTGGCCAGGCACACCCCAACAAGAGCGCACTCATCAGGCCCTTGGATTTGACCGATCAGGAAGCCGCGGATTTGCTGGCGTTTCTGCAGACCTTGACGGATCACGAATTTTTAGCGGACCCAAAATTTCAGCCGGAATGAGCAAGTGCAGCAACGGGCTAAATCACTTTACGCGCATGAACGGATACCACTTTGCGAGGGCACTCGGAGGTTGGGCAAGTTCAGTAACATTTTATTTTGTATGCACAACAATAGTTGTGTTGGCTTCCTGCAAAGAAGATCCGGTCAATGCTGTGGTGTACGACCCCACGCCGTTCCTTTTGGAGTTTGGGGGTTTTCCCCCACCGCCCCTGCCTGCTGATCTGGTGTTGACCGAAGCTGGTGTTGCCTTAGGCAGCATGCTCTTTCACGAAACCGCCCTCTCCGGTGACCTAACGCAATCCTGCGCGTCCTGCCACCAGCAGGAATTCGGCTTTTCCGATCCCAACACCTTCAGCATCGGCATAGACGGCTTACCCGGGCGGCGCCAGGCCATGACCCTGGCTAACCTGGCCTGGCACCGAAACGGCTTTTTCTGGGATGGCCGTTCGCCGACCTTGCGCGACCAGGCCCTTCGACCTATACAGGACCCGTTGGAAATGCACGAAACCCTGGACAACGCCATCGCCAAACTCCGCGACAAGCCGGAATACGCCGATGCCTTTGTGCGGGCGTTTGGCGACGAGGACATCAGCGCGGATCGCATTGGGCTGGCGCTGGAGCAGTTCATGATCACGCTGATTTCAAACGATTCGCGCTTTGACCGCTACCAACGCGGAGAACTGCTTTTGACGGAAAGCGAGGCGCGCGGCCTGGCGTTGTTCAACACAGAATTTGATCCGCTGGGAGTGGTCAAAGGGGCGGAGTGTTTTCACTGCCACGGCGGGTTCAATTTTACCAACGACCGTTTCAGCAACAACGGGCTGGACGCCGGTCCGCCCTTTGCCGATGAAGGGCGCTATGAGGTGACCGGCAACCCCGGCGACCGCGGCAAATTTCTGGTTCCCACCCTGCGCAACATCGCCCAAACGGCGCCTTACATGCACGATGGCCGCTTTGCCACCCTGCGCGAAGTCATTGATCACTACGACCACGGTGTTCAGGCATCGCCCACCGTTGATCCGCTGTTGCAGTTCAGCATAGACCCCGGTTTGCAATTAAGCGAACAAGACAAGCTTGACCTGGAGGCATTCCTGCGCACGCTATCCGACGAGGCGTTTTTGGGGTTGTAGCCGGTGCGTTTTTGGGGTTGTAGCCTGCAGGGAGACCTGGAACGGGGAATGGCCCTTTAGCATGACAACCTGCGGTTACTCCAGCGCAAACTGGATGGGCAACACCAGTTGGGTGGCCACCGCTTTGTCTTCTTTTTGGCCCGCTTTCCAATTGGGCATTGCGCGAACAACCCGCACCGCCTCCGCGTCGCAATCGGCGTTGAAGCCTTTCAAGACCGTAACATCGCGTATGCTGCCATCGCTGTCCACCACAAATTGCACGATGGTTTTGCCCGATATGCCTTCTTTCTTAGCGGAAGCGGGGTATTTCAGTTCTTTGCTGAGGTAGCGAATCATGCCGTCCATGCCGCCTGGAAACTTCGGCATGACTTCAGGATTTTTTTCGGCTTCCTGGAGCTTGTCCGTCTGCGCGTGATCAGCTTGCTGCGATTCTTCCGGTGCCTGCGTAACCTTTGGTATGTTGTGGCCGGTTCGGGTTACCTGCTGGGCAGATACCGAAAGCCCCAGCACGGTCAGGAGCATCAACAGCGTTCCGGCGTAGGGCAGGAACGCAATGCGGGAGGGTGTGTTTTTAGCCAACATCAGTAGTCTTCTTTTAGTTTGTGAGGTGTGGAAGGGTTGAAGCAGCCCTAAAGCGGGTTGGGCATGTCGGGTGTTTTTTTCGGGCGAAGGGCCATTGCCCCGGAGCAACAGTTCTGCGTAAGCCCGAACGCCAGGTTGCTGTTGCAGGGCGGCTTGGTCGGCCAGAAACTCGTTGTTTTCCGCTACAGAGCGGCGCAAAACCCAACAAAAGGGGTTGAACCAGAACAAGGCGCAAAGCAACTCGGCAGCGAGTGCATCCAGGCTATGCCACTGCCGGGTGTGCGCCAGTTCATGGGCCAGGACGCGATTGCGGGCTTCGGCATGCCGGAGCAGCGCGGCATCCAGAACGATGGAACGCATGAACGAGTAACTTCCCGCCTGATCCGAATTTGGGTTTAGCCGCACCTGATGGCCGTTTACCAGCATGGGTGTTGCCTGCCGCAGGATAGTGCCGATTCTCCAAAGGTTGCGGAACAGTCGCAGGAGAACGAGCGCCATTCCCCCGGCATACAAAAGGCCAAACCAGTTTAAGGTGTTTGGTTGCGCGGAGCTTGCCTCCGGGCCGGTTGTAACCGCCGCCAACCAAAGCGCCGGGGTTTGCACCGTGGTTTGGGGAAACAGACCGGAAAGCGCGGCGCTGAACAACGGCAAGAGCAGCGCACCGCCCATGACCAACCAGAGGTAGGCGCGGTTAAGGGCGAAATGGCGCGTGTCGCGGAGCAGGAAGCGGTAGCCGATCCAGCCGGCGGTCAGCCAAAGGCTGCTTTGGAGCAAGGCCAGGGTTAGCGTCATGGCCGGTTGTTTTTGAGGTTGCGGAATGGGTTTTCGGGATGGTGCCCCCCCGGTTCGCTGGGTTTGGACGCAGGTGTGTCCTGGGTAGGTGTGTATGTGGCATCCTCGTCAGGCAACAAAGCCATCAGGCGTTCCACTTCTTCGGGATCCAGGCCCTCTTCGCGGGCAAAAAACTGCAGCAGCGCCTGGTGCGAACCGTCAAAATAGTCGCGGAACAAGCGCCGAAACGCCTGGCGGCGGTACGCCGATTTTGCGATGATGGGGTAGTAGCGGTGCGTTTTGCCAAAGGCTTCATGGCCCACAAAGCCCTTTTTCTCCAACACGCGCACCACCGAGCTGATGGTGTTGTACGGCGGTTTAGGCTCGGGCATGGCCGCCAGGATGTCCTTGACAAAGACCCGGTCCAGTGTCCAGATCCATTGCATGACGTCTTCTTCGGTTTGGGTTAATCGTTGCATGGCGTTGTGTGTTCGTAAAACTATAACGGGTTCTTCAGTTAATCAACTGAATTTACAGTTAATGAACGGAAATTGCAGTTTTATGACAGGCGGAGGGGTTTCGTTGCTTTGAGCAAAGGGTCTGGTGTTCAGCAAATGCGTTGCTCCTTGAGGGTCGCCCTTCGAACTAAACCCCGAACTTGTTGTTTCTCAAGGGTAAACAAACAACAATGTACCGCTTGCAAACCGCCGTCTGGCTGCCTTTGTCGTTAGAAGAAGCCTGGGATTTTTTCTCGTCGCCCGCCAATTTGTCCAAAATCACGCCGCCGGAGATGCGTTTTGAGATTCTGGAAGGCGCAGGCCAGAAGACCTATGCCGGGCAGATTATCCGCTACAAAGTCAGGCCGCTGCTGGGCATTGCCATTGGCTGGACCACCGAAATCACGCATTGTGTTGACCAGCAGTACTTTGTGGACGAGCAGCGCTTTGGCCCCTATAAATTTTGGCATCACCAGCACCATTTCGTAGAGCAGGACGGCGGGGTGCTCATGACCGATGACCTGCATTACGCGCTGTATGGCGGTCCTTTTGCCGGGCTGATCAACGCCCTGGTGGTGGGCAGCCGGGTCAAGGAGATTTTTAGCTACCGCGAAGGCAGGTTGAAGGAACTGTTTGGTAAAACAGCCGTGAAGGGGTTGCGGTAGGACCCTGATCCTGTCGGTATGTAGCAAGTTTAGGCACTTATAGGAAGTTTATGGGGTTATAGCAACTTTGGATAAACCAGGTTAACTTTGCTATAAACTCCTCATGGATCCTATCCGAAATCCTTTTGCGCCCGGTGCAGGAACACCGCCGCCGGAACTTGCCGGTCGCGATGCGCTTCGGGAAACCGTTCGCATTGCCGTTGCGCGCACCCGGATAGGCCGGCCAGCAAAGAGCCTGCTTATGGTTGGGCTTCGGGGGGTAGGTAAAACTGTGCTCTTGGACCGCATGCGGGATGATGCGGAGGCGACAGGTGTGCATACCCTGCGCATTGAAGCTCCCGAAGGGCGGTCTCTGCCCGGTATTTTGTTGCCACAACTTCGCCTGGCGCTTCTCCGGCTTTCCAGAAATGAGCGTGCAGAGGCCGCGGCCAAACGGGCGTTGCGCGCCCTTGCCGGATTTTTCGGGGCCATCAAGGTGAAATATGGCGATGTTGAAGTAGGCCTGGACTACGAACCGGAGCGCGGTTTGGCCGACAATGGCGACTTGGACCAAGACCTGCAGGCCTTGTTGGAAGAAGCCGCAAAAGCTGCCCAGAAGGCTGAAACAGCGTTGGTGTTGTTCGTGGACGAGCTTCAGTATGTGCCGGAAGAAGAGCTCGCCGCATTGATTACTGCGATTCACTTTCTGTCGCAACGCCAGTTGCCGCTCATGATGGTCGGTGCGGGCTTGCCGCAATTGCGGGGCCAGATGGGCCGGGCAAAGTCTTATGCGGAACGGCTTTTTGACTTCCCGGAGCTGACCTCTTTGGATCGGGAAAATGCCGCATTGGCCATCCGCAAGCCGCTGGAAGAGGAGGGTGTGGCCATTGAACCGGAAGCTTTGGAGGACCTGTTAAGGCAAACGCAGGGCTATCCCTATTTTTTACAGGAATGGGGAAAACACACCTGGGAGGTGGCGGAAAAAAGCCCCATCACCAAGGCAGATACGGAACACGCTACCGTTTTGGCCCTCGCTGCCCTGGATGCCAGTTTCTTTCGCGTCCGGTTGGATCGGCTTACGCCTGCGGAGGTAGAATACCTATGGGTCATGGCGGTACTCGGCCCAGGTCCTCATCGCTCTGGCGATATTGCCGAAAAGCACCAACGCGCTGTTCAAAGCCTTGCACCCATTCGACATAATTTGATTAGAAAAGGCATGATCTACAGCCCCACCTATGGAGATACGGCCTTTACCGTGCCGCTTTTTGATGCGTACATGCGGCGCGTGATGCCGGACAGGCCAATTCCAAAGGAAGCCTGAACGTCCTTTAATTACTGGAAACCAACACCGAATAGGGCTACCTTTGCAGCGCTATGGAAGCGCCCAAAATGTTTGTGGATTCCGAGATCGCCGATCTGGAATGTTTGCTCGTGCACCGCCCCGACAAGGGCATTGGCCGGATCACGCCGGAGAAACTCGAAGACTGGCTGTACGATGATACGGTGTACCTGACCCGTATGCAGGATGAGTACGACGTTTACCTGAAAATCCTGTTGTGGTTTTTGGATCCGGACCGGGCCCGGCAGGCCATTGGCAAGGACACGTCGGAGTTGTTTCGCCCGGACAGCGCCCAATACATTGCCTCGCCTTTTGTGCGCGACGTGCAGCAGGAACTGGCCGATGTGTTGCGCGAATACCCGGATGCCCGCAACCGCCTTGTTGCCGTGGTTTGCGCCCTGGAAAACGTGAGCAGCCGCCTGGAAGACCTGTTGCACGAGCTGAGCCCGCGCGACCTGGCCCGCGTGCTGATCACCGGCTTCCTGCCCGACCATCCCGGCGACATTCAAACCGATGATGGCCGCTACATTTTTCCGCCTATTCCCAACCTTGTGTTTACCCGCGACATCGGCATCGTGGTCAAAGACCAGTTGTTGCTGAGCAAGACCATGTACAAAGCGCGCCAGCGCGAATCGGTGTTGGCCAAGTTCATCGCGTTCAACCACTTTTTCCGGCAAAGCCGCGACAAGGTGATGGAGATTACCGAGCCCAGCGACTTTTTCTTGCTGGAAGAAGCCGAGCAGAAACGACGCGTCATTTCCATCGAGGGCGGCGACATCATGATGATCAGCCAGCGGCACATGCTGGTGGGTTGCAGCGAGCGCACCACACCCGAAGCCGGCGTGGAGATCATGCAAGAGCTCTTTCGCCGCAGCATCGGGGTGGAGCAGGTGAGCATCGTCAAGATTCCGCCGAACCGCGCGCAGATGCACATTGACACCATTTTCACGCAAGTTCGAAAGGACACCTGGGCGCTCTACGGCGAGTTCTCGCAGGAGCTGTGGGAAGAGGAGATCCAGCGCCGACAAGCCTACAGCATGATCGCCGACGATCCGGGTTACCTCGGCCCGCCGGTCAAGATTTACACGTTCCACCGCCGCAAATTTGGCAACGCACCCTACGACCCTAAACGCGATTACGGCCTCTACACCGCTGCCGATTACGCCGCACTGGGTCTGATCATGCCGTTGGGCCTGGATGGCTTGTTGCGCCAAATCAGCGTGCAGGATTTTGGCTGCAAGTTGGAGGACGTCAAGATTTTGTATAGCGGCAACAATGAGTTTCCCTATGATGAGCGCGAACAGTGGACCGACGCCTGCAACTACCTGGCAGTCCGCGAGGGCGTCGTGATTGGCTACGATCGCAACGAGCGAACCGCACAGGCTTTCCGCAATGCGGGGTTTGAGGTGGTCAAAGCCATTGACCTGATCCGCGATTTTGAAGAGGGCCGCCGCAAACCGGAAGATGTGCGCGATACGCTTATTGAGCTGCCTTCGTCCGAGCTTTCCCGCGCTCGGGGCGGTTCACATTGCATGTCGATGCCCCTCCGCCGCAAACCCTGGAAGGGGTACTCCTAAAAAGCCCATATGCTGCGTTATGCCTAAACAGGTTACTGACACCCTGCTGATGATCCGGCCCGTGCGTTTTGGGTACAACCCGCAGACCGCCGGCAACAATTCGTTCCAAAACGCAGAGGGCTCAGAAAACGAGCAGGCTATTCAGGCTGCCGCCTTGGTCGAGTTTGATGCGTTTGTTCAAAAACTGCGCGCTGTGGGCGTGCGCGTTCTGGTGTTCTCTGACCGCGTGGACGCACCGCAGCCCGATTCCATCTTTCCCAACAATTGGCTGAGCACGCACGACAACGGATTGGCGGTGCTGTACCCGATGTATGCCCCCAACCGCCGCGCCGAACGCCGCCTGGATTTGGTGCAAGCGTTGACTGCTGAGCATGGACTGGAGGTGCGGATGATCGTTGACCTGAGCGCCAACGAAATGCACGGCCGCTTTCTGGAAGGAACTGGTTCCATGATCATTGACCGCGAAGTGCGCGCTATTTACGCCTGCCTTTCGCCGCGCACGGATGCGTTGCTGTTGGAAGAATACGCCCAAACTTTTGGCTACCAATTACACACCTTCGACGCCTTTGACCAGCACGGCCAGCCCATTTACCACACCAATGTGGTGATGCACCTGGGCTCCCGCTTGGCCGTCATCTGCCTGGAAGCGCTGCCGGTTGAACAGCGCGCCGGCATACGGCACGCCCTTGACCTGGCCGGCAAGCAGGTGCTGGAAATCTCGCTGGACCAGATGAACCATTTCGCCGGCAACATGTTGGAAGTGCGCAGCGCCGGCGGCCAGCACTACACGGTGATGTCGCAGCAGGCGCTGGATTCGTTGGGGGGCGAGCAGCGCGCCCTAATCGAGCGCCACACCCCGATTATTGCCAGTTCGCTGGATACGATTGAGCGGTTTGGGGGGGGAAGTGCCCGGTGCATGATGGCGGAGGTTTTTTTGGGGGGATGAGTGTTATGTTTTGTATCATATAGGACAGGACAAAGCTGACCAAGCTGCTATAGGATATAAGAGGATTGTTTTTCGTAGTTTTGTAGTCAGGCTTAACCTGACTAAGGCGCTATGAAGGGTAAATACATCTCAACAGTTTCCAATCAGTTGCTATCCTATTTTCATAACTCCGGTAAAGACTGTTTTAACTTTTCTGAAGCGGCTAATGCACTACCCAACTCTAGTGAGAGTGCCTTAAAGGAGTTACTTAGCGATATGGCTAAGAGAGGGCTTTTGATGAGAATAAAAAGGGGTCTATATTGTGTAATTCCATATGAAAAAGATCCAACGTCTTACTTGCCCGATTGGCATTTGCTCGCTGAACATTTGACGCTGGGAACGGAACACTACATTGGATACTACTCAGCATTACAAATCCATGATCTGATTACGCAACCTTCGTTAAAGGAGCAAATCGTAGTTGCAAAGCAAATCCGTCCTTCCACTCAAAAAGTTAAAAACATTACGTTTCAGTTCATATTTCACAATGAGAAGCATTTTTTTGGGTATGAGAAAGTATGGATTGACAACTTTAGTAAAGTAAATTGTTCAGACCTTGAAAAAACATTTATAGATTGTTTATATGTGCCTGAGAATGCAGGTGGTATTGTTGAAATTGCCCAGGCAATTTATAACTCAAGAAATAAAATAAACTATGAAAAGCTGATGAAGTATATTAATCAGTTCAATTCACAAGCTGTAATTAAACGCTTGGGTTTTCTCCTTGAGACTCTTGGTATTGAAAATGAATTCTTGAAGGAACTCTGCATGAGAAGGACTTCCTCCTACGTGCTTTTAGATACTGAGCTTCCACGAACCGGCAGAATGATCAGCCGCTGGAGCATTCAACAGAATTTGGAAACCGAGACAATTAAATCTGCTATCAACACATGATTAGGCCAGCAGAGATCCAAAGTAAGGCGAGAGAAGCTGGCGTAAGAGACCAGCAAATAGAGAAGGACTATATTTTATCATGGTTATTGCATGGAGTAAGCCAACATTCATCACTTGCAGAGGTAATTGTTTTTAAGGGCGGGACCGCATAAAAAAAAATTTATTTTGAAGATTATCGTTTCTCAGAGGATCTTGATTTTACGTTAATTGATAGCAAAATTTCTCAAGAGCAAGTTGTATTGTGGGTAAATGAAGTTTTTGAATACGTAAGGGAAGCGGCGAGTGTGCCTCTCCAAATTGTTGAATCCGACGACAGTGCAGACTCACGAAATCCTCAAAAAGTACAGCAAACAGAAGGAGGCGACACCATCAATTTCTACATCCGGTATGTTGGTCCGCTTGGGGGTGACGGGAGAAATAAGAAGATAAAAGTAGACATATCAAAAGCAGAAGTTTTGGTCTTTGAATCAATCCAGGCATTCCCCTTTTTGGGATACTCAGATCTGTCACCACACCAGTTACAATGCTATTCGTTAGAAGAGATTTTGGTTGAAAAGTTGCGCTCGGTGATGCAGCGAATGCAGGCTCGAGATTTATACGATATCTGGTATTTATTGGAAGTGCATAATATGAATGTGAACGATTTGATTTCGGAGTTTAGAATCAAATGTGAAAGCAAGGGAATCAATCCTCTCAATTTTCACACCAAACTTGAACAACGATTGCCGCAGTATAAAGGGCGTTGGGAATCTTCATTAAGTGACCAAATCCATAACCTTCATGACTTTGATCAGGTTGCACGGGAAACAAGGCGGCACTTGAGAAGGTTCATGCTTGAATAATTAATTTAAATTATTTAATGTAAATTCTAACTAGATTAGAATCACTGAACCATGATATTATTTAGACTAATTATTCTAATTTGTAAGCACCTCGTTTACCAAACACATTCCTCTTCCTCTTGAGTCTTCCCTCCTCTAGCCCTCGCCCTCTTCCTCTTAGCCTGTTCCGCCTTCGCCAAAGCAAGTGGACTGATGAGTACGTGCACTTGAAAGGCATCCATGACGTGCAATTGGTCTAATACCCGCAGCACTTGAATCAGTGTTGCTACCGTAACCGTCTGGCCTCTTTCCAGCAAACTCAGCGTTGATCGACTGATACCAGCAGCGTGAGCCAGAGCCAGCTGGGTTTTGTTTTGCTGCAATCGGTGGTGCTAAACGAAGGCACCGATATGGCGTTCCAAGGCCTGATCGGTATAGGCATGCCAATTTTTGTGTGGTTTATCATGCATTAAGTCCAAGTTACGCACTTTATGCATGACTTATCATGCAGCTCTGAAGACGTTTTTTCAACAACTGCATCCCCCGCCCCCCCAACGCAAGCCCATTCCCCTGTATCTTTGCCGCTCGGATGGACAAGCCCACCCTGCTGGATCGCTACCGAGGCGATGCACGGATTCAGCAAGCGATTTCACACCTGCAGGACACCCCCCCCGCGCGGCTGCACCTGGAGGGATTGGTGGGCTCGGCCGCGGCGGTGATTGCGGCTGCGCTGTACAAGGAGCAGAAGGGTACGCACTGCTTTGTGCTGCACGACAAGGAGGAGGCCGCGTATTTCCTCAACGACTTGCAAAGCCTTCTGGAGCGCAAGGATGTGCTGTTTATTCCGGATTCGTTTAAGCAGCCCGGGCGCTTTGATGAGGTCAACGCCAACAATGTGTTGTTGCGCACCGAGGCCGTGAACCGGCTGGCCAATTCCAGTACGCGCGGGGAGCTGATTGTTACTTATCCGGAGGCGCTGTTTGAGCGCATTGTGAGTCCGGCGTCGCTGCAGCACCGCACGTTGTACATTACTAAAGGTGAAAAGCTGGATACCGCTTTTCTGATGGATGTGCTGGTGGAAAGCGGTTTTCACCCGGTTGACTTTGTGTACGAGCCGGGGCAGTTCAGTATACGCGGGGGCATCATTGACGTGTTCAGTTTCGGCAACGAGCTGCCCTACCGCGTGGAGTTGTTCGGCGATATGGTGGATTCCATCCGCGTCTTTGAGCCGGAGAGCCAGCTTTCCACTAAAAACATTGCACAGGTTACGATTGTGCCGAACATCCAAACGGAGTTTGACCAGGAGCGCAAACAGGATCTCTTAAAAAGTTTGCCGAAGGGGTCGGTGGTGTGGTTGAGCGACGCGCGGCACCTCATTGAGGTGTTAGGGGTTTGTGCGGAAAAGGCCAACGCCATGGCCACGGCGCTGAAAAGTCATAAAACCCAGGACGATCAGCACCTGTTGGTTCGCTATTCGTTTGAACAATTGTTCACCACGCAGCCGGAAGTTCTGGATGACTTGACGTCGCTGCCGGTGGTAGAAACAGGTTCAGAAGCCCGCATGCCGGGCGCCGTTCGCATCGAATTCGGGACGCGGCCGCAGCCCTCGTTCAACAAGAATTTCGACCTGCTGATTGCCGATTTAAAGCGCAACAGCAATGAGGGCCTCGATAACTATTTGTATTGTTCCAACCCACGGCAGATTGAGCGTTTCCGGCAGATTTTTGCCGACCTGCAGACGCGGGGTAGCGGCACGCTTAATGCCGCAAACAAAGCCGCCAACAACGGTGCGGAGCCGCCGGAGTACCAGCCCGTTTCGGCGTCGCTGGCTAATGGGTTTATTGACTCGGCGGCGCGGCTGGCGGCCTACACGGACCACCAGGTTTTTGAGCGCTACCACAAATACAGCATCAAGCGGGGCTACTCGCGCTCGGAGGCGCTGACGCTTCGAGCCATCCGAGACCTGGTGCCTGGCGATTTCGTGACGCACATCGACCACGGGGTGGGCACCTATTCGGGGCTCGAAAAAATTGAGGTCAACGGGCAAGTGCAGGAGGCGGTTCGCCTGGTGTACCGCGACAACGACCTGCTGTACGTGCCGATCAACGCGCTGCACAAGATCGCCAAGCACGTGGGCAAGGAAGGGGAGCCGCCCAAAGTGAACAAGCTGGGCACGGATGCCTGGGAGAACCTGAAACGCCGCACGCGCAGCAAAGTCAAAGACATTGCGCGCGACCTGATTCAATTGTACGCCAAACGAAAAGCGGCCAAGGGCTTCGCCTTTTCACCCGACACCTACATGCAAACGGAGTTGGAGGCGTCGTTCTTTTACGAAGACACGCCCGACCAGGAAAAATCGACAGCCGATATCAAGCGCGACATGGAGTCGCCCAGCCCGATGGACCGCCTGGTTTGCGGCGATGTGGGCTTCGGCAAAACGGAGATCGCCATTCGCGCTGCATTCAAAGCAGTGGCCGACAATAAGCAGGTGGCAGTGTTGGTGCCTACCACCATACTTGCGCTGCAGCACTACAAGACCTTTTCGGAGCGGCTCAAGGATTTTCCCTGCCGCGTGGAATACATCAACCGCTTCAAAAGCGCCAAGGAGAAAAAGGACACCCTGGACAACCTGGCTGCCGGAAAAGTGGACATCCTCATCGGCACGCATGCCATCGTGGGCAAGCAGGTCAAGTTCAAGAACCTGGGCCTGATGATCATTGATGAAGAGCAGAAATTTGGCGTCACCATCAAAGAGCGCCTCAAGGAACTCAAGGCCAACATCGATACGCTGACCCTGACCGCAACGCCCATTCCCCGGACGCTAAAATTCAGTTTGATGGGCGCGCGCGACCTGAGCATCATCAACACCGCGCCACCAAACCGTCAGCCCATTCACACCGAGCTCAAGGTTTTTGATCCCGACCTGATCCGCGAGGCCATTCAATACGAAGTCTATCGCGGTGGCCAAGTGTTTTTTGTGCACAATCGCGTAAAAGACATCGAAGAAGTGTCCGCGATGATCCGGCAGCTCTGCCCGGACATGGACATCGGCGTGGCGCATGGTCAGCTCGAAGGGCATGTGCTGGAGGAGCGAATGCTCAAGTTCATCAACCGGCAGTACGACATTTTGGTGTGTACCAACATTGTGGAAAGCGGCTTGGACATTCCCAACGCCAACACCATCATCATTCACCACGCGCAGAATTTTGGCCTGAGCGACCTGCACCAATTGCGCGGGCGCGTGGGCCGCAGCAACAAAAAGGCGTTCTGTTACTTGTTTGCACCGCCCACGCACATGCTCAGCAGCGATGCGCGCAAGCGCCTGAAGACGATCGAAGAGTTCGCGTCGCTGGGCAGCGGTTTCCAGATAGCCATGCGCGACATGGACATTCGCGGTGCGGGCAACCTGCTCGGCGGCGAACAGAGCGGGTTCCTGGCCGAAATTGGCTTTGAGATGTACCACAAAATCCTGGACGAGGCCATCGCCGAACTCAAGAGCACCGACTTCAAAGACCTCTTTTCCGAAGAGCTGGAGCGCACCCAGAAATACGTTACGGATTGCCAGATTGACACCGACCTGGAAATGCTCATTCCGGATGATTACGTCAACTCCGTGGCCGAGCGACTGAGCCTTTACACGCAGCTGGACAACGTGCCCAACGAAGCCGGACTGGAGCCTTTCCGACAACAGTTGCAGGACCGGTTCGGTCCCCTTCCCCGGCAGGTCGAAGAGCTGTTCAACGGCGTGCGACTGCGCTGGTTAGCCGTATCGTTGGGCTTTGAACGCATCATTTTCAAACAGCACGTGCTGCGCTGCTATTTCTTAGAGAACCAGGAGAGCGCGTATTACAGCTCTAAATTGTTCGCCAACCTGATCCGCTACGTGCAAAGCCATCCGGGCAAGTGCCGCATGAAAGAGGCGCGGGGTCGTCTGCAACTCACGTTCGAGGACGTGCGCAGCATGAAGCAGGCGTTCAACATTTTAACGGGCATGGCCGAAGCGCTGGGCGTTGAAGCCGTTACACTTTAACCACCCGCGTTTCCACATACTGCTCCCCGTTGCTAATGCGCAGGATGTAAACTCCGGCTTCCAAAAAGTCCTGGGCGTACAATTCGTGGAAGTGCAGTCCGGCGGGAACGAGATCGAGGACTTCAGTCAAAACTGAGGCACCTTGCATGTTGATGAGTTCAAAGCGCACAGAGCTGGCAGCTTCAATTTGAAAGTGAATGCCCAGCACGGTTTGGAAGGGCGATGGCTGTACGCTCAGCACCAACGGTGCTTCACTGCGAAGGACGCTGTCTGCATCCATATCGCCGGCATCGCTGGAGCCTGTGGTAAAGCTGAGCCACTCCGTTGAGGGCGATTGTGCACCCGATTTGCACAAGGTTTTGACCCGCCATTCGTAGCTGACGTTTTCCTGAAGCGAACCGAGGTAGCGCCAGCTATTGCGGACATACCGCGTGAACAGCGGCTCCTCGGTGCCAGCCAAACGGCCTTCCAATCGGTAGAGTTCAACATCCAGGCTGGCATCCCATTCTACGTTGGCTGAGGTATAGCCCACACTTCGCGTTCTCGGGTTTTGGGGTATCAAACAGGAGTTGACCGGGTAGGGTGGGGGTTGGATCGGTCCGGGATTTAGCCGCGTTGAAGGACCCGCAGCCGGAATAGCATGGCGGGTTCCCGACAAGACTTGCCAACTTGCGCCTACCGTAGTTGCAGTAGTTTGGTATTCTACTGACGGCACAAAGATCTGATCGCACTGGGTGCGCTGTTGATTGAAGTCAATGATCATGTAGCCGCGTTTGGCGAGTTCCGCGTACTTGATGTGGGGATTCAAGAGATACAGGGTGCCGGGCAACCAACTAGATATACCCCGGTTTAGGGCCGTACTGGAAGTGACCACGTATTCAACCCCGGCGCTTCCGCTGCTATGGCGGATGTCGGCAACCCAGGCGGAGTGAATGTCGCCGGTTAGGACGACAAAGTTTTGGACGTTGCCGTTAACTACGGTGTCCAATAGCCGGGTTCGCTCGGCGCGGTAGCCGTCCCATTGCTCGAAGGACCAGACATTTCCCCCGAAAACTTCCAGGGGAGCCATCATGACCTGGTTAACCAGGGTCTTCCATTGCGCCGTGCTTTGCGTGAGTTGAGCCACTAGCCAGGCGTACTGAACGGGTCCGAGCATGGTGCGGGTTTCGTCATCAATCCGGGACAAGTCCTGCTGATCGCGCTCGGTACGGGTGTCCACGACAATGAAGTCAACCAGATCACCATATTTTAAGGTACGGTAAGCCAGGTAGTCATCGGTGACTTCGGGTTCCCGAACGGGCATCCATTCCATCCAGGCGCGGTAACCAGCCCGCAAGCGCGCGGACCAGGGCCCTTCCGTGGCTTCATTGTGTTCCTGCGCCCCGCCCTTCCAGGCGTCATTGGCGAACTCGTGATCATCGTATATGATAATGAACGGGTAGTTTTGGTGAATACGACGGCTGTCGGGTTCCAGTTTGTACCACGAATGCCGTATCCGGTAATCACCCAGGGTGATCAATTCGCCAGCGGGCTCATCCAGGCGGTTAAGCAATGGGTTAAAGCCATACCCTCCGGAAGGGTACTCGTAGAAGTAATCGCCGACATGAACCACCAGATCAAGGTCATTGCGCTCCGCAATGCTCGCATAAGGATTAAAGAACCCGCATTGGTAACAGGTGCAGGAAAGTACTGCGATGCGCAGCGAATCGGTCGGTCCCAGCGGTGCTGTGCGCGTGCGTCCTATCAGAGAGCGACGTCCTTGGTATTCAAACTCGTAGTAGTACCAGCGGTTTTCCTGCAAGCCATCCACATCTACTTTGACGGTTCGATCGCGCCAGGTATAGGCCATGGCTGTTCCCGAGCGAACAATGTCCGTAAAGCCGGTATCGGTAGCTACCCGCCAGTTTACAGGAACATGGCCGGAGTCAGGCAGGGTTAACCGCGTCCAGATGATGACCCGGTCGTGGAGGGGATCGCCGGAGGCGACGCCATGCACAAAGGGATACAGGGCTTTATCGGCCGCAGAGCGGGTGCTAAAATCAAGCGGAGCCTGACCGTGTAACCCGAATTGCAGCACAAGGAAAAGCACAAGGAGTCCGGTAAAGCTGCGCTTCATAGGCGGTTTTTAAAAGTACGCTGGTGTTAAGCTACATTTAAGCACACGTACCCCCAAGCCTTTACTGGCCAATATTGAGCAAGCGTAGGGTGTTTAGGCTAAAATCGCAGACATAACTATGGTTTCCGTCCAAAACACGCCCGGTTTACTTAAACGCTTGCAGTTTAACCGGCATGAACTGGCCGGCAGTTTTGGCGACATCGGCACGGATTTGCCGCTCATTTTGGGCATGCTGATGGCTACGGATTTAAGGGCAGCATCCGTGCTCATTGTCTTTGGCGTGCTTCAGATTCTGACCGGGTTGATTTACGGGTTGCCCATGCCAATGCAGCCGCTCAAAGCCATGGCCGTGCTGATCATCACCCAGCATATTTCTGCGGACGTGGTGCATGCCGGCGGCTGGGTCATCGGGGGCATCATGTTTCTGCTGACCCTGACCGGCTTACTGGAACGGCTGGTGCGCCTGATTCCGGAATGCGTGGTGCGCGGCATCCAGTTTGGACTCGGACTCAGCCTGGCCTCACTGGCCCTCAAAAATTATGTGCCGGCCATGGGAACACCGGGTTATGTGTTGGCGGCCGTCGGGTTTCTGGGGCTGCTGGCTTTCTGGAACCATCCGCGCCTTCCGGCGGGGCTGGTGTTGATCGCGCTGGGGTTTGCCTATGCCCTGATCAGCGGGCTGCCCTTGCCGGAGATAGCATCCGGCGTTGCCTTTCAACTGCCCGCATTGGAGCTGCCCAAACCTGACCTGTTCTGGACCGGCCTGGTGCTGCTGGCCTTGCCGCAGCTCCCTTTGTCGCTGTCCAATTCGGTGATTGCCACGGAGAAAACCGTGCGCGATCTGTTCCCGGAGCGCCCGGTGGGCTTGCGAAAAATCGGGTTCACGTATGCCGCGGCCAATTTGCTCGCCCCTTTTTTCGGGGGAATTCCGGTTTGTCACGGTTGCGGCGGTTTGGCAGGCCACTACGCATTCGGGGCCAGAACGGGCGGCTCTGTGGTGATTTACGGCTCTTTTTACCTGGTGCTGGGCCTGTTCTTCAGCGGTGTGTTGGATCAAGTGCTGCTGGTGTTTCCCAAGCCCATTCTCGGGGTGGTTTTGTTGGTGGAGTCGCTGGCTTTGCTTCGGTTGATTCAGGACCAGGCGGCCCTTCCCCGGTCCTTGCTGATTGCCTTGCTGGTAGGCGTGCTGGCCTTGACGTTGCCCCAGGGCTACCTGGTTGGGATTGTCACCGGCTGCGTGGTTTACTACGGGTTTAAGGCCTTTGGGGCGGCAGCATCGCAACCCACAAAAAATTAAACCCGCAAGAAAAGTTTTTTAAACCAGTCTAAATTATTTTCTTTGCTTCCAGAAACCTTTTCTGATGGCCATGCTAAATCGTTTTTGGGGAATAGCCTTGGTGGTCCTGGGCGGCTTTGTCCCGCCCAGTGGGGGCAACCTCCTTGGGCAAGCCCCGCTCAGCGGCACGATCTGGACGTCCAGCCAGACGGGCGGGTCATCCGAGCCCGATACAGAGCGCGTGCCCGTGCCCTACGCCCATGTCTGGATTCCGGGCTCCCAGACCGGTGCGGTTGCCGATAGCCTGGGTCGGTTTGTGATAACCACGCCCGAGCAGCTCCCTATTCGCCTGAAAATCAGCGCAGTAGGTTACGAACCCAGCTGGGTAGACCTTGCCCAGGAGCCCAACGGACCGCAAGACTGGTTTTTAAACCCGTTGGCCCTGGAAACCGTGGTGGTCAGCGCCAGCCTTCGGGAAACGTACCTGTCGGCCAGCCCGGCGCGGGTAGAGGTGCTTTCCGCAGAGGCCCTGGCTACCTACCTGCCCACGCCCGGAGCTTCGCTGGTGGAGAGCATCGCGCTGGTGAACGGCGTGCAGGAAGTGGTGGGTTGTGGGGTCTGTTTTACCAACAGCATCAGCATCAACGGTTTACCGGGTTCGTACACGGCCGTGTTGCTGGATGGCATGCCGCTGTACGGCAGCCTGGCGGCCACCTATGCGCTCAACGGCATCCCCAACCTGATTATGGATCGGGTGGAAGTGGTGAAAGGCCCGGGCAGCACTTTGTTTGGTTCCGAGGCGGTTGGGGGCGTGATCAACGTCATTACCAAAGACCCGGCCGCGGTGCCTGCCCTGGAACTTGACCTGATGGCCACGCAGCACGCAGAGGTGTACGTAAGCGCGGTGACGGGCCACCAACTGCTAAAATCGCGGGGATACAGCGCGCTGAACGGGGCCTATTCGAACCGATACGAAGACCGAAATGGCGACGGCTTCGGCGACGGCGTTTTGCTGGACCGCTGGTCGCTGTTTCACAAGTGGTCGCTGCACCGCAGGAGCGGCAAGCCGCTGACTCTGGCATTGAAAGGGTATGCCGAAGACCGGCGCAACGGGGTGCAGCCTTTTTTGCGCGAACGGGCCTACCGCGAGCTGCGCGGGTCGGACAGCGTGTACGGCGAGAGCATTTACACGCTGCGGGCGGAATTGCTCGGCACCTACACCTTGCCAACCGCGGCCGATCTGCGGCTGGACCTGGCGCTTAGCGCACACCATCAGGACTCCCGCTATGGGCAAACCGCGTATAATGCCCAGCAGCGAACCGGGCTTTTGCAGGGCCTCTGGTCGTTTAAACGCCGCAACCACGAGGGAATGGCCGGGTTGGTGCTGCGCTACCAATTCTACGACGACAACACCGCGGCGACCCAATGGGGACCGGTGCCGGACAGTCTGGGTGTTGGCTCGGATCGCCGGTTGTTGCACCAGACTATCCCCGGCGCATTTGTGCAGGACCAGTGGCAGCCGCATCCGCACTGGACGCTGCTGAGCGGTTTGCGGGTGGATCGCCAGGAACAGCACGGCTGGATTCCGGCGCCGCGTTTGGCCTTGAAATGGCAGCCCAGCCCGCTGCGGGCTTTCCGATTCAACGCGGGTACGGGTTTCAGGACCCTGAACTTGTTTACGGAAGACCATGCCTTTGTAACCGGTCAACGGCAGGTGGTCCTTGACGGTCCCTTGGCGCCGGAACGCTCGTGGAACACTACGCTGAGCGCCAGCCAGGAGTTTTTCAGTCGTCGGGGCTCGGGTACGCTCACGGCTGATGCTTTTTACACGCGATTCCAGCAACAGATTACCGCTGATTACGACCAGCCCGGCAAAATTGTGTACGCCAACAGCGAGGGTTTTGGCTATACCAGGGGCCTGGCGGCCTCGCTGCAATACCAATGGGCATCGGTGGTTGGGTTTCAGCTTTCGGCCACCTGGCAAGATGTTCAACGCAGCGAGCTTGATGCGTCGGGGCTTCTGAAGTTCGAAGCGGTGCCGTTCGCTCCGCGATGGTCGGGGCTCTTGCTGGTCAATGCTCGCTGGGAGCGGGCCGACCTGACCCTGGCTTACACCTTGCGCATTACCGGCGCGATGGTGCTGCCGGCGGTGTACGATCTCGGTGCTGACGGTCAATTGCTGGCAGAGCCGCGGCCACAGCGCAGTGAGCCCTTCGCCCAACAAAGTGTGCAACTGACCAAGGTGTTTTCCGAGCGCTTCAGTGTTTATGGCGGCGTGCAGAACCTTGGCAATTTTCGGCAACCAGGCTCGCCCTTGGCGGGGTTGAATGACCCGGCGGCAGCGCCCGGTTTCAGCCCGGCGTTTGACACGGCCTACGCGTATGCTTCCATGCACGGACGCGAGGCGTATTTGGGGCTTCGGCTTGTTTTGAATGGGCGCAAGGGAGGCGATTTGGGGTCGCGCGGGCAAGAATTCCCTTCGCCTTAAAGGAAAAGCACCGGGAATAGGCTACTTTAGAAGTTGATCTTGCTTATTGTTAAATGGATAAACCCATGAAAAGTCACCTGTTAATCCCGATGCTGCTGGCATGCAGTTCCATCCTGAGCGCCCAAAATCCGTCGCAACAAATGGGCATGGATTCAGCCGCTATAGCCGCCATGATGCAGGGAATGGCTGCTGCTTTTTCGCAAACAACGGAGGTTCCGGCTGCCTATGTCTTTGATTTGGTGCTGGACATGGAACTGACCAACGGGGATGATCCGGCGCAGAAAATGTCGCTGATGATTCGCAATGACGGGAGCGCTTCCGGGATTGAGCTTTATAAAGGCGACACGCGCACCACGGTCATTTTAGACCATACCAACAAGCTCAACTGCATGCTGACTGAAGAAAAAAACGGTCGAAAGGTGGGCGTTGCGCTGCCCGACCTGATGAGCTCGCTCGGAGGTTTTATGCAGAGCATGGGTCAGGAAGATCCTGTTGCTTCCGCTGAAGAAGCGAGCCTGGTCAAGACGGGAAGCAGGAAAACCATTGCCGGCTATGTTTGCGATGAGTACCGTGCCACCAACGGCAACACGGAAGCGATGGTGTACATGGCCCCCGACTTGAATTGGAATTGGGGGTCGCTGCTCGGATCTTCTATGGGCAACATGGTGCCCGCTTCGTTTAGCACGCAACTCAACGGGGTCACGGGTGCCGTCCTGGCTACTGAATCCAAAGACCCCTCAGGAAAGATGGTCGTTTTTACCACCACTGCCGTGCACAAAAACGGCAAGACGCTGAACACAACAGATTATACGTTTGAGAAAATAGCTATGCCCGGCGGGCGCTAAACCAACCCATCTCTCATGACCACGACCCGTCTGTTTATTGCTGAAGACAAAATGATTACCCGCCTTGGCCTCAGCAGTCTGTTGGAGGAAGAAGCCGACATTGAAATTGTCGGCACAGCGGTTAACGGCAAGGAATTGCTGGAAAAGATCAAAGACCTGGAGCTTGACCTGGTGTTGATGGACATTGAAATGCCGATCATGAACGGTTTGCAAGCAACCCGAAAGCTCAAAGAAGAGCGACCAGAGGTCAAGGTCATCATGGTAACGGACTACGACGAAGATCCGCTCATTCGACAAGCCCGCTACGCCGGTGCGGACGGGTATTTGCTGAAAAACCTGGACAAAAGCCGCATCATGGCCGCCTTACAGCGCGTCATGGCTGGCGGTGAATTTTTTCAGTCCGAAGAAGATAACCAGGCCCGTGCGGATCGCCGCAACATGCTTCCCCGTCCCGACATTTCAGAGCGCGAAAAAGAAGTGATTGCCAAACTGGCCGAAGGACTGAACAGCCAGGAAGTTGCTGAACAATTGTTCATTACAAAGAACACCGTGGACACACACCGCAAAAACCTGTTGCAAAAAACGGGCTCCAAAAATGTGGCGGAACTGATCGGGTGGGCAGCGAGGTTTGGTTTGGTTTGAGGGGGATTATACTTGCACCTTCCGATTAATTCTCCACCCGCTTCGGCAACCAGATGCGCAGGCCGGAGGCCAGAATCTGCAGCGACTCTTCCCGTGCCGTGCTGAACAGCGCCAGCCGGGTACGAAGGCTGCTCAGCGTCAGGCTGTCGGGTGGCGGTGGCGGCAAGGGTTCATCCAGGGGCTCTACAGTGAGCACGATTTCCTGGCCATCATCGCTGTCCTGCAGCAGGATTCTAAAGGTTGAGGCTTCTTCGTAAAGCCCTTCCACCACTTCGAGGATGACGCGGTAAATCAGGATTTCGGCGGTGTCGCTCAGGTCGTTGAGCAGGCCGGGCGAAGGGCGGAAAACCACGTGGCGACCTTTGGCCAGCAGGCGAGCCTGGTACTCGCGCAGGGCCTCGGGCAGGCCTACCTGATTGAGGCTTACCGATAGGAGCTTGTGGGAAATGTTTCGGTTCTGGTCGCAGATTTCGTCAACATCCCGAATGATGGAGGCTAACGCCTCTGCTTTATTGGAATCTTGTTCGCGGTAGGCCATCCGGGACAACGCCATTTTAATGGCGGCGAAACGCGAACCGGCTTCGTCGTGCAGGTCTGCCCCGATACGGTCGCGCTCCATCTCCTCCTGGATGACCAGATCGCGGAGTTGGCGCAACTTTTCGCGATCCAGGTCTTGCCGGGCGCGGGCCTGGGTTTCAACCACCAGCCGAACCCGCTCCAGAATGAGCGCAGAAATGACCATGTGCAGCAGCAGCACCCCTGCCCAAATCCAGGAATCCAGCAAAGGGCCGGTCTGGTACCAACCCAACCCACTGCCAATTCCAGTAAACACAGCAGCCATCAATACCGAGTAGGCCACCCAAAACCAAAAAGCTTCGCGGACACGGGTTCTTGCAAAATAGACCAGCGGCAAAACGGCCACGGTTCCCGTGCAGATCAAAAACCAGGCATCATTTATACCCTGGTAGCGCCGCAGCCCTTCTGGTCCCATGAGCGGGGTGGCCAGGGCTGCACTGGCTAACGCAGCCAGCCCAAACATAAGAATATATATACTGAGGTCAATCCTGCGGTTCTCCATTTCCGATTGGAAAAAGCGCTGGAGAAAGCGAAATCCCCCCAGGAAGGTAGCGTTGAGCAGAATAGGTTTCATAACGCTCTGCACACCGGGCAGCTGGGGCCATCCGTATTGATAGCCCAAGCCCTGCAGGGTGGCCACTAAAAGAAGACCGATACTAAAATAATAGACAAATGAAAAGCGTATGTATGCGCGAATCACCGCAAGAATGATAAAACCAAAGACGAGCGTGAATATGGCCCCGGCCAAATAGGTAGCCAACACCATGATGCGCCGGTTCCGCAGCACGTCGTAGGCGTCTTGCTCGTGCAGCTCCACAACAACGCGGTCGCGGAAACCCTGGTTCTGAAGGGCTAAATCAAGGGTAGCACTTTCGCCGGCTGGTAACTGCAGCGGGAAGCTGAAGTATCGGGTGGGTAAGGGCCGTTGGCGGAAAGGCAGCGAAGCGCCTGTGAAAAACGAAAGCGCCTTTCGCCCGGAAGGCTTCCAGGTTACCCGGATGTGCCGCACAAAGGGATTGCGCAGTTCCAGAATCAGATCAATATCGCGGGTACCGGTATTGTGGATGAGCGCCTGGTACAGGATGGTGTCCAGCGAATGGGGCGTGCGCAACTCCGTCAGGTACAGGCAGGAAAAGGTCTGGTCTATGGCATGAACAGCCTGCGCCCTCACACCCGATAAAACGGGAACCCACAGCAGCCACAAGGATAGGATTAGGCCCTTCAACCGTTAGAATTTTACCGGGATTTGCACTTCAAAGGAACTTCCCCCCCCCTCGCGCGATTGCAGCGCAAAGCTTCCTCCAAGCGTTTCCACCCGCTGGCGAATAATGGCCAGGCCCCGCCCCCCGCCCCCCGCGCGATCGGGTTCAAAACCAACCCCATCGTCGCGTATATCCAGGAACACCCTTGCTTGGTTTACCTGCATGGTCAGCTCCACCTTGTGCGCCTGTGCGTGCTTGTACACGTTGTTGAGCAGGCCCTGCGCTATTCGGAACAACACCAGCTGGTACAACAAGTCCAGCTTCTCCAACCGCTGGGGCCGCGAATAATGGCAAACAACCTGCGTTCCAGCCGCTTCAAGCGGGCGAATGATTTCGCTCAGCGCCTGCACCAGACCGTGTTCCGTGAGGTTTGAAGGAATGCGGTTGTCGCAAATGCCGCGGATCTCCGCCTGCGCAGCGCTAAGTTGCCGGAGCAGATCGTCAAGCGGCGGTTGAAACGCGGCGAGCTTGTGATGCGTGGCCAGAAGCAGTGGTCCCAAGCGCTGGTCAATGTCCTGGCCAATGGCCTTGCGCACCTCCGATTCCCGGCTAAGCAAGGCATAGGTATTTTGCCGACGCCGCACGATAGCCTCGCTCACCACCTGAAACCCTTCGTCCATAAACAAGCGAATCCTGCGCAGCAGAATCAGGGACAGCAAAAGCGTTACGATGATGATGCCGAGCCAATCCAGGGCGAAAAGGGCCGGTCCCACATGCAGCAGCGTCAGGTTTTGAAGGGCGTGCAGGCTGATGGCCAGCATTTGTGGGGCCAGGGCAACCAGCATCAACAGGGGCTCCCGCAAGCGTGTTTTGCGGTGGATGGCCCAGACCGAAGCCAAAATCAGCGCGCAAGCCGCCAGAAAGACGACCTCATTGGCGCAGAACAACGCGGTCCGTGCGGCAGGAGCCGACCAAGGGAAGCCAAGTGCCAACAGGGCACACAGGCCAAGGACCACCCGGAGGCCATTCAGGCGGCGATGCAGCGCTGGAAACTCAACTTCCGTGCGGTACAGCACTTGCAAAAGCGACACGCCCGCAAAAAATGACGCATTAGCCAGCAAATGCGGCGATGCCGTTTGCCAGAACATACTGCCCGGCCAAATCCAGGCATGCGCCAACCCGGTGTAAACCGCCACATGTGCTGTACCACACAAGGTAAAGCTCAGCCAGAGCCATCGAAACGGGGCGGCAATGACCACCGCAATGACAAGGCCAAACACGGCAATGGTGCTCATGACCGAGAAAAACGCCGTATTCAGCGTCAGGCGGGTTCGGCGTTGGGCTACCCATCGGTCCTGATCCCACAGCACAAACGGCAGATTGCGGTTACTGCCATCGCCGCGCAGCCGCACGAAGACCTGGAGCGTTTCGCCCGGAGCTGCCAGCAACGGAAACGCCAGCAGCCGGTACGGCAACACCCTATTGGCAAACGGCCAGCGCGTACCCGCAGTGGCAAATGAATCGAGCGCGGCCCCGCGCTGCACAAAGACCGTCACCTCCGGCGCTTGCGCCAGCCCAACTTCCAGCACCAGCCTGCGCTGTGCGCTGTCTGCAACGGTCAGCGGCAGGCACAACCAGTGGTAACCCGTGCCAAATCCGGTATTGGGCATGGGCCGGCGGCTGGCTTTCCAGGCCGCGTTTTCCGGGGGAAGGGCCCTGCGGTTCCAGGCAACGGCAGGCGTTTGCAGCGACGAAGCCGCGTTGAGCCGGCTGAATGCAGCGTCTATCCGCACGACTGCCGCGGCTGGAAAGACTCCTGTGTTGCCGCCCGACGGCCCTTCGCCCGATTGCATGGCCAAAGCCAGGGGTGCCCTGCCAACGGCAAGCATGAACCAGACAATCAGGAGGACAAAAACGCGCATTTGGTGTAAAGAGAATGGATTCCCGATATTAGCCCGACTTTCGCGGACTTGCCCTGCCTGGCGTTAAGAGGATTCCAGGATGTGAGCAACTATCTTACGTCTCTCAATGCGGTTTCACTTCAATCTTTGCATGAAAGGAATTCTACTCACGGCACTCCTGGCGGCTTTTGCTGCAGGGCATACGTTTGGACAACAAGCCACCGTAACGGGTCAAATCAGTGATGCCGAATCAGGGGAAACCCTGATTGGGGTGAACATCATGGAGCTGAACAGCCAAACCGGGGCCTCAACGGATGAAAACGGCAAATACCGCCTCAGCCTGCCTGCGGGCGAGGCTATTTTGCGCATTACCTATGTGGGTTATGAAAAGGAGGAATACGAATTGCAATTGGCAGCCGGGCAATCGCAAATCCTAAACATTACCCTGACGCTTGAAAGCCGCCTGATGGACCAGGTAGTGGTGACCGGCTCCAAGTTTGAAAAGAAGCTCGGCGAGGAAACGGTTTCCATGGAGATTATCCGGCCTGAACAATTGGAAAACATCAACGCGGTTCGCGTGGACGATGCCATTGCGCGGGTTCCCGGTGTCAACGTGCTGGACGGGCAGGTGAACATTCGCGGTGGTGCAGGCTACAGTTACGGGGCGGGTACGCGTGTGCTGCTGCTCTACAACGACATGCCCATTCTGCAAGCGGATGCCGGTTTTCCCAACTGGTCAGCGGTGCCCATTGAAAACATTGGTCAGGTGGAAATTATTAAGGGCGCTGCCTCAGCGCTGTACGGTTCCAGCGCCATCAACGGCATCATCAACTTGCGCAGTGCCGAACCGGTAACCAAGCCTTTTTTCCAGATTGCCAGCTTTGGCACCTTGTACAACAACCCGCGCAACAACGTGGACAGCACGGGCGCACAGAAAGCATTCTGGCGGGAATCGGATACCATTCAGACGCCACACCAGGCGGGGTTGAGCGTTGCTTACCGCAAAAAATTCGGGCGGCTGGACGTAACGGCTGGCGGATACTTTTACAAAGAGGAGAGTTTTCGCCAGGGCGAATTCGACAACCGGGGCCGAATCAGCTTGTTGACCCGCTACCGTTTTGCCAAAATTGACGGGCTGTCCGTAGGGCTGAACCTGAATACGCAGGTTGGCGAAAGCGGCAGCTTTTTTATCTGGAACGGCATGGGCCCCGAAGCGTACAAGTCATGGGATTTGATTGGGTTGCCTACGCGCACGGAGGCTTTTCGCCTGACCATTGACCCCTTTCTGAACTATTTTGACGACCGGGGAAACCGGCACCGCGTTCAACTGCGCTACAACCAGGTGGACAACGACAACACCAACAACCAGGGCAACTTTTCTAAGTTTTATTATGGGGAGTACCAGTACCAGCGCCAGTTTGAAGACCTTGACCTGACCTTAACCATGGGCGGTGTGGCCAATGCGGTTACGGTCACGGCGGATCTTTATGCGGATTCTGTTCGCGTAGGAACGGATTTTGTGCAAGTGGGCGACCCGCTGAACGGCAGCAACTTTGCCGGGTATGCGCAGGTGGACAAGAAGTTTTTCAACACGCTCAACATTACAGTGGGTGGACGGCTGGAGGCCAACAAGATTTCGTTTACGGATGCGGAGCAGAAGTTTGTCTTCCGGGCTGGCGCCAATTACCAGGCGGCAGAGTACACCTACATCCGCGCCTCCTGGGGCCAGGGGTACCGTTTCCCAACCATTGCTGAGAAGTTTATTCAAACCAATTTAGGTGGCGGACCGCCCACCCCGCTGACGCCCGTTGTAGCCCCCAATCCGGAATTGGTTTCTGAAACGGGTTGGAACAGCGAAATCGGCGTCAAGCAGGGCCTGCGCATCCGAAAGTTCGACATGTTGGTTGATGTGAGTATATTCTACCAGGAATACCTCTCCATGATGGAGTTTACGTTTTTTCAACAAGGCCTGTTGAGCGGATTCCAGAGCCGCAACATCGGTGATACCCGTATTTACGGCACGGAGTTCACCTTGGGCGGTACCGGCAAGCTGGGCAAACACCCGATTTCGCTCATGGGTGGCTACACCTACATTAAACCCGAGTACCAGGAATTTACCCCGGAGTTGGATCAGCTGAGTTCCTGCGATGGCAACATTCTGAGCTACCGCAATCAACACACGTTTAAGGCGGAAGGCGAAATCACGCTGGGTGTGCTGACCTTGGGCACTAACGTGCAGTATTACAGCTACATGGAGTGCATTGATGCCATCTTTGAGATTCTGCTGCCCGATGTGAGGGAGTTCCGCGAAGTGAACAACAACGGTGATTGGATCTGGGATTTGCGCGCTGGCATTAACATCGGGGAGCACATCAACCTGACGGGCATTGTCAAAAACGTGATGAACCGCGAGTACGCCATTCGCCCGGCGCGCATTGATGCTCCGCGCAATTACACCTTGCGAGTGAGCTATACGCTTTAGGTGTGCTTTAAAGTACGTTCGCTTACTTGGCCATAACAAAATTTATGGGCAGGGTGAACTCCACCGCAACTTGCCGTCCGCTTTGGATACCGGGCTTCCAGGGGGGCATGGAGCGAATGACCCGGACGGCTTCTTCGTCGCAACCCCCGCCAATGCCGCGGACCACCCTCACATCCGTGACGCGCCCGGTAGCCAGCACGGTAAAGCGCACGAAGACTTTGCCGGTGATGCCGTTTTCGCGGGCAACCGTAGGGTAAACCATGTTTTCCCGGAGGTAGGCGTACATGGCCGCCTCACCACCGCTGAACTCCGGCATCTCTTCCACAATCTGGAACACAGGCGGCTTTTCGGGGGGCTTTGGGGCAGGTGGCTCGGGTTTCGCTTTGGGTTCGGGGGGTGGGGGCTCCAGCCAGACAAACGAATCGCCGGGGGCGCTGACCGGTCCTGGCTGTTGAAACGAGAGCTCTTCCACTGTTGGCATGGATACCTCATCGGGCACCTCCTTATCGGGCTTGACCACCGGGGCTTTATAGGCCTTGCTGGCCTGCGTGGTGCGCGGTACTTCCGGGGGAAGGGCGACTTGTTCAATGGGCGGCGGCGCCGACAATTGAGAGAACGTAACGATGCGCTCCTGGACCACCGGAGCCTGGGCCAGGCGGCGTTGTTGCACGTTGTAGAGGACAAGGGGCACGGACAGAAGCGTGAAAACCAGCAGCACGGCGGCTGCCCAGCCCATCACGGTATAGCCATCCTTTGCCTGACGAAGCTGGTAGGCACCATACGCTTTGTTCCGGCCTTCAAAGACCAGGTCAAGGTAAAGGCGTTGTGGCCTTGGGCGTTTCACGGGGCGTTGCGTTGAAGGGTGCTTCCGGCTAAGTACAAGGCTTCATCGGCGGCGGTGGGCGCTACCAGCGCGTAGCGTTCTATGCCAGCCAGGGTCAGATCGTCCAGCACATCCACCAGGTTTTCGTAGCGGCTGTCGGGCAGGGGTTTGATCAGCACCACCAATTCCGATACCTCGCTGTTTAAGCGCACGAGCAGGGGCTGCAACCCGTCAGCACCATAGAAAATAGTATGTAGTTGCGGTTCGCTGACTCCCCGGTACCAATGCACGTTATCGTCGTTTCCCAGGATGAGGGTTAGGGCTTTGCTTTCTTTGATGGGTTGTTCCAGCAATTCCTGTTGAGGTTCCGGCTTAGGTGGCATAACTATTTCCATGGTTCTGGGTTGGCTAAAGGTCGTGGCCAGCATGAAAAAGGTCAGCAGCAGAAAGGCCATGTCCACCATGGGATTCATGTCCATGTCAACGGGTGGCTGGTTGCGGCGGGCGTCCCGGTCAGCCGGGTCATCCGGATCAGATAAGCGTGGACTGGTGTAGCGCGCGTTCATGGCTTGGATGATTGCTGCACCTTGGGGTCGGTGATGAGGTTGAAGCGCGTGATGTTCTGATCGAGCAGCGTTTGAATAAGCTGATCAACCAGGTCATAAGGCACGTCTTTGTCCGCGCGGATGGCAACGCGGAACGCAGGGTTGATCAACCTTGCCTGAATGAGCCAGTCTGCCAGCTGGTTCGCCACCGTGTCTGCTGGTATGCCCGGCTGAACCACCAACTTTCGCTGTTCAGGGCTGAGGTTGAGAAACGGTGCAAGCCCTTCGACCGGCATGCCAAAACCACCGAGCAATCCAAAGGCCGCGCGCTGCTGTTCATCAAAAGCGAGGTTGTAGCGTTCACCCATGCGCACCAAAAGTTTTTGACGGGTGAACTTGCCGTCCGCATCCATGAAAATTCGACCTTCAGGACTGACGGTCAACGTGATGACGTCTTTTTCGGGCAAGCGCGTGTCGGCGAAGGAGGCCGGGGTATTGACAGACAGCACCTGCGGCATCTTGAAGGTGGTGGTGAGCATAAAAAACGTTACGAGCAGAAAAGCCATGTCCACCATGGGGTTCATGTCCAGTTTGGGCGAGCTGAAAGACGGTGCTTTTCTCATGGCATCAAGTCTTTGGGCTATCCATGCGGGCTTTTTCGCTTTGTTGGCTTTGCCGCACTTTAAACGCGTGCAAAATGGCATACGTGGCCTCGTCAATGGCGTAAACAATGTTGCTGATCCGGCTGCTGAAAAAGTTGTAGGCTACGATGGCAACCGCTGAGGTGGGGATGCCAAAGGCTGTAGTGAGCAAGGCCTGGCTGATGCCGCCTGCGAGCCCAACGGCGTCAGGCGAGCCCACACGCGCCAATGAGGTGAAGGCCTGAATCATGCCGGTAACTGTGCCCAGCAAGCCGATCAATGTAGCGATTTGGGCCAGGGTAGAAATGATGGAAAGGTTGTTGTTCAATTGTGGAATCTCCAATTGGGTGGCCTGTTCCAGTTCGTAGCGCAGCAGCAAACGCTTGTCTTCTTCGGTCATGTCCGGGTTGTCGGCAAGCAGAGCGTAGGTGCTTAACCCATCGCGCACGACATTGGCGGCAGAGCCCTGGTGTTGATCGCAGGCCAGGATGGCTTCCTGGTGCCGACCCTGTTCAATCAACTGCCGAACCTGCCGGATGAACAGAGCGTTTGCGCTTTTACCTTTGGCTTTGCGGATGGTCAGAAAGCGTTCCAGTACGTACGTGACCAGAATGTTTTGAAACGCGATCAGGGGCACCATCAACGGACCACCCTTGTAGATCACGCCCAGGTAATTCCCCCGCAAAGGCTCTCCAAGCGGATTTTGGTTCTCAAAATTTGCCGGGTTTCCCAGGATTTGGGTAAAGACCACCCAGGCTACAACAAGCGATAGCGGAATAACCAACCCCGCTAACCAGTATTGTGCGCGGCTTGTATCGGATTTTAACGTGGACACGGCGGTAAGTTTTAGGGGTCTTGGACAGAGTCGTTTGGCCTATCCCGGAGCAGATTGTTGCTGGAAAACTGGGCGTTTAGCCGCTGCCGCACAATGACGGGCAAGGCAATGCGGCGTGACAGGGGTCAGCGAAAGCTTAGGCGGAACGCAGGATATGGGGTTTTTGGCGATGCCCTTGATCCCAATGCCCGATTGCTCTTGGTAGGCCCGCAAGGTGTTGCCTATCTTTATAGCATGGGGCAGAGCTGGCATCGGGCCATTTTGGTGAATTGCGAGGCGATTTCGCCGCACACGCGCCGCTTTTTCTTTGAGATGCCCGAGTTGGAGCGCTACGACTTTTTGCCCGGGCAGTTCGTGATGATGCAATTGCCGATTCACGAAGACGAGAAGAAAAGCCGCCGTTCCTACTCCATTGCATCGCGTCCGGATGGCAGCAATCGCCTGGAATTTGTCATTGTGCAAATGGAGGGCGGCGCCGGCACGGGTTTTTTGTTCAACCAGTGTGAGGCGGGCCAGGAAATCCTGATTTCATCGCCGCTCGGGCGTATGGTGCTGCATGAGCCGATTGATTACGACGTTTGTTACATCGCCACCGGAACAGGCATTGCGCCCTTTCGCTCCATGCTGCATGACCTGCGCCACCATCCGCGCCCCCATCGCCGACTGGACATGATTTTTGGAACGCGCACCGCAGCCGACCTGCTGTATGTGGATGAAATGCGCCTCCTGGAGCAGGAGTTGGAAGGGTTCCACTACCATCCTACGCTGTCGCGCGAGGCCGTGCCGGGATGCCGCCAGGGCTACGTGCACCCGGTTTATGAAGAACTCTACGCCGACCGCGCGGGCCGCGAAGACGTGCTCTTTTTTATCTGCGGCTGGGGCGACATGATCCGCGATGCGCGCAAAAACCTATTAGACATGGGTTTTTCGCGCAAGCAAATCCATTTTGAAAGTTACGGTTGATGGAGCTCTTGCCCGTTTTTGCGTGGCTCCTTGCTTTTGGCATCCTGCAGCGGCGTTTTCCGCGCAGCGCGGCTTTTGGCCTGTCGGGACTGGCCGCATACGCTTGGGCCTTGCTTTCAGTGGAAGGGCTGTGTGCCATTGGGCAACTGGACCGCACGGGTGCGGCGTTGAGTTGGCTGCTCTTTGCCTCCGGTTTTATCGCGCTTCGTTTTTTGCAGCCGGCGGCTTTGCCCCGGTACCGAAGGCATCCAAGCGCCGAAGAGCGGTGGCTGTGCGGGTTTGCCGTGGTGTCGGGCGGCATCGTTTTGGGCATCGGGCTTTTGGCCGCGCCCAACAACTGGGACTCCATGACCTACCACCTGCCCCGCGTTATGCAGTGGGCAACGCGCGGTTCGGTGGGCTTCTACGAAACCGGCATTAGCCGGCAATTGTCGCAGCCGCCGGGGTCGGAGTACGCGCTCTTGCACCTGTATCTGTTGTCGGGCTCCGATCGCTTGTTCGGCGCTGTTCAGGGGGCTGGAGGCTGGATGGCCGCTGCTGCGGTCTGGCGAATTGCCCTGCTGCTTGGGGCAACGCGCTTGGCCGCCGCCTGGGGAGTGTTTGTCCTGGCGGCTACGCCCATGGCGGTGCTGCAAGCCAGTTCCACGCAAAATGACCTGGTGCTTGCGGCGCTGTTGGCCTGGACCCTGGCGTTCGGGTTGCAGTTTTTGTCCGGGCGAAGGGTCCTTTTCGGTGTGGCAGCAGTGCTGGCAGCCAGTTTGGCCGTTGCCAGCAAAGGAACGGCCTTGGTGCTGTTGCCGCCCATGCTTGTGCTGTTGCTGGTGTTGGCCGTTAGCCGGCGGATGTGGCGTGCCTTGTGGTTGCTGCCGCTTGGAGCGTTTTTGTTGGTCCTGTTTGCCGGACCGCAGCTGCTGCGAAACCAGCAGGCTTTTGGCTCCGCGCTCGGACCGGACTACGGGTTGGCCAACTTGATTGCTCAGCCAGGCGATGCGCTGCTTGGGACATTTTCTAATGTTGCCAAGAACACGGCCTTTGCCCTTCGAACTCCGCTGCCGGCGATCAATGCCTTGCTGGAGCGGGCGGTTCACTCATTGCACGCTGCGGTAGGGCTGGACGTCAACGATGGCCGTTTTCACTGGCCGGCCAGTCCGGGATTTAGCGTGCTGCGCAGCGGCCCGGGCCAATGGCTGCACGAAGACTACGCGCCCAACATGATGCCGGCCTGGTTGTTGGTGGTGGGGTTTGCTTCGGTTTTGGTGACCAGGCTGGCAAGGCGGGCGCGCGAACGGCTCGGGGAAGAGTCACCCGCTTTAATTTCCATGGGCAGCTACGTCTTATTGCTTCTGGCCAGTTGGGTGCTGTTCAGTGCGCTGCTGCGCTGGCAAATCTGGCACAGCCGGCTGTTGTTGCCGCTGGCGGTTTTGGCTGCGCCGTGGTTGGGTTTTTGGTTGTCGCGGCAGCGCTTTGCTGTTCGGGTAGCAGCGGCTTTTTTGTTGGTGCTCGGCGTGCTGCCGGCGCTGCTGGCCAATCGGTCCCGCCCGTTGCTCGGGCCGGACAGCATACTGGTTACTCCCCGGCAGGAGCAGTACTTTGTCAACCGGCCAGAGGTTTATGAAGGCTACCGCGAAGCGGCAGCGGCGTTGCGAGAACACGGAGCACAACATTCCCTATTGTATCTTTCCGGCGATAGTTGGGAGTATCCGCTTTGGGTGCTTGCACAACCGGATGCGCCCTTGCGTTCCGGCCAGATCTTGGCCAAGGGTGAACGGGTGCCGGGAACGGAGTTGCCCAACGGGCAACCAGCCGGATTTTCCGGACCAGCGTTGCTCGGTGAGTCGGGAGCCCTTCGCCCGGCAACTGCTCCTACGCTGTTGCTGTGCTGGAAAGAGGAGTTGCTGGCCCGGGATACCCTGGTTTTAGCAGAAGAGCGTTTTGTGCGAAGGGGCGCTATGCCGCTGGCCGGGGCGCCGGGGGTTTATGTGCTGGCAGGGTTTAGCGGCAAGTGATCAATGGCCGCGCGAAAGCACCTCGTGCAGAATGGCCGGCGAGCGCAACAGGCCAAAGCCCTCGATGTGAAAGCGGTAGTAAACAAGGAGGTTGTCCATTAAGGCCTGGCGAAGGGCTCCCGGAAGGACGAGCGGCGCTGCTTCTTGGGCGTGAGGGTGTTCCAGCAGGTAATGCAGCACCTGGCTTTCTTCAGCGAATAAGGCATAGCCGTGTGCGGGTCTGGCCGCTGCGAAAAGCCCTTCCTGCAAGTCAAACCAGGGCGTGTGTTCGCTGAATTGTCCTTGCGGCTGAAAGCCGAGCTGTTGGCTTAGGTTGAGCAGAAAGCGCAGCGGAAAGAGGTTGAGGCCTTGCTCGCAGGCGTCCAGTTCCAGCAAGCGCTCTTCTAGAAAGGGGAAGAGGCCTTCTTGCGCGTGCTCGTCGCGCAGGCATTTGCCGAGTACTTCGGTGAGAAACAACGCGATGGAGCTGTGGGCCACCGAATAGGGAATTCGAGCATATACATGCAAGGGCCGTACTTCGCGGATGCGCTGCAGGTCGCGGCCTTCCTGGTAATACACCTCCAGGTCCAACAGGTTGGGCGGTTGGAACAGGGCGGCGCGGGTGCGCGATTTGGCGCTGCGTGCTCCGCTCAGTATGTAGGACTGGCTGCCAAAGGCTTCGGTGTAGAGCTTGACGATGAGGCTCGTTTCGCCGTAGCGGGTTTGGCGCAGCACCAGGCCGCGGGTGTTTTGGAGCATGGTGGGCGTTGCTGCTTGGTTGCGCTGGCGTTAAGCGCTTTCTGGGCGGGGCGGCCAAGTGCTGCTTAAAGTTCTGCTTTTCGCGGCGACACAGGGTGCACCTGTTCCAGAAGAATTCCTGCCGATCATTTCCGCAACCGCTCCAATACCATTTCGGCGCGTTGCAGGTGCGCGTTGCGCGTTGCCGCGGCCATGTTGTCGGCCAGGCTGGCCATCATGCGCATGCGGGGATTGGCGGCAAACACTTCGCGGTGAATCCAAATGAAGCGCCAAAACAGCGCATCCCAGTCGGCGCACCAATCGCCGGCGGGGTAGTGGCTTTGCTTGCGCAGGTAGTTGGAGCCGCTCAGGTAGGGTTTGGTGGTCATGCGGCCACCGTCGGCGTACTGGCTCATGCCGTACACGTTGGGCACCATAACCCAGTCGTAGGCATCAATAAAGCGGTTCATGAACCAGCCGTACACGGCATCGGGGTGCGTTTCGGTGAGCAGCAGGAAATTCCCCAAGACCATAAGTCTTTCTATGTGGTGGGCGTAGGCGAGTTTTTCCACTTTGCGCAGGGCGTCGTCCAGGGGCGGCAGGCCGGTGTTGCCGCGCAAAAAGGCGCGGGGCAGGGTTTCGGTAAAGCCCCAGAAGTTTTGGCGACGCTGTTCGCTGCCGTCGCGCAGGTAGATGCCGCGCATGAATTCGCGCCAGCCAATGAGCTGGCGGATGAAGCCTTCCAGCGCGGGCAGGGGAAGGGGGTCGTTGGCATGGCGCTGCAGCACCGCTTGCAGCACTTCATCCGGGGTGAGCAGCCCGATGTTCAGGGCAGGGGTCAGCACGGCGTGGAAGAGGAAGGGCCGGGTGGGGTCCAATGCGTCCTGGTAGTCGCCGAAGGCGTGGAGGCGGTTTTGGCAGAAGTCGTTCAGCACGTGCAGGGCGTCTGCGCGGGTTACCGGGTAGGGGTAATGCGAAGGGGCTGATGCGGGGTTGGGGAGCCCTTCGCCCGACCAGGCTGCCTGAAGCCAGGCATTGTTGGCGGGAACATAGAGGGGAGGCGGCTCGACTCCGCGCGGCAGTTTTTTCCGGTTTTGTGCGTCAAAGCTCCAGGCGCCCCCGAGCGGTTTGCCAACCGGGTCCAGGAGCAGTCCATGCCGTTTGCGCTGGCGGATGTAAAAGCTGGCCATCAGCGCGTTCTGTTGGCTGCCCAGGTCGGTTAGGACAGTTTCGCGGGTCAGCAGAAAGCCGGGAGAAGGGTAGAGGACCAGTTCAAGGCCAAAGCGTTTGGCAAAACGGCGCAGCCTGCGCTCCAACAGGTAATCGGTGGGATCGGCCAGGTGTAGCCTCCGAATTCCCTGGGCGGCAAGATTGCGGAGCAGGCTTTCGGTGTCGGGGTATTGCGTTAACCCGGCCTGGTGGACCGGATAACCGCCATTGCGCAGCGTGTCAGCGTAAGCGGCCATGCTGGCCAGGTGCAGCACGCGTTTGAACGGGTGAAGGTGCTCTATGTCCAGAAACAACGGATCTTCTACCATCCACACCGGCCGACCCTGAGCCAGGGCCGGGTGCTTTGCAAAGAGCTGGTGGGGGTAGATGAGGGCGGCTTCGTGCATGGATTCGCGTATAGATTCAGGCCTGGCTTTGGGGCCTGACTTCGGTCATGGCTTTGGGGCAAAGTTCGCTCAGCACACGATTTGCCCTTCCACCGGATCGCCGTGCACGGCAGCCAGGCCGTTCAGGTCGCGCCAGCCGCTCCACCAGGCCAGGAGGGCATCTACTTCATGCCAGTCCGCAGGATTGGGCAAAGCATGCGGGAAGCCTGCCGTCTGCATTGCTTTCATAAATAAAGCTATGGAGGCATCTCCTTTGTGCCGATAGCCTTCCAGTTGCAGCTCGCGCACCAGGCCCCTCGGCCAGGTCTCGCGCACTTGCAGTCCGTTTTCGCGCCAGCGCGTGGCCAGTCGGATGGCCCGGGCTGTTAAACCACCCAGGAACATCGGCGACATGGCTTCCAGTTGCCGGTCGGCGCGCCGGTAAAACCAGTCGCCTGCAGCGTCCAGAACGCGGTAGTTTTCCGGCAAACTCAGGGGAGCATCCACGTAAATGTGCGCAGGATTCAACCAGGCAATGGTTTCTTCCAGAAAGTGGTCGGCGTCTTGGCCGATTGCTGCGCGATCCAGGTGAAAGCCGTCGCGGCCCATCCAGGCCATGACAGTTTTGCCGGAGAGCCGGGCGCCGAAGTCAATGCCGAGAATAATGGGAGTGGTCATAGGAATCCAATGCTTACGAATTGGAAACAACCAATGGAGCAAGCGGTTCGCTGGGCTTGCGTGATTTCGCAATTGATGCCATGCGGTTAACGAAACTGATCGGTTTCGTAAACCATTTGTCGGGCTGCGGTAAACGAAACTGATCGGTTTCGTTTACCCCGTCTTATCAGCCCATAAACGAACAAACTCCCCATCAGGATCATACTGAGCGGCCTGCTTTTCCGGGTTGAACCGGCGTTGGCCGTTACCCAGACTGCGCGGGTCCAGCCCTACGCCCGCTGCGTATTGCCAGTTGCCCCAATTGGAAGCGACGTCGTAATCCAGAAGCAGCGCTTCAAACCACCAGGCACCCAATCGCCAGTCCACACTCAGATCATGCACCAAATAAGAGGCGGCGTTTTGACGCCCTCGGTTGCTCATCCATCCGGTTGCCGCCAATTCGCGCATATTGGCGTCAATGAAGGGTTGACCGGTTTGGCCACCGGCCCAGCGCTCAAAGGCGGCAATTTCTTTGCGCGATAAATGCATTATCCGCTCTTTGTTTCTGTCCTTGCGATAGGTTCCCGCGGGGTCTTCAGGAAGCGATCCGGCATCCGGCACCTTGTTTTTGTGCTGGGGTCCGCCCAAAGCAAAAAGCTGATCGCCCTGTTTGATGGCCTGGAAGCGAAAAAAGTCGCGCCACAGCAGCTCAAAAACCATCCAATAGGTGCTGTCGTTGGCCCCGTAGGTTGCTTCGTGCTGCTTCACCGCATGGTACACTTGCCGGGGCGAAAGGCTGCCGTTGGCCAGCCAGGCGGATAGTTTGCTGGAATAGTCTGCCCCAACCATACCGTTTCGGGTCTCTTTGTAGGTTCTCAGGGCGCCATCGGCCCTGACATAACTGGCCAGTCGCTCGAGCGCGTTGGCTTCTCCCCCGGAAAACGGAAACGCTGTGCGCGGGTCAGGCTCCGCTTCGCAGCGCCAAAGGGGGTGTTCGGGTATTGGCCAATCCAGGTCGCGGTCGGGGCTGCGGGCAGGAATGTGCAGCGCTGAGTCAACGGGTAGCGAAGCAGAAGGGGCAGCCTTTTGGACCAAAGGCCCTTCGGCAAGGCCCAAGGGCTGGCCTGGATCGGCGAAGGGCTCCCTCACCTTGAGCGACTTTTCCACCGCTTTTCGGAACGCGGTGAACACATCCGGCAAGTCTTGCAGGGCAGGCTGGCGGTAGGACAGGGCAGGCTGGCCGTCAGGCAGGGCAGGCTGGCCGTCAGGCAAGGCAGGCTGGCGGTAAGGCAGGTCTTCGGGGTGAATCAGCGAAAGGCCTTCCCAAGTTTGGATGGACAGGTTATTGTTGGCGCTTAAAGCCCGACGAACGGCATTTTCGGCGTCTCGCTCCTGGCGCGTGTGCTCCACTTGCCAGGAAATTTTGGTGGCATCAGTGCTTTTAATCAATTCCGGCAACCAATCTTCGGGTTTGCCCGCCAAAATGACCAAATCGCTGCCGCGAGCCTGTAGCGATGCTTTCAAATCAGCCAGGCTTTGCCGAAGAAAGCGCAGCCTGTGGCCACTGATGCCGAGCCAGCCTCCGGGGGTTAGGCTGAAAAAGCGGGGTTCCAGGAAGTAAACCCCTAGAAACCGGGCATGAGCCGGTAACCTGGCGATTGCCGGTTGATCATGCAGCCGAAGATCGTTTCGGAACCAGTGCAGAACGGAAGTCATGTCAGATTAAACAAACGAAGTCAGCAAAGCGTTTGATCGCGCCATCCAGGTTGCGCCGTGATCGCGAGGCCATTTAGCCTTAACCTCACAGATAAGTTGTGAAAGGCACAATATGAACGCAGCGTTCTCTTCCAGCCAAAAATGTCAAATAAGAACCCTATTTTGAGACCTATTGTGCCATTTTGATGGCATTTTTCGCTAATTCCCACCTCAATCCCGGCCATTTTATGACATTTTCTTTGACGACTCGATGCTGGTCGCTACTATTTTTTTGCGCTTTGTCTATTCTTTATAATGGTGCGGTTCGAGCCCAGTTCTATGCCAAGCAGTTTGAAGACGTAGCTCCTAAAATTGGGATTGGGACATCAACCGAGCTGAGTTGGGGTAGTGCCTGGGGTGACGCCAACGGCGATGGCTTTCCGGACTTATTTGTATCCAACCACTACCAGGAGATCAGCAGGAACGAGCCCGCTTTGTTTTTTTCTACCCCGGAAGGAAAATTTAGAAGGGATAGTGTGCCTTTTTACAAGCGAGCCTCCGATATGCATGGCGCAGGTTGGTTTGACTTTGACAACGATGGGGATCAGGATTTAACCATTACCACCGGCCGGGCCAACCGGAATTCGCTGTTGATTAATGATGGAACAGGCCGGTTCGTGGAAAGGGCTGTTGAGTATGGAGCCGATTTTCCTTTCTGTCGCGGTCGCGGCCCCTTGTTTTATGACCACAACCGCGATGGGATTCTGGACATCCTCGTTTCTTCCGGTCCCACCCTTTCGCCCACTCAGTTGCCCACTACACTGGCTTTGAGCAGTGCCACCTGCTCGCCGCTTTGCTACAACAGGGTTTCACAGGATTCGGCGGGTTTGCTCCCGGAATTGTCTTCCACCCAAGGCTTGCTGGTTGATCCGGATGGGGATGATCAGCTCAATCCAATGGTGGTCACGCTCAGCGGTCAACCATGGGGAGCGGTGGGCTGCCTACCTTACCAAACCAATGGTTCCACCTTTATCTCGGCAGCAGTTGAAGTTTTGGCCGGAGACTTTACGGGCGATTTGCGGCAAGACTTGTTTTTTGTCCGCAGCAAGTTGGATCAATCGTATGTGGAAAGCCCATTTCCGATTAACTACCGCCGAATCTTTGGGCTTGGAGGGCTAAACCTTTCCAACACCACTATCCTGGTTGAACCGAGTCATGGTGGAGCGGCCATCACTCCTGAAGGAATCTTCCAGTATGTCCCCAATCCGGGTTTTGTAGGCAGGGATTCGCTGTTGCTGCGATTGTGTGATTCCTTTGACATTTGCCGAACCAACTTGTTGCGTTTAGCGGTCGTTCCAACGCCCATTCCCTTGCCACCAGATATCCTGCAAGTAAAAAAAGACAGCGTGCTGAGTTTTTTGCTACAGGACTTCAATCATCCGTTCAATCACCGGCTAAGAAGCAATTTGGTTATTGAGAGCGGTCCCATTTACTATTCCTTCAAAACCGATTCTGATACCATTATGATCGGTTTTGATGAAGGACCCATACCAGCCTCACAAATTTTTATTGGAAGCAGCGGGTACAACCCTGCTATGGGCGACCGCTTTATTCTGCGCGCTTCTGATCCGGCCAATGCCGGAAATCCGACCAGTGTTTTGCCGTCAAGCCCTTCGCTCGTGATTGGTTACAACCCGCTGACGCAAACATGGACGTACGGATTGAATTCGCCGGAAAGTTTCGCCAACATCGCGTCTGTTTTCAGCCGGGCCCCGCTTGAAATTACCAAGTACGTTAACCTGGACTCTGTGCCCCAATTGCTGTCCAATGCGCTCTTGGTTTGGGAGGACGATCAGTTCAAAGACAAGACCGTTGCAGCTGGCTTGGATATGCATTTTGAATCCTTCGGGGGAGCCATCGGGGATTTTGACAACGACATGGACCTTGACATTTACCTGACGTTGGGTATCCTGGGTCGCAACGTGCCCAATGTTATGTTGGAGAATAATGGCGCAGGTCATTTTACCCTGGCAAAGCGCGCAGCAGGTGCAGCGGGTTCTAACCGTGGTGCCGGAGGAACGGTGAGTGTGGCCGACTACAACAGAGATGGCTTCCTGGATTTGTTTGTTGCCAATGGCCGGGATTTGGAAAAAGAAGGCCCCTATGAATTGTTCAGGAACCGCGGCAACGACAACCGCTGGCTCGGAATTAATCTGGAGGGAACGCAAAGCAACCGCAACGGCTTTGGGTCGGTCATCCGGGCCTATGCCGGGGGTAAAGCACAAATTAGCTATGCCGACGGCGGTATTCATCGCTATGTTCAAAATGACGCGGCCATCCACTTTGGCTTGGGCAAAAACAAGTATGCGGACAGCATTACCGTGCGCTGGCCTTCCGGGGCCAAATCGTTGCTGGTCAATGTTCTGGCCAACCAGTACCTAACCATAACAGAACCTTTGGATGGTGGCTGGGCGTGTTATCCATCAGCTAAAACCAACCAGGCAGTTGAGTTTCCCCTGGGCGTGCGCTTGGAATGGTTGCCTGTGGATTGTGCACAAGGCTATGAAGTGAGCTTGCGCGAATTGGGCGAAACACTTTGGAATACCGTTGATGTAACGGTAAGCAACACGCCGGTCCCCTTCTCCCAACTAACGCTTGGCAGCAAATATGAATGGACTGTTCGGGCTGTTTGCGAAAGCGGTGCCAAAGGTGCTTATACCCCTATACGAGTGTTTAACACAGACTTCTCCTGTGATGCTCCTAGAAATTTGGTATCGCTGTCTGTTTCGCCAGATTCTGCGTTGTTGCGCTGGAATGAAGTCCCTTCGGCCCAACTTTACATGGTCTATATTTTGCCAGAAGGCGCGGCTAATTATGACAGTGTTTCCGTAAGCGATAACAAGCTTCTGTTGCTGCCAGGCATTTTTGACAGTGTGGCCTTTACCTGGTATGTGCGCGCTTTCTGCTTGTTTGGCGAACGAAGCCCGGCTTCAGACCTCGCGTTTTTTACGCCATCGGTTGAAAAGTTGTCAGGCAGTGCCGGTACAGTTAGTGTGCACCCCAACCCCGCACAAACCTTGTTGCACCTGCATGGCCTGAGTACCCGCGCCCTCTTCCGCATCCACGACCTCAGCGGGCGCGAACATGCCCACGGTATCGCCGATCCCGGCCAACCCATCGCGTTAGGGAACTTGCCCAAAGGCAACTACCAGGTCAGCTGGGCTGCTCTGGGCACGGAAACGTGGCAGTCGCTCCCCTTTATCGTACAATAGAAAACATTATGGTTTGGGTTTGGCCCGGATGTTGCCAAGCACAGGACGGCCCTTCGACCAACCGTTAACCAGACCGTTCTGTCGGCTCGCTATCAGATTGTTTCCTCAACCTTTCTGCCCCGGCACTGCCCGACAGCGATCGCTGCAATAGCGCACGTTGTCCCAATTGCGGGCCCATTTTTTGCGCCAGCTGAACGGTTGGCCACACGCTGCACAATCTTTGGAAGGCAAGAAACTTTTGTTTCCCCGAAAGACCGGTTTATCAGCCGTTGATGCTCCTGAAAGAGCCCGGTCAGCAGAGGAGAACCGATGCTTTCCTTTATCACTTCCGGCTTTCATGCCAGGCTTCCGGATTTTGCCGGCTCGCTGCCGATGTAGGGCAACCGAAGGAAGGGCCCTGCAGGACCATAGCCATCACCCCCGCTGCCGGCCAAAACACCGGCATCAACCAGGTTCACGAAACCATCGGGGCCAAGGCATTCTTCAGGCAGAAAAATCTCTTCAACGGCACCCACCACAAACGACGTTCCGTTTGCGGCAATGGGATGCTCTTCTTGCCAGCGCAAACCGATGCGCACCGGACTTTCCGCTACGTAAGGTGCGGCAAATCCGGGGCTGAACAGAGCCTGCAGACCGCAGGCTTCAAATTCAGAAACGTGCTCGGGGTACTTGGATGAAGCCTGGTGAGCCGCATCCAAAAAGCCAAATTGCAGCAAATTGATGGTGTAGTACCCCGTGCTTTTGGCGTTGTGGTACGTGTGGCCCACGTCGGCCGTTCGGGGACGGAACATCAGCCCGATTAACGGTGGGTTTGACCCAACGTGCACCACCGAGTTGAACACGGCCAGGTTGTTGACGCCAGCGGCGTTGGCCGTTCCCACCAGCACCACCGATTTAAACCCGGGCACACTGTTGACCAGGGCCGCGCGGGTCCAACGGTCCATGCGCTGCAAATCTTCGCGGCTGATTCGCTTTTCCATGGCGCAAATTAATTCGCGTTGCGCAACGCGCCCATTCCCCCGTCAACGTGCAGCACTTGCCCGGTCATCCAGGCGGATTCGTCGCTGAGCAGAAAGGCCGCGGCGGCGGCCACATCGGCGGGTTGGCCGATTCGCGCCAGCGGGTGGCGCTTGGCGGAGGCTTCGCGTTGGGCATCGCTGCGCAGCAACCGCACCGCCATGGGCGTATCGGTAAGGGAGGGAGCCACGGCGTTGACCCGCACGCGGGGCGCCCACTCGGCTGCCAGCGAGCGCGTAAGCCCTTCCACCGCCCCTTTAGCGGCCGCTACCGACGCGTGAAAGCCCATGCCAGTGCTCACCGCCACCGTGCTGAACAGCACGACAGAAGCGTTTTCAGCAGCTTGCAGGGCCTTTTGGTAATGTTGCAGGGTCTTAACCGCTCCGATCAGATTAATCTCGAAGTCGCTGCGAAAGTCAGCGGGTTTCAGCGAGGCGAAGGGCTTGAGGTTGATGCTGCCGGGCAAGTACACGAGCCCGTGCAACGGTCCTTCCACAACGGGAAAGTTGGGCTCGTCATCGGTTATGTTCAGGGGTTGCGCAGCGCTGCGATGCGCCATGAGCACGGTATTGCCCCGCTGCCGGAGCAGTTCTGCCAGTGCTGATCCGATGCCTGAATTGCCCCCGATCAGAAGAATTTGTGCGGCCATGGCCTCTAAACAGGAAAGAAGGCCAATGGTTCAGCTTTTTTCCGCGTCAGCCATGCTGGCATACACGGCTTCGTGAGGCTCCCACAACTCCACCCGGTTGCCCTCCGGGTCGATGACCCAGCCGAACTTGCCGTAATCGTAGGCTTCCATGTCGCCGTCCAGTTGAACGCCTTCTTCTTTCAAGACCGCCAGAAGGGCTTCCAGATCATCCACACGGTAGTTGATCATGCAGCCCTGCGGGCCACTGCCAAAGTAGGCATTGCCCGCAGGGTACACGGTCCAGGCGGTGTGTCCGCTCTGGTCATCTTTTTCTCCATCGCGCCACCGAAAAGTAGCGCCGTAAGGGCCGGCATCAATGCCCAGGTGTTTTTTGTACCAGGCCTTCATGGCTTCGGGGTCTTTGCAGCGCAGAAAAACTCCGCCAATTCCAGTGACTCTTTTCATAATGTTGGGATGGAGAAGGAGCAGTTAGGCCGCTTTGCGACCCCAGTACCAGGCAAACCACAGTCCGCTCAGACCAAACATGGCCAGGTAGTCCACAATTTCCGGTTGGTACCAATGCGCGGGATGGTACCACCAGTTTTTGTCGCCCAGGGTGTCAAAAGCCAGCAGCACAACTCCGAAGCCCAGGACCACCAGCCATCGGCCGGCAAAACCTTTGGCCGGCTGGCCTTGCAGCACCAGGCTGATCACCAGAGCAACCACGAGGCACAAGGCAAAACCGGTAGCCATGCTCAACCCCATGTTGGGTTTATACGCCGCAATATAGTTGACCTGCGCCACGGGTTTGCCTTCCGTTTCCTTTTCCAGGTTTTCCCGGTCCTCTGCCGTGGCTACATCGGGGTCAACGTTGGGCAAATAATACATACCCTCCTCGTTCAGGTTGGCAGACAAGACGGCCAGAATACTGTCTTGCCCCGGACTGTACTTGAGCGAATGGGTGTGAACAGGCAGGACAGTCCAGCTCAATGACTGCCAGGCAAATAACACGATGGCCCCAACCAGGGCCGAAATGGGTACTCGCATGTTCATGAGTGTTGGTTTTTGGAGGCATTCTGTTTTTGCCTCATTATTAGGTATGTTATAAGTACAAACTTTTCGTCATACCACATAACCAACACGGTCGAAGGGCCGCCGCAACGCTGCACAGCGAACAGGAACAATTCCCCCGGAACCGGGCCTAATTGCCCCGAACCATCAGGAAACGAGTGACCATTTTCTCTACGCCAAAGGGGTCGCTGCTGAACACCAGGTACACGCCGGTAGCGGCGCGCTCGCCGTTGTCCACGCGGCGGCCGTCCCAGATGGCCTGACCGCCGAGCGCTGTGGTGGCGTAAACCATCCGGCCATCCACATCCGTGATGCGCACGTCGGCGTCTTGCACCAGCCCGCGTATGGCGATAGGACCATCGTAGTCTTCGCGCACAGGGTTTGGAAACACATATACGTCTTCGTGCACCGCCCCACCGGCAGTAGCCTCACCGCGGTAAGAAATAATGCCTTTCTCTGTGCCGAAAAAGACCTCTCCGGTTTCGCCGTTTACCGTTATGGCGCGAATGCCGTTGTCGAGCAGGGGACTGTTGAGGGTAGTGAAGTGCGCCAATTGCTCCAGGCCGTCTTCGGACAAGAGGAAGGCGCCGTTGTCCGTGCCGATCCACTTCCGGTTGGCGCCATCAATGGCAATGACCCGCACAAATTCGTCTTCTAACAGGATGGCAGGGAAGCCGTCCAGCTCCACGATGATCTGCGCGGCGTCGCCGGCGGTACCGGGCTCCAACACAGCGGAAGGGTTGTAGAAAACCGCCACGCCCTCTTCGGTGCCCACCCAAATTTCACCGTCCAGATCTTTGGCAAGACAAAGCACCTGCGTGGTGGGCAGGTTGCCGTTGCCCGCTCCCAGGCCCAGGTTTTTTTTGCGGTCATCGGCAGCAGAAGCCAAATCGCTGCCCGGGTCGTACACTAAAATTCCCCCGCTGCGAATGGTGGCAAACCAAACCTGCCCGAAGTCATCCACAACGCATTGCACCAGCCCTTCGCCAACGGAAGCGGGCAGCCCGGAGGGGAAGTTGTACCATTCGTTGTTAAGGGTGCGAACCACCACCGGCCTCGCTGCGCCGTTGTTGGCCATCCACAGGTTGCCGTTGCGCGGGTCAAGCGCTACGCCAGCCACGCGGTAACTGCCAAAGTCGCCGACGGCGCCTTGCAAAGCAGAGTTTTGTTTATAGATGCTAAGCGACCCATCGCTTTTGTATTCCAGCAACCCGTCGCCAAAAGAGGCCAGCCATGTGGTGCCGGTATTCGGATCCACCACTGCGGCCAGGATATCGCTGACCGAGTCCATCGCGGGGTTATTGAATCGGTTAATGTTATTCCAGCCAAATTCCGTGAGCTGAAAAAACCCATCGCGGTTAAAGAGCTTGTTCCAGGAACCGTTAACGGAACCCGGCGCCACAACAACATTGCCCAGACCCGACACCAGCGAAAAGACCTGCGACGTCAATGGCCCGTCAGGGTTGATGGTCAGTACATCATCGGCATTGCGGTAGCGCAACAACCCGCGGATCAGATCGGCAATCCACAAATCACCGGCGGCATCGCGGACGGTCTGCACGGGCACGGAGAGGAAACTGCCTTGAAGGGTTTGCGCAAGGGTTTCGTCTTCAAGAACCCGGATGCGCGTGGAATCGGGTCCCGTTGACGGTCCCAGGAATTCGGTCAACAGCAATTCTGTGCCGAGGCTGCTCGCGTGCTGAATGGTCCATTCGCCCGCATCATACCAGGGCAACCAGCCGCCACCGTCAAAGGCATAAAGCACATCATCTGCCTGAGCGTGGATGCGTTCATTGTAAAAAAACAACCCGTCAATTTCACCCGTGGGCAGCCCGCTGCTTGCGTCAACAAGGGTCCAGCGCGAAAAATCCTCCAGCAACCCGTCGTTCCGGGGGGCCTGATACAAGCCAGCTGCCGTAGCAGCAAAAATCCATTCGCCAAACAGTTCAACATCGTTCACGCGGATGGGCGTGCCGGAACTGCTGGTAAAAAAGTAGGTAGCCGGGCTTTGGTTTTGCACCAGATCCAGCACCACAATTCCAAATCCGCACGCCAGGTAAGCGGAGTCGCCGGAGAATCCAACCTGGTAGATGCGTTTGTCACCCACGATGTTCTGCGTGCGGATAAACGGAAAATTAAAAACAGTCTGGTCCCGCAACACGTCCACGTTGCTGTTGGTGTACGCAATGACAACAGCGTCCTGCACCGGATGGGCAAAGAGGTTCTCCACGCCAATGTCGCTGAGCAAATTCACCTTGCTGAGTCGCGTGATGCTGCCGTCGCTTTTCTGATAGCGGTACACCGAGAGCGCATTGGCCACCAGCACTTCATCTCCGCCGTCCTGCACCGCAATGGGGTTGTTGTACGGAATCTGGACGCGCCAACTTCCAATGGGCGGCAATTGTGCCTGGCTTGTCAAAGCGGCTATCAATAGGGAAGCAAGCGCAAGGTTGCGGAAGCGCCAGACAGGAATTTGGGTAATCATCTCCATAAGCAGGTACATGCAAAGTTGCCGGATTTCGGGCGAAAGGGAGACTGCCCTGAACAGCCTCGTTGGGGGCAGCATGTGCAGGTACGCTTCCGCTGCTATTACTTTGCACGAACTTTTGTCACGGCGAAGAAAACGGAAAGCGCATAACGAGCATTCTTAACGCGCAAACAGCATGGCAAAGTGCCCTGCTCACGTCAACCCTTCGCCCGATTTTTTTTGAGCGCTCATTGTCATCCCGTGCCTGAATCCATACCTACCAATACTGCTTCGTATCCCGAACCCGGCTCGCTCAACCTGGTCAGCATTGACCAGGAAGTCGGGGCATTCTGGGAGCGGGCTGGCATCTTTCAGCGCAGCCTGGACGAGCGCCGCAATGCGCAGCCCTTTGTCTTTTATGAAGGGCCGCCATCCGCCAACGGCAGACCGGGCATTCACCACGTGATGTCGCGCACCATCAAGGATTTGTTCTGCCGCTACCAAACGCAGAAAGGCCGGCGCGTGGAGCGCAAGGGCGGCTGGGACACGCACGGCCTTCCCATTGAAATTGCCGTAGAGAAAACGCTGGGCATCACCAAAGAAGACATTGGTCAGAAAATCAGCGTCGAGGAATACAACGCCGCGTGCCGCAAGGAAGTGCTGCGCTACAAAGACACCTGGGATGATCTGACCCGGCGAATGGGCTATTGGGTTGACCTGCAACATCCCTACATCACCTTTGATGCCGACTACATCGACAGCCTGTGGCACCTGCTGCGCACCATGTACGACAAAGGGTTGCTGTACAAAGGCTACACGATCCAACCGTTTTCGCCGGCAGCGGGAACCGGGCTGAGCACGCACGAACTCAACCAGCCGGGTTCTTACCGCATGGTCAAGGACACCACGTTGACCGCCCAGTTCCGACGCGCCGGTACGGACGATGAATTTTTTCTGGCCTGGACCACCACACCCTGGACCTTGCCGTCCAATACCGCGTTGGCGGTTGGCGCGGATATTGCCTATGAGCTGATCCAGACCGACAACCCCTACACGCAACTTCCGGTAAAGGTTTGGATCGCGGCAGCGCTCCGCAACCGCTACTTCAAAGAGGAAGAAGAAGGACAGGCCTGGTCGGTGGTTTCGCGCGCCTTTGGTCGCGAACTGGCCAGGATGCGCTACGAGCAATTGTTGCCTTATGCGCAACCGGACAACGGCGATGCCTTCGTGGTGGTAAGCGCCGATTTTGTGAGTACCGAAGACGGTACCGGCATCGTGCACATCGCGCCGAGTTTTGGATCGGATGACATGCGCACGGCACAACAAAACGGCTTGGGTTCCCTCACCTTGGTGGACCGCCAGGGGCGTTTTACCCAGCAGGTAGGGGAATTTTCCGGACGCTACGTAAAAAATTATTCAGATGATCCGGCCTATGTGTCCGTTGACGTGGACATAGCCGTTAAACTCAAGCAGGAGAACCGCGCTTTTCGCATTGAAAAGTACGAGCACAGCTATCCCCATTGTTGGCGAACGGACAAGCCGGTTATCTACTACCCGCTCGATTCCTGGTTCATTCGCACCACGGCGGTCAAGGAGCGCATGCTAGAATTGAACCGCACCATCAATTGGAAACCGGCAGCAACGGGCGAAGGGCGGTTCGGCCAATGGCTGGAGAATCTGGTGGACTGGAACCTTTCGCGTTCCCGCTTTTGGGGCACACCGTTGCCGATCTGGCGAACAGCGGATGCAGCCGAAGAAGTTTGCATCGGGTCGCTGGCGGAGTTGCGCGAAGCCGTAGAGCGCTCTGTGGCAGCCGGGTTTATGGAGGCCCCCCTTCCCCCGGACTTTGATCCGCACCGGCCCTTTGTTGACCGCATCACGCTCGTTTCGCCCTCCGGCAAACCCATGCAGCGCGAAGAAGATTTGATTGATGTCTGGTTTGACTCCGGGGCTATGCCCTACGCGCAGTGGCATTATCCGGTTGAAAACCAGGAGCGCTTTGCCGCGTCGTTTCCCGCCGATTTTATTGCGGAAGGAGTGGACCAGACACGGGGCTGGTTCTTTACGCTGCACGCCATTGCCACCATCATCTCCGACGGCGTTGCCTACCGCAACGTGGTTTCCAACGGGTTGCTGCTGGACAAGGACGGCAACAAAATGTCCAAGCGGTTGGGCAATGCGGTGGACCCCTTCGACATCCTGAACGAGTACGGCGCCGATGCTACACGCTGGTACATCATCACCAATTCGCAGCCATGGGATAACCTCCGGTTTGATGCGGAGGGCATTGATAAGTTGCGGAGGAAGTTCTTTGGTACGCTGCACAACACCTACTCGTTCTACGCGCTGTACGCCAACGTGGATGGCTTTCGCGGGCAACAGCAAGAAGTGCCGCTGGCCGAGCGACCGGAAATTGACCGCTGGATTATCTCGCTGCTCAACAGCCTGGTGCGCGAAACCGACGAGCTCTACGCTGCCTACGAGCCTACCCGTGCCGGCCGCTTGATTCAAACCTTCGTGACCGATCACTTGAGCAATTGGTATGTGAGGTTGTGCCGCCGTCGCTTTTGGAAAGGCGAGTTCAACGAGGATAAAGTTGCCGCTTACCAGACGCTGCGCGAGTGTTTATCAACCGTAGCAAAACTGATGGCGCCTATCGCACCCTACTACGCAGACTATTTGTACCGATCTTTGCGTTTAGGCGAAGGTGCGGATGCAGAAATTTCCGTTCATCTTGAGTACTTTCCGTTTTGGAATTCGTCGGTAGTGGATCAGGCATTGGAAGAACGAATGCAGATGGCTCAGGATCTTTCTTCACTGGTTTTATCGCTTCGGAAGCAAGAAAATATCCGTGTAAGGCAACCCTTGCAAAGAATTCTCGTACCCGTGTTGGATGACACTATGCAAGAACAGCTTGAAGCCGTTCGCGATCTGGTGCTATCGGAGGTCAACGTCAAGGAGATGACTTTTGTCCGGGACAACGAAGAGGGCGCCTTCACGAAGAAGATCAAGCCCGATTTCAAAGCGCTCGGACCACGCATGGGCAAACGAATGAAGACTGTGGCATTGGCGGTCAATGCCATGAATCAGGAGGACATCCGTCAACTGGAGCGAACCGGTTCGTTAGCACTTATGCTCGAAGACGGACCAGCTACCCTGGAACGCAGCGATGTCGACATCAGCACCGAAGACATGCCGGGTTGGCAAGTGGCCAGCGAAGGTGGTTTGACGGTTGCGCTGGACATCACGTTGTCTGACGCATTGCGCACAGAAGGTGATGCAAGAGAATTTGTAAACAGGATGCAGCGCCTTCGCAAGGACATGAATCTTGATGTTACGGACCGCATACGTGTACAACTCGAACGGAGTGGGGATATCTCTGATTCCATAATGCAGCACAGCGATTATATTTGTTCGGAAATTCTTGCCGAGGAAATCTCGCTCACAGACGCTGTAGAAAACCACTCCGCACAACTGCTGACCATTAGCGACATCCCGGTTAGGGTGTTCGTACTCAAACTGTAGAAAAATGGCTATCCAAAAGACGAATTCTAAGGCTTCGGCCAAACCGTCGGGAACCAAGGCTGCTAGCGCGGCCAAGGCGAAACCGGCAAAACCCGCAGCGGCTAAAAAGCCAGCGGTGAAATCTGCAACCGCTAAACCGGCTGCAAAAAAAGCAACCGCTGCGAAGCCGGCTGCGAAAAAAGCTGCTGCCCCCAAGGCTGCTGCTAAGAAGGCTGCTGCCCCTAAGGCTGCTGCTAAGAAGACAACTGCTGCTAAGCCTGCTGTAAAGAAGGCAACCGCTGCAAAGCCCGCTGCTGCGAAGAAGGCTACGGCCTCTAAGCCCGCTGCTGCGAAAAAAGCAACCGCTGCGAAGCCGGCTGCTAAGAAGGCAACTGCTGCCAAGAAAGTCTCTTCTAAGAACTTTGCTGTTAAGAAAGCTTCTGTAAGCAAAACCGTAGCGGCCAAGCCTGCTGCCAAGAAAGCTGCACCAGCCAAGAAAACGGCAACCAAGGCAGCTGCCAAAAGCGACGCTACCAAAAAGCCCGCTGTGAAGAAAGCCGCTGTTAAGCCTGCTGCCAAGAAGGCCACGGCTGCTAAGCCCGCTGCCAAGAAGGCCACGGCCGCTAAGCCTGCCGCCAAGAAGGCCACGGCTGCCAAGCCTGCCGCCAAGAAAGCTGCTGCTAAGCCCGCTGCTGCCAAGAAGGCCACGGCTGCTAAGCCCGCTGCCAAGAAGGCTGCTGCTAAGCCCGCCGCTGCTAAGAAGGCTGTAGCGAAGCCTGCTGCCAAGAAGGCTGCCGCCAAGCCGGCCGCCCGAAAGGCTGCGACGAAGTCTTCTTCACCGAAGGGGGCCTCCAGCAAGTCGGCGGCGGCGGCCGGGAAACCAGCCGCCGCCGCTAATAAGCCTGCGGTAGAAAAGCCGCCGGTTAAAGCACCAGCCAACAAAGCTGGTGTTCCGAAAAAGAAGTCACCTTTGCCGGCACCGGCCAGTAAACCGGTCCCCAAAGGCATTACCAGCAAGTCAGCGGCGGCGTCCGGGAAACCGGTCGTCGCCGCTAACAAGCGCGAATCAGCATCACCGCCGGCAGGCAAGCCTAAAGAAGTAAAATCGCTGGAGTCAAAAGACTCAAAACCAGCGGAGGTAAAACCTGCCCCTGCACAAAAGCCTGCTTCAGGCAAATCCGCTATGCCCAAGGCCCCCGCGAACCAGCCTACAGCAGTTCCACCGTCCGATTCCACCGAGCAGCCTGCAGCTGCCAAGTCAGCAAAGACTAAAGCCCCTTCTGCGGACAAAAAAACAGCCACGCCAGCAGCTCCTGCTTTGGAGCCTGTTCCCGAAGTCGAAACTGTTGCTGCAGCGCCATCGCCCACTCCCCCGCGCCGCCCCAAGCGGCGGTCTGATTCCTCCCGGAATAAGAGCGAGAGCATGCCCCGGGTTTCAGCGGTGCTTCCCCGTATCGAACGTCAGATTCCTACAACAGCCCTGGCCAAAGAAGCCGCCAAGGCAGCTAAGCTGGTTAAGACCCCGCCACCGGTAAAAGGGCAGGAACAACTGCGCTATTCGGATGAAGAGCTGAGGGAATTCCGCGATTTAATTTTAAAGAAGTTGGTCGCTGCTCGTCAGGAGCTCGACTATCTTCAGGATCAGATTAGCCGCAGAGGCAGCTACAATGCCGACGAAAACGACAGTCGTTTTCGCAGCTTGGAAGATGGAGCGGGTACGTTGGAGCGCGAGCAACTGAACCAGCACGCTGCGCGCCAGATTCGCTACATTGACCACTTAGAAAAAGCTCTGGTGCGGATTAAGAATGGCACGTATGGCATTTGCCGCGAAACAGGCAAGCTCATCGCCAAGGAACGTCTTCGTATGGTGCCACACGCCACCTTGAGCATTGAAGCTAAGAAGGCACAACAGTAACCAAACTTGAAGTTAAAGGCCTGGATTCCGATCCTCCTCATTTTAGGAGTGCTCCTCCTTGACCAGGGACTCAAGTTCCACATCAAGACGAATTACATTTTAGAAACCGGGTCGCTGATTTTTGGCTCGGAGAAGTTTCGTATTCATTTTACCGAGAACGAGGGCATGGCTTTCGGTATCGAATTCGGTGGACGGAACGGAAAGCTATTCCTTTCTCTCTTCCGCATTATTGCCGTGTCCTTTATCGGGGTGTATTTGTGGATGCTGGTTAAAAAAAATGCTCCGGTTGGGTTGCTGATCAGCATCTCGCTGGTTTTTGCAGGCGCCATGGGCAATATTCTGGACTCCATTTTTTACGGCATCATTTTTTCGCAAAGCAGTATCCACGGTCCGGTAGCTCAGTTCCTCCCTGAGGCAGGTGGTTATGCGCCGGTTTTTTATGGCAAAGTAGTTGATATGTTTTATTTCCCTGTATGGAGGGGTCATTACCCACCCTGGCTTTTTGATGGCCGGTCCTTTACGTTCTTTCAACCGGTCTTTAACATTGCCGATGCCGCCATAACTGTTGGCGTGTTTAGTGTTCTTTTGTTTCAGCGCGAACACTTTGCCGATTCCGAGCGACCCTTTTCGCGATCCACATCAGCTGAACCATCTGAACAAGTAGAAGATAGCAGCTCAGCCCATTAATCCATGTCCTTACCATCCACCCGGCCCCTTACCCCCCATGCCTTCCGGGATGAAATGGTTAAGCAGTTGGAGTTTGACCTTCCCGATTTCCAAAAAGCTTACAAGAAGCAACAAGTTCGAATGTTGGCTGGGATCTCGCTCGGCATCTTTGGTTTTTCCCTCGGACTGTTGACCTTTTTTCCGGCCACCATGGTGGTTTTCTTGTTTGCGCTATATCTGCTCTACCTGGTTGTATTCGGCAAAGGGCGAAAGCAACGCAGACGCGTCAAAAAGGACAGCGATTTGCGCCGTGTCCTGATCAAGGCCACCCTCAACATCGGCAATTTGCCTTTTGAGTTTTTAACCCACCGCTACATGCCGGCCTTTGTATTCCGCGAGAGCGAATTGTTTGCATTCAAAGCAGACACGTATGAAGCGGATGAGTTGGTAGAAGTACAAGCCGGCGGCAAGCTCTCCTTCTCGCACATCCGCGCATCGGAGCACGTGGATGCCTTTGAGCGCAGCAACCGGGACAAAAAGCAGTTTGAAGGTTGGCTGTTCCGCATTTTCCCGCCGCGCCAGGCCAATCCAAGCGATGTTTCTTTGCCTGCCGGTTACCTGACCCGAATTACTCCCGACCAGGTTTGGCTGGCGGCACCGCAAGACGGTACCCTGTACCGCCAAAAATTGCTGAAGGTGGAGCCGGACTACGATGCCTGCTACGCGCTTTACACCGCCATACACGAAGCAGCGGCCATGACCTACTAAAGGGCGTCTCAAAGCGCCTCTGTCCTATGTTTGGTCTTGCGTTTGGTCCTGCGTTTGGTCTTGCGTTTGGTCAGGGGTTCAACACCAGCCGTTGAACGCCCCCGGCGCTCAGGCGCAGCAGGTAAACCCCTGCCGCAAATCCGGACAAATCCAGAGAAGCCGAGCCAGCAGGCAGCGTTCCTTCAAGAACCTTTTCGCCCAACCTGTTCAAAAGCACGAAAGGGCCAGCCGTAGAGCCCGCTAACCGGAAAATTCCTGGCGAGGGATTCGGGAACGCCCGGAGCGCAAGAGCGGGCTGCACAGACGAAGACCCTGTATAGCGATTGGCTAAATTGTGCCGGCGAAAAAACTTCCAGACCTCTACGTTGGCGCGAATGTCCAGGTTAGTGCACCCTGCACCAGGCAACGGAAAGGAACCGGGCCAGGTATGACCGCCGTTTTCCACCCGGTACAACAACATCTCACTCCAATCGCGGCAAGGAAAGTAGCGCTGCGCTTGCACGGTGCAACCCTCTGACTCCAAATCGGGAAAATCGCTGACCTCCGGAAGTTCAGGACATTCGTTGTGGGCGCGCCAGAATTCCACAACAGCTGGAATGGCAGTTGAACTCAGGCTCCCTTCGTAGGGTACGGTTAAATCCGCTGTGCCGTGAATCTCCAACACCGGCACCACGCGCGAGGGATCGCAACTGGCGAACACATTGTCGGCCATAGAACCGGTTACCGAAGCAATGGCCGCAATGCGATCGGAGGCTTCGCAAGCCAATCGGTAACTCATAAAGCCCCCATTGGACATGCCCGTGCTGTAAATCCGGTCGGGATCAATGTTGTAGCGGGTGCTCATGCTGTCCAGCAAACCCAGCAGAAACGCAACATCATCCGGGGCCCCTGTCGGAATAAAACTGAACCCGCTGTTCCAAAAATTGTCCACGGCATCCGGGATCACGACCAGAAAACCTGCGGTATCCGACACCAGATTGAGCTGCGAGTAAATAACCTGTTCAGCAGCGGTTGACCCAGCTCCGTGCAGGTTCAGCACCAACGGAATGGGCTCCAGCCCATCATATCCGGCCGGTACAAACACGATAAAGGACCGCTCCAGCCCATCAAACGTGAGCGTATCAAACAAAAGCGCTCCTCTGGCCTGGCCTTGAACCAAGCCGACACCCAACAGGCTCACCAACGCAGCAATGACCAGTCCGTAGTTGATTCTCATGCTGCGAAGCTAAAGGAATCAAGGGTATCAGCCTCTGGATGACCTTTCTTAAGAACGTACACCATCAGCCCTCTTGTCGCCCCACCATGGTCAACCCAAACAGCACGTGAAAAACACCAAAACCCAGCCCCCAGAAAATCAGCGTTTCCCTCGGCAAAAAACAGCTGGCAAGACCTAACGCAATTTCTGCCAGCCCCAGGTAGCGCAAAGCGGGCAAGGTGTGCGCAGAAGCCTGCGCCAGCCCCAGTCCGTAAAACAGCAAGCTAATGGGGGCAACAAGCCCAAACAAACCGTACTTAAACACTAAAACCAATCCTAAGGCAGCGCCGGCAACCACCGGCAGGCAAAACGCAGCAAGCATTTTCCAGGCGGCGGCATCCCAGACGGGCGCGTTGATCCTTTTGGCCTTTCGCCGATTAAAAAAGGCCATCGTTGTTGCAGTTAACAGCAACAAAATCACCCCGGCCGTGCCTAAGACCAAGGTGTATTCCGGGGGAATGGCCTCCAGTTTTCCATACAACTGATCATGGTCAAAACGCCCTTCGTATTCATAATCCAGGTACACCCAGGCAAACCCTACGCCAGCCAGAACCAGTAGGCCGGAGAACAACCAGGACAATCCACTCAGTGCCTGGTACCTAATCGCCGACTCGTTGCTTTGATTCGCTGTCATTGGGCGCTCAAGATCCAAAAATTTCACAAACCACTAAACCCCCAACGAATAATAAACAATTGGCTGTCCTCTTCATAAAGCGCTATTAAATAAGGCCATAGCCCCGTATCTTGACAGGTCCCAATACAACCCTATTGGCTTCCAAATTGTCCATACATGAAAACTAAATCTCACATTACACTGTTTATAGTCCTTCTGGCAGGTTTTCTGCCGTTAAAAGCGGGTGTACTCTGGGTTACCAGCACCAGCGACAGCGGCGCGGGCAGCCTCCGGGAAGCCATCAGCCTTGCCGCACCTGGGGATACCATCCGCGCTGATGCCAGTATGGCCTCCAGCAGCATTTTATTGACCACAGGACCGTTGTTCGTCAACAAGAACCTTTCCATCGTTGGACTCGGCAGCAACTCAACCTCCATTTCTGTTGGCGCAAACTTTCGGATTTTCACTGTAGGCGCAGGTTCTACGGTGTTGCTCCGCGGGTATACCCTTGCTCTTGGTCGCGCCAATGGCGCAGGTGACCTGGGCCGCGGGGGCGCTATTTTCAACAGCGGTGATCTGACCTTGACTGACATAAAAGTCTTGGGTTGCCTTGCTGCGGTCGAAGGAGGAGGAATCTTCAGCAACGGCACTTTGTCGGCCAACAAGTGTGTGCTTCGCAATTGCGGCTCACCAAACGGAGGTGCCATTAGTGTTGGGGCAGGAACCTTAGCCCTTTTTGAAAGCAAACTGGAAGATAACGATGCCAACAACGGGGCTGGTGTCTGGTTTGGAGGTAGCGGTGGATCCATCACCAGCGGTTCCATGAGCCGCAATGATGCGGTTGTCCATGGCGGGGCTGTGTACATTGCCTCAGACGCCACCCTCAACATTTCCAGGATCACGTTTGAAGACAATTCAGCCGTGTTAGATGGTGGTGCCCTTTATCTGGCCGACGGTGTTGCCCAGGTAACCCGCACCTTGTACCACAGCAACAGCGCCGGGTCACGGGGAGGAGCTGTCTTTGTTGCCAACGGCAGCGACGTTCAAAGCGAAAACACCAGCTACAGCGGCAACAGCGCCGGCACAACGGGTGGTGCTGTTCATATTCTTGGCGCTTTTCTTGCCCGCGCCAACACCTATACGCTGAACAGTGCCACCACTGATGGTGGAGCTATTTTCCTGGACAACACAACAGCGCTCCGCTTGGTCGAAGGGAGCATTGTCTTCGGGAACACGGCCGCCGCAGTAGCAGACGACATCGCTTTTCCAAGCCGCTTGTTCAGCAGCTCTTATAACATGTATGGCGTCATCGACGATGGCCTTTTTCTTGCTGGAGCCGGCGACAGAATCGGCGTGGATCCGCTGCTCGATGGCCTGGCAGATAACGGTGGCGGTACGCGCACGCATGCTCTTCTTTGCGGATCGCCCGCCATTGATTCGGCTAACCCAGCCAGCCCTGTGGTATTGGACCAACGCGGCCTTCCCCGCAACTTTAATGGCCGCTCCGACATCGGTGCCTTTGAAATTCAGAGCCTTTGTTTGCCAGATTGCATTCTGGATTCTGTTACCGTTGGGGTACAAGGCGTTTGCGATCCTGTTTCCAATACCTACACCCAGGAGGTTACGGTGTACACCACCAATACCCCGGTTACAGGCAGCTTGATCGTGAACGGCCAGTCGTTTGCTGTTTCGGCAAGTCCCCAAACTGTTGTCCTGACTGGTTTGGTCAGCAATGGTGCTTTGGTTAATCTGGACGTGTCTTACAGTGACGATACCGTTTGCGTTTACAACCAGGCCGCAGCCTGGACAGCAGCAGCAGACTGCTATTCCTGTACCGCTCAAACCCCAAACAACCTCAATGCTACCTTCCTGGATGCCACCAACGCCATGCGGCTGACCTGGAGCCCCATTCCAGGCGTTACGGCCTGCCGGATCAGTGCCCGTCCGCTCGGTGCTCCGAGCTTCAACGTAGCTACGCGAATTGGCCCTTCGGTGTCCGTGCTAGTGGTACCCGAGGTCAATTTGGTCAACGGCACCAACTACGAATGGTTTGTCACTTGCGCCTGCGACTTTCCCCCTTCTGCAACTGACCTGACCAACCCGTCGGTCCTTGACACCTTCTTCTACGACAACGGCGAGCCCATTTGCGATGCAGCCAGCATACCCGATAACCTGGCAGCTAATTTCCAGGCCGCCGATTCCTCCATGCTGCTGACCTGGGACTCCCCGGAAGGCATGACCAACTGCCGCATCAGTATTCGCCCTGTTGGCGCTCCGGTCTTCAACTTGCGCTCGGTAGATGGAGCGCCACCAGAAGCACTTTCCATCCCCAGCTCAGATTTTACTCCAGGTGTTTCTTACGAGTGGAAGCTCCGCTGTTCCTGCGTTGTGCCTCCAGGTCCAGGAGACCAAACCGATTTCTCGGTGCTGAATACGTTTACTTACCCGGTACTGCGTCAAGGCAATGCAACAAACAACTGGTTGACCACCCTTTACCCCAACCCGGTTACGGATGCCTTTATCCTTACTTTCCAGCCGGAAAGTGCCGGCGATTACCTGGTTGAAGTACACGCCGCTGACGGTCGCATCGCTGCAACAGTCGGAGGGTACGGAGATGGGTTCAGCCCTGTCCAGCAAACCATTGATGCCTCTGCATGGACGCCCGGGGCATACTGGGTTCGCGTCAGGACCAACAGCGGCATTCAAACCATGCCTTTCATAAAGGTTGAATGACGCTCCAGGGCATTTAGCGATGCCCTTCAGGTACTCCTATCGCTTTAAATAGTAGCCATTTACGCCCCCGGTGCAGACGCACCGGGGGCGTCTTGTTGCCCCCAAAGCCACCTGTTAGGAGCAATTCTTCGGCTTTTAGCTTCGGTTTTTGCACAAAAACCCCTACTTTCCGACATTAACCCTCCTTAAACAAACTATGATCCGAACTCTCCTCACCGCCACCGGGCTCTTTTTAAGCGTCAGCCTATTGGCTCAGGCACCCTGTAACCTGACTAACTCCTCTGGTTGTGATTGCCTGGATGGCAGCAACAACTGCGACCTTTTACCAGACCTTACCATCGCGCAGGTTCTGCTAAACGATGCAGGCTCTAACCCGGAAAGCGTGGGCGAACTGGGCGTTTCCGTGTCCAGTCCCAACATCGGGCATGGCCCACTCCGCATCATCGCTACGGACTACTTCGTCTGCGGAACGGACACCGTACTTGAACCAGGAGGATACGTTGGTAGTTGCCCGGATGGCAGTGATCCGCGCCAGCTGATCAAGCAGCGTATCTACCACAAGAACCCTGATGGCTCCATGACCTTTTACGACCGCTGGGCAGGTTCCATGACCTACCACATCAGCCACGGGCATATGCACGTTGACGATTGGGGCAAGTACAGCCTTCGCAATGAGGTACCCGGCGTGGACCCCATCGACTGGCCCATTGTCGCGGAGGGCGCCAAACTCGGTTTCTGCCTCATGGACTACGGATCTTGCAATTACTACAATGGCCATTGCGTGGACAATGCTGGAAACGTCCTGACCACCAACGCACCAAACTACGGCCTTGGAGGAGGCTCTTATTCCTGCGGGCTCTCTAACCAGGGCATTTCCGCCGGGTACACCGATATCTACTATTACTACCTGGATGGCATGCAGATTCCCATTCCGGCTTCGGTTTGCAATGGAACCTACAAACTGGTTGTTGTCCTGGACCCCTACGACTACTTCCTGGAAGAAGACGAAACCAACAACGTTAAAGTAGCTACGGTCACCTTGACGCAACAAGGCGGCGGTTCTATTTCCATTGTCACGGACGGACCCACCAGTTTTTGTGAAGGGAACGATGTGACGCTGAGCATTGATGCACCCGCCTCCAGCTACACGTGGTCTAACGGCGCAACCACCCCAAGCATTACGGTAAGTAGCACGGCCAGCATCAGTTGCACGGCAGTTACCACCTGTGGCTTGCAAACCACCCCAACGGTCAGCATCAATGTAGCTCCGGCGACAGCCCCAGTTGGTGCAGATGGGACAACCTGCGGCCCAGGCTCTGTTTCGTTGAATGCCAGCGGAGCGGGGACGCTGCGCTGGTATGACAGTCCCGTTTCCAGCACCGTCCTGGCAACCGGCGCAAGTTTCAATACCCCATCGCTCACCAGTTCCACTACCTATTATGTAGAAGCCGAAACCGGAAGTGTTGGTCCTACCAGTAAAGTGGGTCCGGTCAATCACACCGGCACCAGCTTTTTCAACGGGAGTACGGTAAACAGCCACCTGATTTTTGATGCACTCACTGATTTCACCCTGAAATCAGTCAAGGTGTACACCGACCAGCCCGGCAATCGCCTGATAGAATTGCGCAACAGCAGTGGCGCCGTGTTGCAATCCGCAACGGTAAACATCCCCGTTGGCGAATCGCGCGTCACCCTCAACTTCAGCGTTCCCACGGGAACCAATTTGCAGTTAGGCACCAACAGTGCTTACAACAACAGCAATTTCGGCTACGTAAGTCCGCAATTGCGCCGCACCAGCGCCAGCATGGCCTTTCCATACACCATTGCTGATGTAACCCGCATTACCAACACGCCATACGGAACGTCCTACTACTATTACTTCTATGATTGGGAGGTCAAAGAGCAGGACGAAATCTGCATCAGCAGCCGCACCCCCGTTCAAGCCATCGTGGACAATAGTCCCGGTTGCACTGGTACGCTGGCTTGTACCACACCACCAAGCACCAGTGTAAGCGGCATTTCCGCTACCGGTGCCACGGTCAGCTGGACGTCCGGCGGAGCCGATGTGGTCCAGTATCAGGTCGAAGGGCGCAAAGCAGGCACAGCCGTATTCCGCTCTACCAACCGCACCACGCTGAGCTACAACGTCCGAAACCTGAAATCCTCTACAGCCTACGAGTGGCGGGTCAGGTCCCTTTGCAGCGACGGCAACTACACCCCCTATACCGCACTGAGCGCATTCGTCACCCCGGCAGGTCGCTTGGAAGACCTGACGCCTTCCTTCAGCCTATTCCCCAATCCCAGTGCAGGACACTTTGAGGTACAGCTTCAAAACGCACATGGCCAAGGCTTTCTGACCGTTGAAAACCTGCTCGGCCAAACCCTTTGGACCAGCCAGGTGCAGAC
>WGOA01000043.1 GCA_016124275.1 Bacteroidota bacterium
GCTCGGTGCAGTTGCCGGGCCAGCACCACATAGCCGGCCAGGATCAGGATTCCCCAAAGACGCAACAGCGGCGAATCAAAAGGCGGCAACAACACCAGAACCGCTTGGGCCAGCAACAAGGCATACAGGTAGCGTTTGCTGGTGGAAACCTCCAAGACCAAAGCAGCCGTGCGGGAACCGGCGCGCTTATCGCCCGGGCGGTCTTCAAGATCTTTGACCCATTCCCGGGTCCAGGTGGACAAGCCAGCCAGGAGGGCAAAATACCCCAGCGTAACATCAACTATGGAATTAGATAAAGAAGCTTGGGCGGGGAAAAACATCGCGGGAAGCAACACGGTCAGGGACACCAGCAGGGCCACTGCCAGGTTTCCGGCGAAGGGCCAGTGCTGCATGGCGCGAGAGTAAGCCCACAATACAAGCGCAGCGGCAGCAGGCACAGCCGACACCCAACCCAAATTGCGCGCAAGGCCCAGAGTCAGCCCTATACCAACACCAACTGCTGTGAGCAGGCTGTACAAGGCCCTGGTCAGCGGCAACGACAGTTCACGGCCCACCGGATTTCGACCCGGTTTATTGATGGCATCTGCCTGGCGGTCCATCAGATCGTTAACCATGTTGCCGGCAGCACAGATCAACAGGGTGCTCCCCAACAAAAGTCCAAAGGCTGGAGCATGGGTTGCCCATTGATTGGGGGCCCCTTCGCCCAAGAGGGTTAAGACCGCAAAAGCAGCGACCTGGGCAAAAGCAAGAATGAGCTGATTTACGGGCCGGATGATGCGGAAAAAGGCGGCGAACATGCGGGCAAGTTAGGCAAACACAGGCTCTTAAGCCTTTGCCATCCGCTGGATGGAGGAGGTCATGAGCCGATAGAGCTCGGCCAGGTCAGGTTGGTGGCGCAATGCCTCTAGGTGGCGCGCCAGGGTGGCTTCATCCCCGCGAAGAGCAGGACCGGTTTGGAGCCCGCGCGGATCAGCGAGCGTGGCTTTTCGGGCCGTTTCCAGCAACAGCGGTTGAAGCATGGAAAAGGGCAAGTCATGTGCTTGCATCCATTGAGCGGCGAGTGCGAAGAGATGATTCGGAAAATTGTTGACCAATACGGCCGCCAGGTGCAACGAAGCGCGCTGGGCATCGCTCAGGCGGTGCACCGCGCTTCCGAGCGCTGCTGCCAAACGCGCCAACCGATCTTCTGCCTGTGGTGTACTGCCTGTCAGGCAAATGGGGATTTGGGAAAAGTCCGGGACAATTCCATAGGAGAAACTCTGTACGGGATAAAACACACCATAGGGTATGTTGTGCTGAATGGTTGAGCCTTTGTTGAGCGCTCCTGATGCATCTGCAATTTGTCCATCCGCGTTTGGCTTATCCTCGTTTTGTCCATCCGCGTTTGGCCTATTCCCATTTGGGTAGAGCGCCTGCAGGGAAGCGGAACCCGAGCAGTGCACCAGCATAGGCGGCAGCGCCCGATCATGCGTATTGGCACTTGCTGCAATGCGGGAAAGCACGGCTGCGGCAACTTCGGGCAATGCATCATCCGGTACGGCGATCAGGTACAGGGTGGCTGAATCATCGAGTTCATGCAGCGAATCAATCCCTTGGGCGTTTACGAGACGGCCTATGGCTTGTGCCTTTGATGCATCACGACTGAACACTTGTTCAATCTTAATGCCCGCATGATGCAAAGCCGGCAACATCGCGGAGGCCAGCCTGCCTGCCCCCACCCCCACCAGGCGCTCCCGGTCGGCATCGGTTTTTTGGGCAGGATTTGGCGCGCTCATGACGCTTGTGGGTGCCGGGCGTTCAAGGCCCTTCGCCGGACAATGCTAACGGCGATGCCGGCAAAGAGAATGATGGAACCCAGCCAAACCAGGCGAATCTGCGGGAAAACGATGGCCTTGAGAATGATCCAGTCGTTGGCGGAACGGGGTTCAACCGTTGCCAATTCAAACTGCCCGGTTTCCGGGGTGACGTTGCGGAACAACAACTGCAAGGGCACGCCAACGACAGCCAGCGGCGGGCTCACTAAACGGCCCCCGGCAATGCGCAATTCGGGAATAGCCTCAAGCGTGCCGGCACCGGACTCGATGAACACGCGCAACCCGGCCCGAATGGTATCGCCGAGGGGCGGCAGGGAAACCACACTTTCTACCCGAATCAGCCCTGCCCCGAAATACACGGTGTCGCCGAGTTCTACGGTGTGGGTGTTGATTTTGGGGCCCTGCTGCGGAGCCTGTTCTTCGTTAGGCACAGCGCTGACGTGAGTGAACAAGTCGCGGCTGAGGTAGTGGCGGGTGGCCGGGTTCGGCGAAAGTTGGCGGGTTTTCTTGTCGCGGAGCAAGTATGGCTCCAGCACGAAGGATTCGGAGGCCCTTCCCTCGGCATCCAGCACCTCGTATTGAACGCGGTAATAGGTGGCATCGCCGTTAACCGTATCGCTCAGGTAGGTAACCTGGTAGTCGCCCATGCGCTGGGGCATTCCCTGGTAGAGCAGGATGTTTTCCTGCTTGAATTGCAGGTCAAACGCTTCGCCGTAATCGATGCCCAGGCTGTTGCGCGAGATCACTTCCTGCCTCGCCCCGGAAATCAAGATGCCCACCAGCATAATGCCAAATCCGGCATGTGCCAGCGACGCACCGGAAAGCTGCACTTTGCCGCGCAGGACGGTGAACAGGTACATGAGGTTGGCAGATGCCGCGAACCATCCGGCAAAAAGCAACAACAATTCACTGTTTGGCGCCGGGAAGGTTCGCCCGTCTAAAAAGCGAAGTTTGGCCTGAACGGTCCACTCAAAATTGACGGACCAGGCACTGAGCGCGCTAAAGACCAATGCGATCGCCGCAGCAATGCCCATCTGCCGCCAAAAACGCGGCATGTCGCTGCGGTGGTAGCGCAGAAACTGCCCCACACCCATCATGAGGCCAAGGCCGATGGCTACCCATATCTGAATAGAGTTGTAGTAGGCTTCGGGTTGAGCCGGAGTGGGAATATTGTCCGGAAGCCCTATGCCGCTCCAGCCGTTGACCCAGCCCAACAAGGCATTGATGGCGGGAATGGAGGTGACAAAAATGATTTGAAGCGCGGCAAAACTGAGCACCAGCGAGCCCAGGAACATCCAGAATTCGCGGGAGTTTGCGGCTTCTTCAGTGGCCTTGGCCGGGATGCGCCGCCAGTGCAGGGCCAGCATGCCTTTGGCCAGAAACGCTATGGCGAATAAAAAGACCAGCAAGTGGTTGTTGAGGCCCGCGTTCACAAAAGAGTGCACAGAGGTCTCGCCCAAAATGCCGCTTCGCGTCAGGTAAGTGCTCAACAGAATCAACAGATAGGCAATCATGGTCAGCGCAAATCCGGTTCTTAGGGCTCTGCCGGTGGCTTTAAAAGAAACCAGCGCATGCGTGCCGCCGACCAGCACCAACCAGGGCACCAACGAGGCGTTTTCCACGGGATCCCAGGCCCAAAAACCGCCAAAACTCAGCGATTCATAGGCCCAGCGTCCGCCCATCAAAATACCCGCTCCCAAAACCAGCACAGAAAACAGCGCCCAGGGAAGGGCGGGTTGCACCCAGCGGCGGTAGTCGCCAAAACGAAGCGCCGACCAGGCAAAAGCGAAAGGAATGGCTGCCGAAGCAAAGCCCAAAAACAGCACTGGCGGGTGAATGACCATCCAGTAGTTCTGCAGCAGCGCATTGAGCCCGGTGCCATCCTGGATAAAGCGCATGTAGTCGTCAAAGAGGAAAACCGGATCGGCCGTGAGCACGTCTTCCAGCATGAGAAAGGGGCTGGTGCCCACTTTGGTGCCCAGCACGTAAATGCCCGCCAGAAAACTCAGGAGGAACACCTGCAACACCGCTACAACGCTCAAAACGCGGCCCTGCCAGGGATTTTTGGAGGCAATAAGGACTACGCCAAGCACGGCATGCCAGAACGTCCAGAGCAAAAAACTGCCCTCCTGCCCTTCCCAAAAGCAACTGAGAATGTATTTTAAAGGCAGGTCAGTGGAGGAATGTTGCCAAACGTAGTGGTACTCAAAATGATGGCCAAAAATCATGGCGAACAGCGTAGCCACAATGCCCAGCACCGCCGCGGTGTGCACCATCCAGGCCCTCCGCCCGATGCGCAACCAGGAAGCATCGCGGTCCTCGCCACTGCGCCAAAAAGCGATGGCGGCAATGAGCGCAGCTACCCAGGAAAGGAGGACGAAAAAATGGCCCAACTGGCCATAGATCAGGTTCACCGGCTGAGCTTCGGGAAGCAGGGATTCCATCAGCGGTAAGTATATTCAGAAACTATATAAACCATTTACTGCATTTCAGCAGCGGAGGTGCTGCTTTTGGTCAAATCGTCTTCAACGTACTTGGAAGGGCACTTGACCAACAGATCGGTAGCGAAAAAAACGTCGTCTTTCATCTGGCCGGTCAACACCACTTCTTCGCTTTTTTCAAAGTCGTAAGGCATGTCGTCGTAGCAAATGACGCGTGCCTGCCGACCACTCTTATCGGCCATCCAAAAACGAAAGCTGTTGGGGTCTATTTCCGGCTGGTAATCGACCGTTTTGCCGGGCACCAGCGTGCCGCTGACCCGCACAATCCGATCGGGCTGTTCGCTGGCCAGATCAAACCCGGCATGCTCAGCGGAACGCGACAGCATGGAGGCCAGCGCTACAAAGGCACCGGCCAGTAAAAAAAGAAGGGCAATGTGGGTTTTTTTCACCGAAGGTTGTTTAGGGCGAAAAGTTTTTAAGACTCGGCAAACGCTTAAAAGTCAACGAGATAACAGGGTCGATTGAAAAAAGTTCTGCTCAAAGTTACCCCATTTTGGTATATTCACCGGCCTAAATAAACTGGGTTATGCAAGCTCTTGGCAGACACATCCTGGTCGAGTATTTCGACTGCCGGAATGAACTGCTCAACGATGTTCCTTACATCGAGCAAAGCATGGTTGCCGCGGCCCGCAAGGCGGATGCAACTGTGATTAATTCCACCTTCCACCACTTCTCGCCTTTTGGCGTTTCGGGGGTCGTTGTTATTCAGGAAAGCCACCTGGCCATCCACACCTGGCCGGAATACGGCTACGCCGCAGTGGATTTGTTCACTTGCGGGGACACTGTGGATCCCTGGATTGCCTACAATGAGCTCAAGCGCCTGCTGGAAGCAGGTTCTGGTTCGTCCATTGAAATGCTGCGCGGGCAATTGGGCCTCATTCCCGGCACCCGCCAGGAGATGGAAGCGCATCGCGAAGACCACGCCGTGCAGTTGGGTAAACCCGCTAACGGCTACTCGCCCGGTGAACAAGCGACTTCGCTCGCGCCCAAATACAGCCGAAACGTCTGGTTTACCGAGCGCAGCGAAAACACCGCGCATTCGTTCCGGCACACAGGCAAACAGCTGTACCGCGAACAGAGCCCCTTCCAACTGGTGGAAGTGTATGACACTTACGCCTGGGGCAAAACCCTGACCTTGGACCGGATGGTCATGACCACCGAGAAAGACGAATTCATTTACCACGAAATGATCGCGCACGTGGGGCTGTTCAGCCACCCGAACCCTAAGCGCGTGCTGGTGATTGGCGGCGGCGATGGCGGAGCGGTGCGCGAAATTCTGCGCCACGAAGGCCTGGAAAAAGTGGTGATGGTAGAGATTGACGAAAAAGTTATTGAAGCATCTAAGCTGCATCTGCCCGCCATTTCTTCGGCGTTTGACCATCCCAAACTGGAGTTGATTGTCGGGGATGGCATCGCTTACGTAGAAGAAAGTATGGATGACGCGTTTGACCTGGTGCTGGTGGACTCCACCGACCCGGTTGGTCCCGGCGAAGGCCTTTTCACAGAGCGTTTCTACCGCCACGTGCACCGCATCCTTCGCCCGGGAGGCATTCAGATTACCCAGAGCGAAAGCCCGCACTACGCTCCTGCCCTGTTCCGCGAAATCTACGCCTGTTACCGCCAGGTGTTCGGCAACGAGCATGTGCATTGTTACCTGGCCCATATTCCCACCTATCCTTCGGGCATGTGGAGTTTTTCCTGGGCCATGAAGGGCGAAGGGCACCCGTTCAACGGGCTGGACCGCAACCGCATTGATGCTTTTTGCCGCCAACACGGCTTGAAATACTACAATGCGGATATTCACCAGGGCGCTTTTTGCCTGCCGACGTTTACGCGGGAAATGGTGGAAAATGACCCGAAAGTTGAGGCGACCGCCGCAGCATCGGAATTGACTGCATCGTGACACGCGAGGAAAAACTGGCGGCCTTTGATCCCAATGGTATCGGGGCAGCCCAGGCGCAGATCTTTGGTCTTCCGTTCAATTATCCGGAATCCAGGGTGGTTTTGCTGCCTGTTCCCTGGGACGCTACCGCGTCTTACCGACCCGGCAGCGCCAACGGTCCGGAGGCCATTCGACAAGCCTCTCCGCAATTGGATTTGTTTGATCCCGATTACCCGCTGAGCTGGCAGGAAGGGTTTTTTATGCTGCAGGTTTCGGGGGAATGGGCCCAGCGCAACCGCAAGACGCGTCCCCTGGTAGCGGAGTACATCCGGATGCTCGAAAACGGTGCCCCGGAAGATCCGGCGCTTTTGAAACGGGTTAACGACGAAACGGAAGCGCTGCGAAAATGGGTGTTTGAGCGCACGGCCGAAACGCTTCACGAAGGCAAAATTCCCGGGGTCATTGGCGGCGACCACAGTACGCCGCTGGGGGCGATGCAAGCCGTGTTAGCCCGCCATCCCCAAATGAGCATTTTGCAGGTGGACGCCCATGCCGATCTGCGCGTGGCCTACGAAGGTTTCCAACATTCGCATGCCTCCATCATGTACAATGCCCTGCAGGCCGGGGTGACCGGGCTCGTGCAGGTGGGCTTGCGCGACGTTTGCCTGGCTGAAAAAGAGTTGATCAACCAGGACGCGCGGGTGCGCGCTTTTTTCCAGCACGAACTGGATGCCCGCCGCTTTGCCGGGGGCACTTGGGCTGATTGTTGCCGGGATGCGGTAGCCGCGCTGAGCCAGGAGGTCTGGATCAGCTTTGACATTGACGGACTCGATCCTTCGCTGTGCCCCAACACAGGCACGCCGGTTCCCGGCGGTTTGAGCTTTGCAGAGGCATCCTTTTTGTTGGGCGAAGTGGTCCGTTCCGGGCGCCGCATTGTCGGGTTTGACCTGAACGAAGTGGCGCCTGCACCCAACGGCGAAGACGAATGGGATGCCAATGTGGGTGCCCGCATGCTTTACCGCTTGTGCAGCCTGGCCTGTCTTTCGCAACGGAGTTGAATTGGGCGCCTCACGTTGGCTTTAACCTCCAGCCCGATCCTTTCCAAAATGCCGCAGGCCTACCGCCAGCCGAGCAACAAGCGATCCCGGCCGCTGAGGTCTTTTTCGATTTTGCCGTTCATGCCGCCCCTTTGCCAGCGGGCAAGGGCCGCCGCTGCCGTTAGCGCGCTGGTTTCCAGGTAGGCCATGGGCAGCGGTTGATCCGGGTTGCTTTGCCCGGATTGTTGTCCAACTGCTGTATGCGGCGAATGTCGCCCTTCCCCCGGGTTTTTTAAGGCCACTTTGTTGCGAGCAAACTGGGCGAGCGCATCGTAGAATGCCAACGGATTCGCCGCGGGCCCAAACAACGCCAAATGCGGCTCAAAGTCGCGAACCCGGCGCTCGAGTTCGGGCGTTTCGCGGGGATCAATGTAGGGCGGATTGCTCAGCAGAAGGTCAAATTCTGGGAGACTGCCCCGATAAGCGGCGTCCAGAAAATCACCGTGCAATAAGTGGACGGCGATGCCCAGCTTACGGGCGTTCTGCGCGGCCAGCGCCAGGGCCTCCGGACTGATGTCCAGTGCAGTGACCTGAAAGCCAGGCAAAGCGTGCGCCAACGCCAGAGCAATGCATCCGCTGCCGGTGCCCACTTCCAGGACGCGGATAAGTTTGCGCTGCAGGGTTGAGCTGCCTTGAGGTCCGGCTATCGGCTCCCAGTCCTGCCGGACGCGGTACACCCATTCCTCCGTTTCCGGCCGCGGTATGAGCACGGATGGGTTAATGGCCAGTTTGAGGCCGGCAAAATGGGCCACCCCGGTCAGGTAAGCCAGGGGCTCGTCGCGCTCCAGCAAGCGCTGCGTGAACTGTTCCAGGCGAAGGGTGTCCGCCTGGCTGAGCAAGCTTTCGTCATCAGCAGGGCGCTGCCGGTTAAAAGCGTCTTCAAACAGGGCTATGGCCGTAGCGCGCGCCTCGCCCTGGCCCCAAATCGCGGTCAGTTGTTGAAGCAACTGGCGGTAGGCTTGTTGAACGGTTCGTGTTGCCGGATCCATAACGCCCGCAAAGGTAGGCCCTATCTTTGCGGGGTCGATGGTTTCCCCAAACCCGGGTGCTGGCTAAGCACTCCTGCGAAAGGTGAAAAATCGAACCTGCCTGGAAGACCTGGCGCCTGCAACCATGAACCTGCAAAACACCGATCACGAGCGCTTCATGCAGCGCTGCCTGGACCTTGCCTGGCAGGGCCGTTACACGGTGCGGGGCAACCCCATGGTGGGGGCTGTCCTTGTCGCGCGTGGCATTGTTATTGGCGAAGGCTACCACCGCGGCTGGGGGCTGCCCCATGCGGAAGTTGAAGCGTTAGCCGCCGTGCGTCCGGAGCACCGGGCGCTCCTTCGCGAAGCCACCTTGTACGTGAACCTGGAGCCCTGCTCGCACCACGGCAAAACCCCGCCTTGTGCTGATCGGATTGTCCGGGAAGGCATTCCCCGTGTGGTGATTGGCATGACGGATCCGAATCCCAAAGTGGCCGGCATAGGAGTGGCAACTTTGCGTTCCGCAGGCATTGAAACCATAGAAAATGTTATGCATGAGGCGAGCCGTGCGTTGAACCGCGCTTTTGTTTGCCGCATGGAGAAAAAACGCCCTTGGGTCATGCTCAAGTGGGCACAAAGTGCTGACGGCTTTCTGGCAGCTGCCGATTCCAGTCCGGTTCGCTTCACGAATGCCTGGTCGGATCGGTTGGTGCACGATTGGCGCGCCCAATGCGGGGCTATTCTGGTCGGTGCGCGGACGGTCCTCATGGACAACCCTCAACTTACGGTTAGGCTTTCGGCGGGCTTGCAACAGGAAGGCATGGTTGTTGCGCAGCGCGCAGGCGAAAAGTTGCCGTTGCCCGGGCAACCGCTTCGCGTCGTGCTGGATCGCTACGGCCAACTGCCGCACGAAGCAAGGGTCTTTGATGGCCAGGCCCCTACCCTTGTGGTGCGCACACCCGACCTTCCCCCGGACCGCTACCTGCTGCCGCAAGCGGAAGTCATGGCCATTCAATTTGACCGTCAGTTACTGCCCAAACTGCTTCAGGCCCTGGCTGAACGGGAGATCAATTCCTTGATGGTAGAAGGCGGGGCAGAAACGCTGAAGGCCTTTATCCGCGAAGGACTGTGGGACGAGGCCAGAGTCTTTGCGAGCCAAACTGTTTTGCATGACGGTGTACCAGCACCGCTAGCTCCCGGTCAAAGGACCGAATCGCTAACCATAGGAAAAGATATGTTAATGTGTTGGACGCCTGGTTAAACGCAGAGCGGAACCGCGGCGTACCGTTTAGTATTGGTTGTATTCTTCACCCTCCATGCTGCTGGTGGTCCGGCCATGCAACAGCGGAATTTTAAGCGCCATGTAAGCGTTTATGCTCTCTACCCCATCACTAAAAGCTTCGGTAAAGAAGTTGGCCGAACCAAGCACAACGGGTCCTAAACGCAGGTACATTCCAAAGTCTGCTCCCGTGAAATTTTGGTAGCTCAAGGGCAGACCCGCTTCGAACCAGCGATGTTCAAAGCGCGGATTGAGCGAAAGGCGTGTGATGCCGTGCACTTTGTTGACGTCACCCGGTGACTTAGGAGCCAGCCAGGCCGCTGCGCCGACATAGAGGCCCTTGTAAAGCTGATAGTCCGCGTGCAGGTTGAGGGCCATGGGCAGGTTCATGGCAAACTTCTCGTCTAAATCACCAGCCTGTTCTGGAAATCGGATGTTGATGGTGTCATCAAAGTCCTGGAGGGCATCAAACTCGACAACAGTCAGATCCCAATTGTCGATGTCAATGGCTCCTTCAGGCCGATCGTAGCTTTTGGGGTCGCGGTCGAAGCGCACCCCGCCTAAATCCATGAGCGAAGCACCTACCCGGAGTTTATACCGGGTGGCACTGCGATCGCCGGAAGCCACGGCGTCGTCGCGCATGCGGCCGCTGTATGCGGCGCCTTCCGGTCGCCATTCATAGATGAGGCCAAGGTCAGCTCCTATTCCAAAGGTGCTGAAAAACTTAATCTCGAATTCCTCCCGGCTTACGTCAAAATTATCCGTGTGCCCATATTGGATGGTGCTCTGCTCCAGCGTCAGGATATCGTCGTTGGTAAAGTTGTAGTTCAGTTCATCGGCCTGCAAATAGAGGGCCGCCGCTCCCTGCAGAAGTTTAAAGGTGGCCCCTGCTTTGACCACGTGCTCGCCATCTTGCCAGACAGTTCGCCCGTAACTGGCGAAATACTCTATCCAGGTCATCGCATCCAGGCTGGCCCCATCGGACTCAAAATTGCGCCCCCAGAGCGGAGGGTACACGAATTCATCAATGGCCAGACGGGCAGCCTCAGCCCCGACATTGTCAAAGTTGACCATAGCCCGGTAGCGAACGCCCAAGGCTATGGCGTCTTTAGGGCTCAATGATATCAGGGCTGAAGGCCCCATGACATCAATGCCTAGGAAGACATTGGCAGTCTGACCCGTCCGGGCACCGTCAAAATTGACGATGAGCGCTTTTTGTCGAAAATCCGTCCAATCGTCGTAGGATTCGCCAAGATTGCCAATACCTGAAAAACCATCGTTCCTGAGCTCCAGGAAATCGTTGGCGAACTGGAACGACAAGCCCACAACATTCACGTCAACGGCATAGCGGCTGTCGGCAATGCTGGCAGGATTGAAATACACGCCGTGGATGCCGGCGTAATTGCTGCCTGAATAGCCGGTAAAGTCCTGGGCTTGAAGCGGCAAACAACTCCAGGATGCCAATCCCAGAGCGACCAAAGACCAAGTGTGGCGACAAAATCGTTTCATATCAGGAAATTGTAGTGAAGGAAGGCACTTCAAAGTTAATTCCGGAAATTCGTTATTTGAGGGTGCTTTTAATCATCGGTATGGGATTCCTTTCAACTATCCTGCTGGTACAACGTTTCCAAATTCCTGGGTCGGACGCTCAATACTGGCCGATGCGCCGTAGCAATTACCCTCGCCGCCCGGGTGCCCATCAACAAAGAATCCAATTTGGTTTCCTGGGCGGTCACTATCAAAATAAGGTCGGCTTCAATTTCGTCGGCATACCCTACCACACTGTGGGCGACATCGTCGTGGCGAATGACTTCGGTACTCACCTCAAGCGAATGGGCTTTGATTTTAGCAGCCTGCTCTTCCATCATGCGCTCCAACGCTGGTGTTTTGCCCTGCAGCGATTCAAAATAATCAGAAACGGCTACGAGGTGAAGGCGGCTGTCGAACAAGCGCGCCATGTTGATGGCCAAATTGACCTTTCCCTGGGTTTGACGGGTTAAGTCCAGGGGCAGCAGGATATCCCGGATTTTAACCGGTCTGCGAACCTCCCGAAGCGTCAGCACAGGCAAAGGCGATGCCTGGACGGTGCGGTTGGTGTTGGAGCCCAGAAAAAAGCGGGTGAGCGGGTTCAGTCTTGCTATGCCGTTGGTGCCCATGACCAACAAATCCGTTTGTTCCTCATCGGCTACCAGCAAAATGTTTTCATGAATTTTGCCTTCTGCCACCCTTACCTGGTGTTGGATGCTGGGATCTAATGGCAAATGGGTTTCCAGGGTTTCCCACTGTTGCCGAAGGCGTTGCTCTATGCCTTCCTTGCTGTTTTCTCCCTTTTCGGCCAACTTTTCGCTCACGTGCAGCGAGGTAATGTCTGCCTTGACAGACCCTGCGATAAAACTGGCAAACTCCAGGGCGCCAAGCGAAAGCGGCGAGAAGTCAATGGGAACCAGCAGCCGGTTTATTTTTATGCGACGGGTGCTCACCGGTCAAAGATAGGCCTACCGGGCGGGTACCCTAACTTTGAGGCATGACCATGCCCGCCTCTGAACTGGTGCTCAATGCCGATGGCAGCATTTACCATCTGGCCATGCGCCCGGATGACGTTGCCGATCTTGTCCTTACCGTTGGCGATCCCGGCCGGGTGCCCAAAGTAGCCCGGCATTTCGATTCCGTGGAGTCAGAGCGCGAAAAACGCGAGTTCAGAAGCTGCACCGGTTGGCTGGGATCGAAGCGCGTAACGGTGCTTTCAACGGGCATTGGCACAGACAACATTGACATTGCCCTGAACGAGCTGGATGCCTTGGTCAATATTGATTTGGCTACCCGCCAGCCTTTGAGCACGACCCGGTCGCTGACCATTGTCCGCCTGGGAACGTCGGGCAGCCTTCAAGAGGATGTACCGGTTGGATCACATGTGGTCTCCAGCCATGGGCTTGGCCTGGATGGTCTGCTGGACTTTTATCGGACACCCGGGCACTTGGTGCAATGGGGACCCGCCTTAAAACCGACCCTGGAAGGAACTGCATCGGGAGCGCTCAGGCTTCCATCAGGTTGGCAAGAAGGCGCCTTAGGCACTTTCGGGGTTGACCTGCCGCTGCCCTGGCCCGAAGAACTGAATCATTTTCCCTTGAGACCTTACCTGTGCGCAGCGGATGCCGCACTGCTGGCCCAATTTGGGCAAAATTACGTGCATGGCATTACGGCCACTTGCCCGGGATTTTATGGCCCGCAAGGCCGTCGGTTGCGGTTGGAACCGGTGCTGCCTGATCTGCCCCAGCGCCTGGGCAGCCTTCGGTTTGGCCCACATCGGGTTACTAATTTTGAAATGGAAACAGCAGCCATCTATGGCCTTGGCGCACTGTTGGGGCATCGCTGCTTATCGGTCAATGTCATTTTGGCCAATCGCATTACGGGGGAATTTGCCCCGGATCCCGCTGCAGCGGTAGCGGGCTTAATCCAATCAGTTCTGGGGGTGCTCGGCCAATGAAGCCGGCGATTCCCACCGAGCCGGCCGATTGCCAATCAGTTGCAAAAAACGCCCTAGCCCTTCGCGCTTGGCCTCGTCCATATTATAACTTATGTTATGTTGGTAATAATCCAACAGACTAAATCCCGCGACTTGTGTTTTCAGGCCAGGATCCTGCATTTCGGCCTGCGCAGCCACTTCGGGTAAATGCGCAATGCCGTCAGCCAATGCGCGTTGAAACGCCTGAGCAAAGGCAGGGTCAAGGGTTTTTGTGCTGGCCCATACGGCAAACACAAAAGGCAGCCCGGTCCAGTCTTTCCATGCTTGACCTAAGTCATATACATATTCAAACTTATGTTCAAGACCAATAGCCCGATCGCCGATGACCAGACCGCCGGTAGTGCCGCCAATTTTTCCGCGAAAGCCGGGTAGAGCGGGCATGCGTTCAGGACTTACCTTCCAGTAATCGCGCAACAGCAGCGTCAACAGCCTGACCGATGTAACCGAGTGGTAGTCCATCCAGATCTGTTGCAGTTCTTCCAGAGGCTTTTCGGCATACAGACAAACGGTGCGCACAGGCCCATCACAACCAATGCCCCAATCGGCAATGATGCGCGCCTGCGGGACATTGTGCAGCACGCCAACCGGAACCAAGGCCAGGCTGACTTCGCCTGCGCGGAGTTTGCGGGCACCTTCAGAAGGAATGTCCAGTTGGATGTCCAGCTGCTGCGCAAGAGGAGAACGCTTGAGCCCAAAAAGAAAGGGGCGGGTGTTGTGGTAGGCAACCGCGCTGACGTTGGTTTTAATCATGGCTGGCATTGGCGCGGAGGTGACGGTCAGAATTTCTCAACAACATAGAAAATGTTCCGCTTTGGTAGCGCAGGTGGTACAGCCCCATGTTGCCGTGTTCAAAATGTTCCATGTGTTCCAATGGGCGTTGCAACAGCACGCAGAGCAATACGCGCATGGCTCGGCCATGGCAAACCACCAAACTGCGCGCAGGTGCGTGCTGCTTCCAATGGTTCACAAAAACGAGCATGCGTTGTTGAACGTCCAGCGGCGTTTCGCCTCCGGGAATGGAAACATCCAGTGCCCCTTTGGTCCAACCTTCCAACACGCGCGCGTATTCCTGGCGCATGGCCGCATCGGCCTTTTTGCCCTCGCGGTGCCCCCAGTCGATCTCGTCTAACTCCGGGTGCGCCGACCAGGGAATGCCCTGGTCAATGAACGGGGCAGCCGTTTGCTGGGTGCGCAAGAGCGAGGATACAAAGACATGCTCAAAATCAACATTTACATAGGCCCGGTGAAAAAGACGGCTTTGCTCCTGCCCCTTTGGGTTCAAGGGCGCATTGACGCCACGACCCTGCACAATGCGTTTTCGGTTGTAGTCGGTTTCGCCGTGCCTGACCAGGTAAAAATCTCTTGTTTCCCCGGAAGGGACAGGTTGTAGCTCCTGGGCAGCTTCGGGCGCTGCCGGTACCTCAGGCATGCCCATCAGGCGCCGGCAGTTTGTACCGTTTGGTTCGAAGGGGCCTTTGAACCCTGCTCGACCAAGTCGTCTGCATAATCGCGTACAGTACCATAGAGCGTGTCGCGCTCTGCAGGGCGCCGACCAACGGCGCGAATCAATTCCACCAGCTCCTCCGTGCTCAACGAAGGATTCTGTTCCTCCGAACCGGCCATCGAGTAGATTTTGGTGCTGTCGTCAATGGTACCGTCCAGATCGTTGACCCCAAAGGCCTGCGTCAATTGCGCGGATTCGCGACCGAGCATGGGCCAATAGGCCTTGAGGTGCGGGATGTTGTCCAGGAAAACCCGCGCCACAGCATAGGTTTTAAGGTCTTCAATCAGCGTGGTTTCGGCAACATGGCTCATCTGGTTGCCCTGGTTGCGGAATTTGAGCGGGATAAAGGTGTTGAAACCACCGGTCCGGTCCTGCAGCTCCCGCAGGCGCTGCATGTGATCTATGCGATGAGCATAGGTTTCTATATGCCCGTAGAGCATGGTCGCGTTGCTCTTCATGCCCAGTTTATGGGCTGTCTCGTGAATTTCGAGCCAGGTTGCCGTATTGCACTTGTCGGCGCAAATTTCCTGGCGAACCGTCTCATCAAAGATTTCAGCACCACCGCCGGGCAGGGAACCGAGGCCCTTCGACATAAGAAAACGCAGGCCTTCTTCGATGCTGACTTTGGCTTTGCGAAACATATATTCGAGTTCCACAGCAGTGAACCCCTTGATGTGCAAGTCCGGTCGAAGGGCTTTGATGCCTTCAAGCACCTCTCCAAACCAGGCTAGGTTCATCTGTGGCAATACCCCGCCCACGATGTGCACTTCCGTAACCGGTTGGCCTTCGTAGCGGCGCACGATGTGCAGGATTTGGTCTTTGTCCATGATCCAGCCTTCGTCCTTTTGCTTGATCAGGCGGGAATACGAACAAAACTTGCAGTCAAAAACACAGAGATTGGTAGGTTCAATATGAAAATTCCGATTGAAATACGTGACGTCTCCGTGCAAACGCTCGCGCACCGCATTGGCCATGGCGCCCAACAAACCGAGGTCCGCGTTTTGGAACAGATAGAGGCCTTCGGCCGGGGTCAGGCGCTCTGCGCGCTGCACGTTGCGGGCAATGCGCTCCAATTCAGGATGGTCCAGCCCGAAATCGAGCAGATTATCCAGGTTAGCAGGTTCAAACATGGTCATGCTGGATTAACAATCCAGGCAAAGATACGGTTGAACCGGAAGGGGTTGGAATGGCTTTTATTCGCGCATTTTAGTCTTTAAGGCAGCGAACAGGATAGCCGTAATTCATTTGGTCTGTAAATGTAAATATATTACCATAAATATAATACATTCCACGAGTGAAAACGGCATCCGGAGATGCTTGGGTGCTGCTCCAAAAGGACGTATAAAAGCTTAAATCACCATAAAATCCATCGGAATCGCGGTATCCGGAAGGATGCGCCGTAAACCCGCTGCTGTTTGTTGCTCCAACATTCGGTGAAGCCCACAACCCCGTCCCCGCCAATAGGGTACCGGTGCTTTTCATTTGGCC
>WGOA01000022.1 GCA_016124275.1 Bacteroidota bacterium
GAAAATCAACTCCAAACGCTCAACACCAATTTTCGGCCGGCGGCCCGGTTGCGGAATTCACAAAGGTAAATGCCCTGCCAGGTTCCGAGCAGCAACCCGCGATCAGCAATGGGGCAACTCACGGAGCTGCCCACGAGCGTTGCCTTGATGTGTGCGGGCATGTCGTCCGGACCCTCGTCGGTGTGGGTGTATCCGGGATCGTTCTCCGGGACCAGGCGATTGAACACATGTTCATAATCGTGCAACACAGACGGATCTGCGTTCTCATTAATGGTCAAGCCGGCTGACGTATGTAATATAAACACATGCAACAAACCCCGGTCTGGCCACTCGGGAATGGCGGCCTCAATAAATGGAGTAATGAGATGAAAACCCCGCTTAAATGCGGGCAACTGCAGGTTGGTTTGGCGGATCACCTGCACAAAATAGCCAATAGGAGACTTCCGTTAAACCGCTGCGGTCAATTCCCGAGCAGAAAGGTTCCGGTAAGCAACATGAGTCCTGTGATAGCCACCCAAAATCGGCCTTCCTGCCAGATTTTGTGCCGGTGCTCCATCACCAGAAACCCGATGTTCATTCCAAAGGCCAGGATTATAGATAAAAAGAGAATCATGGTACTTAGAAGGTACGGAGTGTTGGCTTTTCAACCAAGCACTTTCTGACTTAAATTTCTGAAAATCAACAACATATGAGAACTGAATTTCATGTTTTCAGCCTTTTGGGCCCATGGACGCCTGCATCCCCGACGGGCGCGTGACCTTGCCCGCACAAGGGTTAACTTTGCCGGGCGGTTCCGCTAACCCTATGAAGATTTCTGCTTCCATTTATTCGCGCAACGGTCAAGGTTTGGAGGATACGGTGCGCGCACTGGATGCCCATCAGGTGGATTTCATCCACGTAGATTGCCATAATGACCATGAGGTTTTCCAGGACATTGCTCGCATGCGAAAGGTGAGTACAACACCGATTGACCTGCACCTGATTACACCAGACCCTTCCCCGTTCTTTGAACCCATTCGCCAGCATCAGGTGAATCTGGTCTGCGTGCAGCAGGAGAATCTGGAACACGCGCTGAGCGTACCTGATGATTTGGTCAGTCGTTTCGGCCTCGCAGTGACCGCAGACACCCCTTTAGCCGTTTTTGAACCGCTGCGCAATCGCCTGCGCTTTGCGCTGTTCATGGCCACGACCCCAGGGCGCAGCGGGGGCCGCTTTGATCGGGTCAATTTTCGGCGCATCCGGCGATTCAAGCGGATGTTCCCTGAATTGCGCATTCACGTGGATGGAGGCGTGGACGAAGAAGTTTCGTTCATTTTGCGAAACATGGGGGTTTACGCGGCCGTGTCGGGATCTTTCCTCCTGGACGAACGCCTGGATATGGGCCCGCTTGGTGCGCGTTTGATGCGGCTCATGCACGGGGGCCATACCACCGGCCAAACAACTGAAGATGAATCGGGCCATTTCCGGGTTCGCGACTTCATGATGGAGCGCGATGAAATACCGGTTCTGTCCGGCCCAGATCCCGGCCTGCCGGCCGTACTCCAATCGATTGAGGCGCACAACATGGGCTTTACCCTGCTGGAAGACCCCGAACAGCGCCTTCTTGGCCTGATCAGCAATGCCGATGTGCGGCGCGGCCTCTTGAAGCACCTGGACGATCTGAACCGGGTAGCCGTCCGCGATGTTATCAATCGGCAGCCGCTCTTTGCCCGCGAAGACGACACCGTTCATGCGCTCTTGCGCCGCATCAAATCCTGCCCGTTTCCCGTGAATTACCTGCCCGTTCTGGACCAGGAAAACCGCGTTACCGGCGCACTTCAATTTCACAACCTCATTAAGGGAGAATCATGATTGTACACGTGCAAAAAAATATTCCGGCTGCAAGCCTGGAACTGTTGGGTCGAAAGTTGCAGGCGGCTGTACTCACCACTCCTGAACGCCACATCCTGATCACCCCTTCCAGCTACCGCAGTGTAAACGGCGAAGCCGCAGGCGTGGAGCAGTACATCGAAGAGACGTTCGTGTTTGCAGATGACCGCCAAATGGCGGCCTTGGAATACACCAAAACAAAACGTACGGTCAACATAGGTAATGTTGCGGTAGGTGGCCAAACCGACCACTGCATCATGATCGCTGGTCCATGTTCCATTGAATCGGAGGAGCAGATTGACCAGGTTGCTCAGTTTCTGGTGGAGCGCGGTATCAAAACCCTTCGCGCCGGCTGTTACAAGCCGCGAACCTCTCCGTATAGTTTTCAAGGGTTGGGCTTGGAAGGGCTTAAGATGTTGGCGCGCGTTCGCGAGCGCTACGGTTTTTCCATCATCACCGAAGCGCGCGATGCCACCCACATTGATGAAATCATTGAATACGCAGACGTTATTCAGGTGGGTGCAAAAGCGATGTATGACCAAGGCATTCTGCGCCGTTGCGGAACCAGCAACAAACCCGTGTTGATCAAACGCGGCTTTGGCAGCACCTTGCAGGAATTTGTGCAAGCTGCGGAGTTTGTGCTTTCGGCCGGCAACGACCAGGTTATGCTGTGCGAGCGCGGCATCCGAACCTTTGAGACCAAAACCCGCTTCACCCTGGATTTGTGCGGGGTGGCCTGGTTGAAAGCCCATACCAACCTGCCGCTGATCCTGGATCCCAGCCATGCGATGGGTTACCGCTACGGCGTTCCCGATCTGGCCAAAGCCTGCGTGGCCATGGGCGTTGATGGCCTGCTGATTGAGACGCATCCCAATCCGGATGTCGCCAAATCAGATGCGTCCCAACAACTCAACTTTGCTCAGTTCGGCGCCATGCACGACAGTTTGCGCGCGCTGGCACAGGCCGTTGGAAAAACGATGGTTTAAGCAATCCCGGAGTGTTGCACAGCGAACGATATCCTTTCCCCCGATTTATTTGTATTTAAGTCATGAATTTAAACTCCGATTCTGCCCCAGCTTCTAACGCTGAACTGCGTCCGGACATTCGCTTTCTCGTGCTTGACGTTGACGGTACAATGACGGATGGCGGCATGTACATTTCTGAAAACGGCGATGAGTTCAAGCGGTTCAACACCAAAGACGGCATGGCCATCAAGCGGATTACGCGCGCGCAGTTTCCTGTCGCGTTTTTGAGTTCCGGGCTGGGCAAGGTTATGGTGCAGCGGCGTGCGGATATGCTGGGTGTTACGCGTTGTTTTGTGGGCGAAGGGCGCAAGTTGCCCCTTCTCGACGCCTGGCGCCAGGAACTCGGGCTGCAGTGGGCTGAAGTGGCCTACATTGGTGATGACGTGAACGACGAGGAATGCCTGCGCCATGTTGGCCTCAGCGCCTGCCCGGCTGACGCGCATCCGCGCATCCGCGGCCTGGTGAACGTAGTTTTGGAACATGCCGGAGGCCAGGCTTGTGTCCGGGAATTCATTGACCGATTTTTAGGGGAGTAATTTCAGCAAATGAGTATTCGACGCAGAGGGATGGACGCCCCGGATGAACCGGTCATAAAACGGCTGGACCGCGATAGCCTGATGGCTTTGCGCCGGGTATGGCATTACATGCGTCCCTACCGCGGCTGGTTCGCAGCGGGCATGACCGCCCTGGTACTTTCTACACTGACCATTCTGACTATTCCCCAGTTGGCCGGCGACCTGATCAATGTCGCTACCGGCGCCGATCCGCTGATTCCCGGCGACCTGGGCACGCTCGGACGCATTTTTGTGGCTATCCTGATTTTGCAGGCCTTCCTTAGTTTCATCCGCATTTACACCTTTGCCAAGGTCAGCGAGTACACGTTGTCGGACATTCGCAAGAGCCTGTACGACCGTATGCTGGGTTTGCCTTTTCCGTTTTACGAAAAACGCCGCGTTGGCGAACTCACCAGCCGGATTACCAACGACGTCACGGAACTCCAGGACCTGATTTCCAACATTTTAGCGGAGTTCCTTCGGCAAATTGCTACGCTGGTGTTGGGGGTAACGGCGCTTTTTTTCAAGTCGCCTCAACTGACGGGGCTGATGTTGCTGATCATTCCCGTAGCGGCGGTAGCGGCGATGTATTTCGGCCGCTACATCCGGCGCCTGGCGCGCGAGCGGCAGGACATGCTGGCCGAAAGCAACGTGGTGGTGGAGGAAACCCTGCAAAACATTCAAACGGTCAAAAGTTTTACCAACGAGAATCTGGAAAGCCGGCGCTACGCCAGCTTTCAGGCCAAGGTGGTTCAGCTGGCCATGCAAGCCGCGCGGTACAGGGGCTTGTTCGTGAGCTTTATCATCATTGCCTTTTTGGGTGGCATCGGGTTGATCATGTGGTACGGCAGTACGCTGATTGCTTCAGGTGCTATGGCTGCCGGCGACCTGGTTTCGTTTATCATCTACACCGCTTTCATTGGCGGCTCCATCAGCGGCATGGTGGAACTCTACGGCGGGCTGCTGCGCTCCGTGGGTGCTTCAGATCGAATCTTTGACATGCTGCACGAAGACTTGGAAGTTGACCTGGCGCAGCCTCCGCGCAGCCTGGCCTTGGGCGGTGCCGTGAGCTTGGCCAATGTTCGCTTCGCCTACCCCACCCGACCGGACATCACCGTCTTGCAAGACTTTACGTTGTCGCTGGCACCGGGCGAAAAGGTAGCGTTGGCAGGACCTTCCGGCGCGGGAAAATCTACCGTAGCACAACTTATCCTGGGTTTCTATGAACTGGAGCAGGGCAGCCTCTCCTACGATGGAAAACCAGCCTCTGCTTTCAGCAAACGGGATATTCGCCGCCACATTGCCGTTGTGCCCCAAGAGGTCATTCTGTTTGGCGGCACCATCCGCGAAAACATTGCCTACGGCAAGCCCGATGCTACGGATGCAGAAATTATTGAAGCAGCCACCAAGGCGAATGCCTGGCAGTTCATCAGCGGCTTTCCGGAAAAACTGGAAACTGTTGTCGGTGAACGCGGCATCAAACTATCTGGTGGCCAGCGCCAACGGGTGGCTATTGCCCGGGCCATTTTGAAAGACCCGGCCATCCTGATTCTGGATGAGGCCACATCCAGCCTTGACGCCGAATCCGAGCGCCTGGTTCAGGACGCACTTGAACTGTTGATGAACAATCGCACTACCCTCATCATTGCGCACCGCCTGAGCACCATTCGAAAAGTAGACCGCATTCATGTGCTTCAAGAAGGCCGGATCGCAGAAACGGGCACGTTTGAAGCGCTAGCGGCCAAACCGGGTGGATTGTTCGCTAATTTGCTCAGGCTGCAATTTGAGGAAAGCGATCTGGTTCTGGAAGATGGGGCACTGCCTCAAGGGACCAGACCTTCGTAAGCTTCCAGCGACAACTTTGCGGAAATCCGCTCACCGCAAAGGCCCATTCCCTTCCCTTCAGAAGCCCGCAACAACCAGGCTGCCCTTGCCCTCACAAGCTGTTTAAGAAACGCTGCACCACTTCATAAAACGCGCGGGGTTGATCGGCATGCAACCAATGACCGGCGTTTGGTATGGTTTGCAAGCTCGCCTGGGGAAACAGTTCTGCTATGGCTGGCCAATCTGCGTCTTCCACATAGTTTGACCGCCCTCCACGGACAAAAAGCGCCGGGCCATCATAGGCGAAATCGGCACCTTCAAAACCCAAAATATCGGTGTACTCCTGCTCAATGACCGGGAGGTTCATTTTCCAACGGTAGCCACCCTCGGGATTTCGGGTTAGGTTTTTGAGGAGGAATAGGCGGACATCCCCATCCGGGATGAATCGTCCAAGCTGTTCTTCCGCCTCGGTCCGGTCAGCAAGTTGTTCTGGCGTTACCTTTTTCAATCCGTCAAAAATCGCGTCGTGGCCAGGAGGGTAAGTTTTGGGAGCAATGTCAGCCACGATCAAGGCTTCGGTCAGGTCGGGATGATCCAGGGCAAAACGCATGGCTGTCTTGCCGCCCATGCTGTGGCCTAAAACTGCAGCCTTGCGGATGCCGTGGTCTTCAAAAAAGGCCCGCAGGTCTTCGGCCATGGTCGTGTAGTCCATCGGCGCTGCATGGGGAGAGCGGCCGTGGTTGCGTTGATCCACCAGATAGACCGTATGCGCTTCGGCGAATTGTTTTCCCAGAGTCACCCAGTTATCCAGGGAGCCAAAGAGCCCGTGCAGGATAACCAGGGCTGGTCCAGAACCGATTTCGCGATAATTCAATAGCATTTCATATGGTATGTAGTGGAGGGCGATTCAAAAAAGTGGATCACACAGCACACCCTCACCTTACTGGCTATTCGCAGGATTGGGCTTGATCAGGCCATCCGCATCCGTTTGGTCAGGTAAGGCATGAGCACCTGGCGAAAACTCAGGGCGGCATCGGCTTCCACATAATCAATTCGAAATTGTCCACAGCGCAGTTCAAGCTCTTTGCGGAATTGCTGCATGCGGGTCACGTAGCGCTCGCGCACATCGTTGGAGCGGAGTTTGACTTCCTCGCCGGTCTCCAAATCGATGAACAGGTAAGGCTTGTTGTCAAAGCCAAAGTCCAGTTCGCGCGCCTTGTCCGTGACGTGAAAAAGGACGACTTCGTGCTTGGCATGTCGAAGGTGTTGCAAGGCGCTAAACAACTCTTCCACATGGTCCAAATCGTCAAACATATCGCTAAAGATAACCACCATGGATCGGCGATGTGCACTTTCTGCAATCTGGTGCAAGCAATGGGCCGCGCGGGTTTTTCGGTTGCGGCTGCCTTCCTGCAGGGTGCGCTCAATGTGGCTCAATAAAAGCCGATGGTGCAACGCACTGGATCGGTCCTTCGTATGCACGGTCAGTTCTTCGTCAAAAATGGATAGCCCTACGGCATCCCGCTGCATTTTCATCAGGTGCATCAGCGCGGCGGCCCCAACGGCGGCAAAGCGCATTTTGTTGATGCCCCCGCGTTTCTTCAGCAGATCGCCTTCAGGAAAATGCATGGAGGAAGACGCATCCAACACCAAGTGGCAGCGCAGGTTGGTCTCTTCCTCGTAGCGTTTGGTGTACAAACGATCCGTGCGGGCATAGACTTTCCAATCGACGTGCCGCATAGGCTGCCCGGGATTGTACAATTGGTGCTCGGCAAACTCGACGGAAAAACCGTGAAAAGGGCTCTTGTGGAGGCCAATGATAAAGCCTTCCACAACCTGACGCGCAATCAGTTCAAGGTTTTCGATCTCCCGGTAATCCCGGAGCGTAAGCAGTTCTTCCGTTTCAGGCATCGGGGCGAATCAGGGTCAACAACTGGGTTCGCAATTGGGCTCGCAATTGGATTGAAGGCCGCAAGGAACTCCATCCGGGGCATCGCAAAAGAAAGGCAAAGCCTCAAAGATGAGCCTTCAATTTCTGCTCCAGCACGGCCTTGGGTGCAGCACCCACTTGCTTGTCTACTACCTGGCCATTTTTGACAAAAAGGATGGTAGGAATGTTCATGATCCGGTAGCGCTGCGTAATCTCCGGGTTGTGGTCCACGTTAACCTTGCCGATATTGGCCTGGCTGCCGTATTCTTTGGCTAGCTCTTCCACTATGGGACCGACCATGCGACAAGGACCGCACCATTCGGCCCAAAAATCGATCATTGCAACTTTATCTGCTTCCAAAACATCTTGCTGGAAATTGGCATCCGTAAACTCGAGGGCCATGAGAGATTGTCTTTTTTAAGAAAATTTGGACAAAAGCTTGTCTGACTTTTACAACGCTAAGATACGCGTAAAGTTCCCCAAGCCGTCCATATCAAGCCAGGGAATAGTCCAGGTGCAGGTTCTCCCGAAGCGCCCGGACCAGCGCTGTTGAAATATCCACCCGAAACCTTTTGGAGGAAAACTCCAGGGAGTAGCGATCGGTCTCGTCCAAAACCCGGATAGCCAAAGCGTGCTTACCGGGATGGCCTGCACAAATGGTCTGCAACCCTTCCATCAGGGTTTCATTCAAACCACTAAGCGGCAGCAAAACCGTAATCTTTTTGGCTTTTTGGTCCCGTACACTCTCCAACAGCATCATGTTGGAAATTTTGTATTCCAGGTTTTCATCGTCCTTAAACCGGGGCTGAAAGCGCCCTGTCATGTAAACCGCTACCCCCTCCTGGTCCAGGAAATGCTTGTATTTCAGGTAGTCCTCGCCGAACAGCGATAGTTCCATTTCGCCCGAAAAGTCCTCTAAACAAAAGGACCCGAAGCGCGTGCCCCTTTTGGTGGTTCGGTGTTGCACCTTGGTGAGCATACCCCCAAGGCTCAAGACTCCGCTTTTGGCCTTTGCCGCTTCCGACACGTTACATGTAGTGAAAGTCTCCAGTTCCATGGCGTAATCGTCCAAAGGGTGCCCGGACAGGTAAATGCCCGTGACCTCCTTTTCCTTCATCAACTGGTAGGGCAAAGTCCAGGGTGTGGCCTCCGGAACCGGCGGATCAGCCGTATCGAAGGAGTCGCCCAGGGCGCCAAACAGGCTGTTTTGGTTGGCTGCTACGCTGGTCTGGTAGGCATTTCCGTGCTTGATGGCGCTCTCCAGCAAATTTGGCCCCTCGCCGTGGGCTTGGAAATACTGCGCGCGGTGTAAGCCAAAGCTGTCAAAAGCCCCGGCTTCGGCCAGTGCTTCCAGGCATTTCTTGTTCATGGCCCGCAGGTTGGAACGCCGCGTCAGATCGAAAACACTTTTGTAGGGCCCGGATCCTTGGCGCTGATCCAGCATGGCCTCTACCGCTGCGGAGCCCACCCCTTTTACGGCGGATAGCGCAAAGCGGATAGCGCCAGCCGGATTCACGGTGAAGTTCAGGTCGCTTTCGTTAATGTCCGGACTGAGCAGTTCCACCCCAAGACTTCGGCTTTCGCGCAGAAAGAAGTTGATCTGCTTAATGTCGTTCTTGTTGTTGGTCAACACAGCAGCCATGTACTCTGCAGGGTAATGCGCCTTGAGGTAAGCGGTCTGGTAAGCCAATACCGAATAGGCGGCCGAATGCGAACGGTTAAACCCGTAATTCGCAAATTCCATCATGATGGCGTAAATCTCCGACGCCTTTTTCTCCTCAATGCCCCGTTCCCTGGCTCCCTCTACGAAGACGCGTTTCTGCTTCTCCATTTCGTCCATCTTCTTCTTGCCCATGGCACGCCGCAGGTTGTCGGCGGCACCAAGGCTAAAGCCGCCGATGATCTGCGCGGTTTGCATGATCTGCTCCTGGTAGACCATGATGCCATAGGTGGGCTTGAGCAGGCTTTCGAGCAGTGGATGGGGGTATTCCACCGGTTTGCGACCGTGCTTGCGGTCAATAAACAGGGGAATGAACTCCATGGGCCCGGGCCGGTACAACGCGTTCATCGCGATGAGGTCCTCAATATCGGTAGGCTTGAGATCGCGCAGGTATTTCTGCATACCCGGCGATTCAAACTGAAAAATACCTATGGTTCTTGCCTCCTGAAACAGTTCATAGGTTTTATTATCATCCAGTGGAATGGCGTCTGAATCCACCACGATGCCACGGCGTTTTTTGATGTTGCGGCAGGCCTCATCGATAATGCTCAAGGTCTTAAGCCCCAAAAAGTCCATCTTGAGCATCCCTGCCGACTCGACATACTTGCCTTCAAACTGCGTCACCCAGAGCTCCGCATCTTTGGCTGTGCAGACTGGAATGTACTCCATCAGGTCATCCGGCGCAATGATGACCCCTGCTGCGTGAAGCCCGGTATGCCGGACGGAACCCTCCAGGGCTTTGGCGGTCTTCAGGGTTTGCGCAGCCAGATCGTTGCCCTCGTAAATGGCTTTGAGATCGGGCGTGCTCTCCATGGCGCTCTTGAGCGTAGTTCCCGGAGTGGCTGGCACCAATTTGGCAATGCGATCGACTTCGCTCAGCGGCAGGTTAAACACGCGCCCTACATCGCGAATGGCACTGCGCGCAGCCATGGTACCGTACGTGATGATCTGTGCGACCTGATTCTTGCCGTACTTTTTAATGACATAATCGATGACCTGCTGCCGGCCGGCATCGTCAAAGTCGATGTCAATATCCGGCATGCTGACGCGCTCCGGGTTCAAAAAGCGTTCGAACAGCAGGTTGTAGCCAATGGGGTCAATATTGGTGATGCCGGTACAATACGCCACGCAGGATCCCGCTGCTGACCCACGTCCCGGGCCCACCCGAACGCCAAGTGTTTTGGCTGCAGCGATGAAGTCCTGCACAATCAAAAAGTAACCGGCAAACCCCATGTCGCGGACAACCGCGAGCTCAAAATCAATGCGCTCAACGACATCCTGACCAAAATTGGGGTAGCGTTTTTTTGCCCCTTCATAAGCCAGATGCCGGAGATAGTCATCTTCTGTTGCAAAACCCGGCGGCAGGGCGAAGTTGGGCAGGAGGATGTCGCGACTGAGTTTGGGAGGTTCAATCTTGGCCGCTATTTCGGCGGTAAAGTCCAGGGCTTCCGGTACATCAGCAAACAGCGCGGCCATCTCGGCCTGCGTTTTAAAATAGAACTCTTCGTTGTAAAAGCCGAAACGCTTGCCCGGCCCATCGCCAATGGGAGTGGCCTTGAGCTCTGCGGTATTGACACACAGCAATACGTCGTGCGGCTCTGCATCTTCGCGATTGATGTAATGCGAATCGTTGGTGCAGATGATTTTGACGTCATACTTGCGCGCAAAACGCAACAGCACTTGGTTAACCTGCTCCTGGCTGATGCCTGTGCCGTCAATGTCCGGGATAAAATGCCGCTGAAGCTCTACGTAAAAGTCTTCGCCAAAAAGATCCAGCCACCAGCGAAAGACTTTTTCCGCTTCTTCTTCGCCTTTGTGGACAATGGCCTGTGGAATTTCTGCACCGAGGCAGCAACTGGTGGCGATTAAACCCTGATGGTACTTCAACAACAGCTCCTTGTCGATGCGCGGCCATTTGGAATACAGCCCTTCGGTAAAACCCAGGGAACACAATTTGCTCAGGTTTTTATACCCAGCCGGGTTTTTGGCCAAAAGCAATTGGTGGTAGCGGTTGTCGCGCTCCTGGCGCGTAAACGACTTGCGGTGCCGGTCTTCGACCAGGTAAAACTCACAGCCTACAACAGGAATCAGGTCGCGTTTTTTAGCCTCTGAGACAAATTCAAAGACACCGAACATGTTGCCGTGGTCGGTAATGGCACAAGCTTTTTGCCCGTCCGCTTTGGCCTTGTCCAGCATGGCGGAAATGGACGAGGCGCCGTCGAGCAGCGAGTATTGGGTGTGTACGTGGAGGTGGACGAACTCAGGCATGGTGTAGGCACAGCGCCGCCGGGCGAACGGGGGCCCTTCCCCCAAAAAAAGACGCTGAGGGCCTAAATTAAGGCCTCGCACCAGGACCCGGGACGATCCAACCCAAACAAATTCAGAATGTGGAAAAAAACCGGATCCGGTTGCGCCGCGACCCTTAGTGGTTCATGTCGTAAAACAGTCCGACGTTAAACGAAGGTGCAGCTGCGACGATTTCGGCGCGAAAAGCCCCGCCAAAAGCGGCAGAAACGCCGAAACCGCCCTTGATGTAGTACGCAGCCTCCACCGTGAACGAGGTGAATTCCTGGTTGTTGGCAAAAATGCTGGTGCTGGTAATGGTTTCAGCGGTTTGACCGTTTTTGAGCGATTCCCAGTTGGCCAGGCGCAAGATGAACCAAAGGTCCCGATCCAAGACTGCTACGCCAGACTCCACCCCTACCCGGATTTCTTCCGAAAATCCGTTGGTGCGGTGGTTGAAGGCGGCATACGCTGTGGCATAACCGGAGGACTTTTTGCCCACGTCAAACGAACGGCCGATATCAAACTGGAGCACCTGGTTGAATTCTCCGTCGCCGGTTTGAAGGTTGCCTTGTGTGCCCGCCGCTGGATTGCCCGTAGGAAGTCCCAACACCAGCGAAAGCGCCATGGGAAGCTTGCTGCCAGGTTTGTTCAACCCGTACTTAATGCCCAAATCGGTATCGCCGATGGAATTCAGGGCTTCACCGGGGATCAAGACCTCCCCTGTACTAGCCGAAACTACATTATTCGTATAATTTCTACTTAGAAATGGGAAGTTCAAGGTTGCCGTCCAGCGGTCCACAATGCCGTATTCCGCATACAGGGTTGTGTTAAAAATACCGGTGGTAACGTTGGGGTCTGTAACCCCAGCGTCGGTAAAATGCTGGTCGTAAACGATCCAATACTCAGAGAGTTTAAAGTAGCCTTTGCCTTGGGGCTGCGTCCAAGGACCACCGGCAAACGAGGTTTGCGACAAAAGCGCGAAGCCTAACAACCAGCCCGCTTTGGGCAGTGCATCAATCCAGGATTTCACCATCGCCAACTTTTACATTAAAGGGTTTGCAAAAATACAAGACATGAGAGTAGTCGTTTAGGCTGCTGCCTTCAATGACATACGTATGGGCACCGTTGAAATCAACCACCCGCCCTATTTCCAAAGCGCCGACACTGGTGTTTGGATTGTTGGTCAGGTAAACATACAACCCGGGAAGCGAGGTAGAGGCCCGGTAGTTATCGGCAATCCGCAACTCCAACCGCCCAGCTCCAACATCGTGCAGCTCAAAATCACCTTCCAACAAATAGCTGCTGGTGCTGCGGATCATTCCCTCCCGAAAAGTGCCTGCTGCCACCGTATTGGCCCCTACTTCCAACAAAACGGTTGCACTAAAGGATCCTTCACGGGCGTTTACGTCAGCCCGGAGCAGCGCACTGCCCTCCTGAAGTCCGGTCGCCAGGCCATCGGCTGTAATGGACACAATGGAAGGTGCTGAGCTGGACCAGGTGACTTCTGCTAATTCCGGTTGGCCTATTCCATTAAAATATTGGACTTCATACTGGTGCGTGGCACCCACAGCCAAAGAATCCAGCGGGTTAGTAATTCGCAGCTCGGGTTCAACGGCATCCTGCACAATATCATCGCCGATGCAGCCTGCCGCCAGCAAAGCCACAAGGCCAAAGAACAAATAAGTTTTCAAGCTGAGGTGGTGTTAACAGTCAAAGAATGATGGTTAAACACCCCGATAGTGCAACGGGTTCCCACTGCAGCGATTTTTCAGCGAAATACTTTCGCGCTCAGCGAACCACGACCACCCCCGTGCGCAGGTAGGTGTCGCTCTCCATGCGGTAAAAGTAAACTCCAGGCGTCTTGAATCCGGGGGAAAAGCGATCGCCGAGTTGAACAGCATGGTACGAAAGCTCCCTGCCCTGAACATCAAAAAAGCGAATCCGGAATGATTCAGCAAACAGGGCATCAACAATGAACTGCCCGTCAAGCGCTATGGGATTGGGGTACAAATCAGCCTGTTGGGGCAAAAAGTCCTCTTTTCCAGGCTCATCAATGCTCAATGGCACGCCGTCCACGTTGACGTTATCCAGGTAGATCATCTGCCCCCAGTTTCCGTGGTTGCGAAAGACCACCATGGCCCCTTCCAAACCGGCATAGGGGATCAGATCCAAGGTTTCTGTGCGCCATTGCGCTGCTCCCGGAACAAAAACATCGGCGGTGAAAGCCGGTGCCGTGCTCAGTGCCTCGCCACCTTTAAAAAAAAGTGAAGTAAACGAGACGCCGCAGTCAGGCGAAATCAGCACTTCCAGCGTATCCGAATACTGCCCCCCGTACGGCGCATAAGCAATATCAAACACGAGTTCGGTAGCATTGGTCTGCAGGTTGACGAAGGCGCGCAAATCGCCAAAGCCGCCCTGAAGGTCAATATTAAAATTGTCGGCACTGGCGCTGTTGGCGCTGCTTCCATAGCCTCCTGCCCGATTGGTCTTGGACCAAATGCCTACCCCGCTGTTGAGACCCTGTGTGGTCCACTCTGCCGGGGGAAAAGCCCCTTCAAAGGCCTCGGAAACAGCCGTAGCTTCAATGCCACTCAACCAAACCCGAACGCTGTCGGTACTGCTCTGACCCAGGGCATCCGTTACGGTCAGCACCGCCCAATGGGCGCCTTCGCCGCTAAACGTCACCGCAGGATTGCGCAGGGTTGAAGCAGCAGGGGTTCCTCCCTCAAAGGTCCAGGCCCAGGCCGCGCCGTCGTGCAGCAAAATGGAGTGATCCTCAAATTGAAAGGTATCAATGCTGCACACGGCAGTCTGGCGGTTCACCATAGCTTGGGCTATGGGATACTGCGGCAATTCGCGCATGGGCGCTTCCCAAACGCCTTTGCCGTAAGTGGCCAGGCGCAGCTCGCCATCGCGATAGAAGGGTTTGAGGATATTGCTGGCCGCAAAGGCCGGTAAACCTTCCGCGTAGGCATCCCAGTCGCTCATGGAGCGATCGCGGAAAAAGATGCCCTTGTCCGTTCCCGCATACAATCCGCCGTTGGTGGCGCCCGTCAACAATAACGAGCGAATCTCATGCGTGGCAAAAACCGTTCCGCTGATGTTGATCCAAGACCCCCCTCCGTCTTCGGAGCGGAACACTTTAGCGGAAGCTGCTCCAGACGGAAACGCAAGATATAAAATATTATGGTTTTCGGGGTCAACCTGCAGCAGCATTCGCTCGCGGCCTCCGCCGGAACCTGGCAGGGACAATTCCGCAAACGAGGCAGCCCCGTCCACGCTTTTCCAAAGCCGCCCCACACTCCCGGAACTCGGAGCCTGGCTCACGTACAACACTTGTGGATTGGACCGCGCCACTTCGAAATACCGGACTTCTGCATTGACCGTTCCGGGAAACGTGTAGGCCAAATTGAACGAGGAACCGGCATCTTCGGAGCGCCAGAGGTTCTGGTCACGGCCTACCCAGACGATGTTGTAGTACGAAGGGTGGAACTCCATTTCGCTGCTGCTGGCCGACCAGTAGCTTTCATTGGGTGCAATGCCCAGTGAGCTGTAAGCAATCGGTTGGCCGATCAGCTCGGGCATGGTAACCGTGCCCAGTTCGGAGGAATAGACTTTGCGGTTTTGGCCGGGGTTGACGTAACCCGAAGGGGGCTCTGCGCCGCCCAGCTGAAGGTGAAGCCCTTCGCCGTAATTCTCGTGCCAGGCCAGGTTGCCGTTGTGGTACAAACCGCCGACGTGAACGTCCTCGTTCCAGCCCACCCCGAAGCCCCAGTAATCCGAACCATGCAACCCTTCCATCCGGATCTCAAAATCCGACGCGTAGAAATCGCTGCTGAAGGTGATGCCCCCGTCGTTGGTGATCCAGGTGCCGGCAGGTGTAACCCGAAAATCCTGCATGTCCACGTGAATGGGCAGGTACCCCCCTAAATAGCCGCCAGCCACGCTAAAGGTGGCTCCCCCATCGTTGCTTTTCCAAAGGTTCAGTCCCCCGATGAGCAGGTCATCGGCATTGGTTGGCGACGCCGCGAAACCGCAGTTGTAGAAACCCTGGTGGTAATCCCAACCGGGCCAGCCAATAGCCAGGTTCGGATGGCTGGTGGAGTAGGGACCGCCGGGAGGACCATTGGGCAAGGTCCAGTTCTCACCGCCATCGTTGCTGCGGTAAACGCCGATGTAGCCCAGGTCGCCGGCTTTGGCCTCTCCAATCAGGTAGGCGTACACCCGGTTGGGATCCGCAGGCGTAACGGCCAGCCGCGCTCCACCGTCATTGCGCGCCGGATCTGTGCTGCTGTACCAGCCGCCCAAACGCTGGCTAAACGAAACACCCTGATTGGTCGATTTCCAAAACTCCGCCCGCTTCTCAACCGGGTCATTCTGCAAAACATAGATTGTATTATCGTCACCCGGTTTGGCTTTCACATCCCAGCTGGCTACCCCGTTCAGATTGCTCCAGGTAGCCCCGGCGTCCGCACTGCGGTACAAGCCCGTGTTGCCAGCTGCAAACACGATGTTGGGGTTGGACGCCAGCACCAAAATCTCCTTGACCCATAGCGAGGTAACGGTCAGCACTGCGTTCCAGGTATCCCCGCCATCCACAGACTTCATGAGGCTCCAGCCGTTGCTGGCATACACCACGTCGCCGTTGTTGGGATCCACGCAAATGGCCTCCACCCCATTGAAGAAGTAGGCCTGGGACGAGGGCGACCAGGTCATTCCCCCGTCCGTGCTCTTGTAAATTTCGCCCGGCTCCGTGCCCGCGTACAAAATGTTGAGATCAGCCGCACATTGCGTTATGGAATATACGTTTGTTTGATCATTCTCCGTGGTACCGGCGCTGTTGTAGGTCTGCATGGGCCCCATGGGCGTCCATAAACTGCCACCGCGGGCGGTGGATCGGTCCGCATGGGTGGGGCTGCCATCGGAGGAATAAGCGGCACCCGGGGAAAGGGTTCCGGCATAATAAGCAGCCAATTTTGCCTCATCCACCCTGCCGTCTTCGCCGATCGCAACCGCCGCCTGCCGACGCCAGCGCTTGTAGTACTGCGTGTGGTACGACTTTTCAAAGGCCCGGTTTCGGAACCAGGCCTTGTAGGCAGCATCTACCTCCGCCACCACGGGCTGCGGGCTGTACATCAACTGCGCCCAGTCCGGCGCTGCTTGAATGACCGCCTCAGAGGGTTTTTGCAGCGAAACAAACTGGGCCTGTAGGGCAAGGGAAACACCGCACAGCAGGCAACAAACAACTAGAATTCGCATGGGTATAGAGGGCAATGTAGAGGGAGAACCTCACGAAAGTACGGGGAACAGGGGTGGTATAAAAGCCCGCCCGCCCGCAACCCCCTATGGCCCCAGCCAGGCCTCAACCGGCTTGAGCGTCAACTCCGGCTCAGGGCGCTCCAACAAATGGCCGATCAAGCCGTGCAGGTGCGCCGGTGCCGCTGTTTTTAGGTGTTCCAGCAAATCCAGCGACGTAGGATATGGCGGTCCGCCCCGGTGCTGCTGCAAAAAAGTGCCCAACGCAGCCAACAATTCCGCTTCGCCCCAGGCTTCCTGGAGGGTGTAAAAAGCTAAAGCGCCCTTGCCATACGTCAGGTAAGTCTGCTCGGCGCTGGCCAGGTACAACGGCACATCAGGGGTGGAAGCGGACCCCGCTTCAGCCCTGCCCTGTCGATACCGGACGCGCTGTTGCTCCAGGAAACGGAGGGCCTTCGCCCGGCCAAAGGCCTGCTCATAGACCTTGACACTCACGTACTCGGCAATGCTCTCCGTGAGCACAGTGGCACCAAAAGCCTCTGCCGGAATGACCTGGTTGCCCCACCATTGATGCGCCAATTCATGCGCGGCTACGTAAAACGGCAAGTCCAGGAATTCGGCATCTGTATTGTGGATGAACCGAAGTTCAGACATGGAAATGACGTTGCCCGACGTCGTAGCATAGGAGCCCTCAGCGCGCACGAATTCAACGATGCTGATCTGCCCGTAAGGATAGGCCCCAAAATGCTGCGTGCTGAAATCCAGGCTGGCCTTCAACCCCGCCATCATGGAGGCCAGGCAGGCGCGATGGGTCGGGTGGTGGAAAATGGCCAGTTCCACGCCGCGGTAGCGCTCCCGCATCACGTTGAACTCTCCTGAATGAAAGCCGAGCACAAACTTGACCGGCTGCGGCATTTTATAGTGAACGTAATGCCGGTCATCTTTGGTCCAGGATCGCAATGGGCTGCCTGCAGTAACAGCCGTCTGCCCTATTGACGTGCTCAACACGGCCTCGTACCGGATGCCGTCTTCATCGCTGCGCTGGTAATGGCGAAGGGTGCTTGCCGCTTCGGGCAACGATGGTTCTGTCTCCGCAAAGTAGCCGATGCTGGGAAAAATGTCGCTTTTCAGAAACGTGCCATTGTCCAGCACATTGGAATTTTGGGTCAAGAGCGTATTGGCCTTGTTGCGAATGTCAAAATGAAGCAGCATGCTATCGCCGGGAGCAAGGGGTGGGTGCAGTGGGTAAACCGTAAAATGGAATATGGTGTCAACAATCAACTTCTGCACGGGGTCATCAAACCATACTTCCGTGTATTCGTCAAAACTGCACTTCAACAGCAAAGTATCCACGGGTACCGCATTGCGGTTGTGGAGCACAAAATGGCCCTTCGCCCTAAAACGCTGTTGCTCCGGATAGAAATCAAGGGCAACGGATAAAGCGGCAATTCGGGGTTGAGGCACATGGGCTAATCGGGCAAAGCGCGCTTGAAAATCAGCCAGCAATTTTTGCTCGTTGCGCGGCAACGTTTGCGCCTCTGCCCTTTCCATCCGGTAGCCCCAGGCGCCAAATGCCAGGACGCCGACACTAAGTAAACCTATGGTCACCGCTTGCGCCAACCCAAATCGACGGCGAGCAAAGGCTAAGCGCTCTCGCCATCCCAGGCTGTGTTCGCGGGACCAAAACAGCAGCGAAACACAGGCCAGCAGCCCTCCGAAAAGCAACCAATAGCTTCGGTACAAAAAGTACACCCGCTGGCCAAAGCCCCGCGGACTCAAATCTGATGCATACAGAAAGCTATCGCTGTGCGGCACATCGTTGAAGCGGAAAACGTGCTCGCTAATACCTAGCGATGGCAGCTCCCCGACGCCCAACCACAACAGAATCAAGAGAAACAACGCGGGGTACACGCTTGCCACGAGCGTTTGCACAAACAGCGCCATCAGCGCCCAAACCACAAAGCCGATGCCGTGAAAAACAAACAGCGAGAACATATACTGACCTAATTGAATGTCAGAGTACCCTTGATAGAGCTGCGTACCGATGCCCAACAACAGGAGTAAAGACAACAACAAGGACTGCATGCCGACTAAAGCCAGAAACTTGGATGCCCAAAGCGTCAGGTTATGCACAGGAGTTACTGCCACTAAATCAGCCATGCGGGCGGCCCGCGCCCGCTGCACCAATACCCCGGCATACAAAAACGTGAGCAGCTGAATCAAAAACGAGAAAAAGAACACCGGAAAGCCCAGGATAAACCAGGTAGCCGGCAAGACCTTGGTATCCGTTTGAGGATTGATCTGAAAAAGCAATACCCCTACAAAGACAATTCCCGCCAAAACGATGCTGACAAAGGCTCCACTCTGGGCGATGAACTGAAGATCAAGCCAGGCCAATTGGAACGCAGTACGCGCCTGTGCTCCCAGAGCATGATTGAACACAATCGGCGGTAAGACCACCCGAAGCAACGCCCCCTGCCGCTGCCGGACTTGCAGCCCACCCTCCAACTTGGGCAAACTCCGCAAACTGGTCTTCGTCAAGCGCGCTGGCCAACCCCAAAGCGCCGCTACCTGGCTGAACGAGAAACTGCGGTATGCCGCCGCAAATCCGATGGCCCCCAAAACCAACCAGAACAAGCGATTCGCCAGCAATGCCCCGGAAAACGGCAAGCCATGAACCAGCGCCTCTTCCGGGGTCCAATAGCGAACCACTGCCTGCGTGGGTGCATCGCCAAGGGGATCCAGCAGCAGACCCGCTGACGTGCCTCCCATGGCCCGCATAGCCGCTTCGCGGAGCAAACCCATCAGCAACACCACAATAAATGCTGCGTATATGTTACGGCTCAACAATACTACAGCAAATACCAGCACCCCGAACACCAACAGGTTTGGCAGAAGGTACAAAACATACAGTTGCCCATACGGCAGTAGCGTGCCGGACCATAGGTTTTGCGATGGAATACCCGGAATCAATGTTCCGCAGAAAAGGCCTAACAACACCAGCGCAGCAACCAGCGCAACCAACATAAAACCACTGCTGAACTTGGCCAGCAGATAAGCGCGCTTTGCCATGGGGTAGGCGTACAACAGCGCATGCGCATTGCTCTGAAAATCCTTGTGCAGCGTGGTTCCTATGAACACCGGCAAAAGCAACAAGAGCAATTTGTTGAAAAACAGGGCAAACTGGTACAGGCTCAGCGGAGCATTAGCCGGTTCCGCTGCAGCGGCAGCAACTTGCCCTTCGCCCGCTCCAAATGCGCCGGCAGCCCCCGCCATGCTGACCAGGGCCATCAAAAAGAAAAAGGCCGCATACCCGTAAAAGGGCCAGCGCCGCAGCCATTGCCAGAGCTCAAAGAAAAAAATGGTGCGGAACATTTAGGTCGAAATGGGTTCCTGGTGCAGCGCAGCGAAGTACACATCCTCTAAGGATGGCGCTGCGTGCTCAAAATGTTCAGCCGGGCACGTGAAACCCTGCACCCGCACTTGCACCCGAGTCTGGCCATCCTGATCAGGCACATAGCGCGACGAAAGAACGTTATGGCGTTGCTCGACCGCGTCCAACGCTTCCCGCTCGATGACGGCCGTCCAGATCTGGCCCTCCAGCTTAGCCACAGCCACCGAAGGCCGCTCGTGGAGCAAAACCCTTCCCCCGTTTAAAATGGCCATGTCATTGCACAAATCCTGAATATCATCAACCAAATGCGTGGAGAAGAGAATAACAGAACTACTCGCAACTTCCCGAAGCACATTCAAAAAGCGGTTGCGCTCAGCCGGATCCAGGCCTGCAGTAGGTTCGTCCACGATGATTAGCCGCGGCTTGTTCAACAACAGTTGCGCAATGCCAAAACGCTGCTTCATGCCGCCTGAAAATCCGTCCACATGCTTGTGCCTGACCTCCAACAAATTCGTGAGCGCAAGCAGTTCATCAATGAGGGCTGTTCGCTCTTTCTTGTCCGTCACCCCCTTGAGCCTGGCAAAATACTCCAGCAGGTCCTGGGCCGTCATCTTAGGATACACGCCAAATTCCTGGGGAAGGTAACCCAGCACCCTGCGCAGCGCCATCGGGTCTTCCAGGACATTGATGGCGCCAAACTGCACGGATCCCGTATCCGGCCGTTGCAACGTGGCAATGGTGCGCATCAGGCTGCTTTTGCCTGCCCCGTTTGGTCCGAGCAGACCAAACATACCCTTGCCTATGTTTATGGAAACGTCGTTAAGTGCCTTGACCCCGTTGGGATAAGTTTTGGAAACACCAGCGAGGATCAATTCCATTTTTGCGGGGGTGCGGCACCGACAGCCACGGCCTCAAGATAGTTGGCTGCAGCCGCGATTGCATAAACTTTAACAACCCTTAATAGTTATAAAATAAACTTATCTTTTCATGTCCACCACCCAAATGCCCCGCAACTCGCCCAGGGCAAAGCCGAACGCGCGGTCTTCCGGGTAGCGCGCCTGAATGGTGTTCCAGGTGGAAGGGCTAATGTCCGTCTCCCGGCTTCCATGGCATTGCAGGCAAAGCGCGTCCATAACAATCGGGTAAAAACCGGTCACGGAATCGCCGTGTTGTTGCACCTGGCCGAGCGGCTTTTCGCCCTGTTCCATGCGGGAGCGCGTATCCTGGATGTAAGCCAACTCCGCAGCGTTGACCGCATTGGCCGGATTGCGGTTGCGGTCTGACACCCGCCTGATGCCGGCGTGCAGCTCGCGGCCCATGCTGTCCGTGAGCACGAGGGCACGGGTGGAGCAAAAATCCACGGCGTGCTCCGGACCACCAGCCTGAATGGCTTGCAGCAGGTTCTTGCCTAACACGGCCTTGGTGGCCATGGCCAAATGGAGGCCCTGTTCCAGTTGCGGCAGCTCCTGTTCAGAAGCGTGAAAACGCTCCTGCTCGGTGGCAAAATGTTGCGCGTACCAGTCCCGTTTCTCCAACGGCGTGAAGTAAAGGTAGGCAGCCACGGCGGCCACTTCTTCCTCGCTCAGGCTCATTTTGGGCATCAGCCCATACTGCGCTATGGCTTCCGGCATTCGGCTGGTTTCGGGCGAAGGGCTTAGCAGAAAGGCCGCGAGGTGGTTGCGAAATTGCTCGGGCGAAGTCGCCTTTCCACCGTAAGCTGCTTTTATGGCGGCCAGTGAAGGAGCAATGCCCATGGCCGCCTGGTCATCCGGCGAATGGCAGGAGAAGCAACTGGTCTCCAGCACCTGAAAACCCGCCTGCAAGTCAGCTTCAGCGGCGGCCTCCTGTTGCCCAGTCCTTCCACAGCCTAAAACCGCGAAGAGCAGAACTACTAAAATGCTTCTTATACTTATTTTACTTATCATTTGCTATGGGATTCATGACCTTAAGCGGCAAGCTACAACCCGGCGTTGCAAACGCCTGTGCACGACATCACAGAAGGGCATCGCCAGAAACCTTATTTTAGGCTTTGCTAAAACGCAAGTTCTGTGAAATTCAAGAATCAAGTGGTGTGGATTACCGGGGCCTCTTCCGGCATCGGGCGCGAAATGGCGCTCGAGTTTGCCCGGCAGGGTGCCAGCGTGGCGTTGTCTGCCCGCCGTCGGGAAGAACTGGAGACAGTGGCCGCCGAAATTGCGGCGGCGGGCGGCCAGGCCAAAGCCTTTCCCTGCGACATCCTGCAAGAGCCCGACATCGAAGCCTGCGTGCGCGATGTGGTGGCGCATTTTGGCCGGATGGACGTGGCCGTAGCCAATGCCGGATTTGGGGTCATTGGTCGTTTAGAAGAATTATCCGCCGCCGATTGGCAACGACAACTGGCTGGCAACGTCACCGGACTGGCGCTCACGGTGCGCTACGCCCTTCCCCACTTGCGCGCCAGCAAAGGGCGAATAGGCCTGGTTGGCAGTGTGGCGGCTTTCCTACCCGGCCCAAAAACCGGTGCCTATAGCGCCTCTAAAGCAGCGGTCCATTCCATTGGCGAAACACTGCAACTGGAACTTCGCGGCAGCGGCGTGACCTGCACCACCATGCACCCCGGCTTTGTAGAAAGCAACATCGCCCGCGTGGACAACAGCGGCCACTTTGACCCCTCGCGCCCTGATGGCCGACCCGCCAAACTCATGTGGCCCACCGACCGCGCTGCCCGCGTCATGGTCCGCGCGCTGGCCCGCCGCCAGCCGGTTTTTGTCTTTACCGGGCACGGCAAATTGCTGGTTTTCCTGGGTCGTCATTTTCCCGGTGTAGCCAGGTGGATGATCAGCAAAGCGGGATGAACATCAATGATACAACGCTTTGGTCAAGGACTGGCTTTCGCAGCTTGGTCGTTCCATGCGCCCTGCTTTGCGCAGCAACCGCTGTGCTAAGCGCATGCGGCCCTTCGCCCGAACATATTTTTACTTATCCAGGCGGCAAAACCAAAGCGCTGGTCCTGAGCTATGACGACGGCCCCATCGAAGACATCCGGCTGGCACAACTTTTTGACCAGCACGGGCTCGTGGGAACCTTCAACCTGAATTCCGGTTACCTGGGCCAGACCCGCGCCTGGCCGCAGCCCGACGGCGATTCCGTGTACCAGCAATACCTCTCGGCAGATTCCCTGCTGACGGTTTACGCCCGGCACGAAATCGCGGCACACGGCACCTATCACAAAAATTTCAAGGAGATCAGCAATGCCGAAATTCTGGAGGAAGTTAAGACCGACGCAGCTGCACTGGAGCGCATGACCGGCCGCGGCGTGCGCAGTCTGGCCTACCCTTTTGGAAGTTCCAACGCACACATAGCGAAGCTCGTTGGCAGCCAGGGCATTACCAGCGCCCGAACCGTTAGCGATACCCGCAACGTTAACCTGCCCAAAAACCTGCTGCTCTGGCATCCCACCATCCACGACAGCAAATGCCTGCCTTACGCGGAATCCTACAAAGCGCTACAAACCCATGAACTGACTGTGCTCTACGTCTGGGGCCACGCCTGGGAACTTAAAGACCCCGTCCGCTGGAAAAACATGCAACAGTTTTGCGCTCAAATCGCACAACAAGATAACATATGGTATGTCAGCCAGGGCGAATTGGCCGACTACCTTTTGCGGCTGAAAAACGCGGAAATCACGAAACAGGGCATGCGCAACCCGGAAGGCAACGGCAATATCTGGATCCGTCAGGGTGAAGGAGCTCGCGTGTTAGAGGCCGGGGAGTTCGGTAACTTTTGAACGCCCGGTATGACACCATAAGATTTTCAATCCTTCAGACATCGGACGGAAAACCCGTTCTGCTTATTGGCGCTGAAACGGTTTGCATGGCTGGTGTAGGTATTCAACCGTCGATTCCATGCAGCATTAGAGGATGGCGCTGTGCGGGTCCACCAGTAACCATGCGTTCCCAATTCGGGATAGTCACCAAAGAAGCCTCGGAAGCCACCGGGCAAGCCAGTGAATCCACTGCTGTTGCTCGCTGCGGCGTTGGGATCTTCCCACAGGCCAGTTCCCGCCAACAAAGTGCCCGTAGCTTTCATAGTGCCACCGGCAACGGCGGGACCACCGAGGAAATTGATCAGTTGGCCATAGGCTGAATCCGTTGGCACCTGCCACCCGGTCGGGCACAATCCGCGCGCGTCGGCTGCTGCATACCAATTATAAAGTAATCCGTAAGCAGCCTTGTTGGAAGCATCATCGTTGTATACCGAAAATGCACCTGTTGCAGCAGCAGTCCAGGCAGGATTGCTCAACCCTGTAGGAAGGGCATCGCCGTTTTGATAGTGCTCTACCTTCAGGTTCTCATGCATCCAACACTGCTCGCCAATCTGGACTGTACTGTACACGTTCCCGTCAATGTCCGTTACGGTTGCCGGGCATCCCGCGGGGCCCACCAAAAAAGTGCTGGTCGCTGAAACGGGGGTCACGTCGTAAGGGGGCACCGTGCTGCAGGCAGCCTGCACTTGCCAGGTATAAGTGCCCGGAACCAGCACGGCATCCGGGACCAGAAACTGATCCCTTTCGAACCCAATAATGCGGCGGGTGACCGTGCTGCCCGACGGGGAAGTTACTTTGATCTGCACTCCGGTACTGCCCGGTACCGGATCCCATTGAAGCTGAGCTCCGATACCCTCGGCAAAGGTTGAAACCAGCCCGGAAGGAGCCGCCAAAGGGTCGCAGACCTGGGCAAAAGCACCAAAATGAATACATCCTAAGAGCAGCAAAACAGTAGACTTGTAGAGCATCACGCCTATTTTCTTGCTTCAAAATAGGCCGACTTGCTTAAACCACCTAACCCAACGCGCTACTGGGACGGATACCTAAAACCGATGACTCAGCCCGACGCTGAAACTCATGCCGGGGTTAAAGCTGCTAAACACCTGATTTTGAGCCTCAAAGGAGTGGTAGAAGCTCTCGATCCGGTCGTTGAGGATGTTGGCGGCCTGCAAGTCAACAAGGGTGCGCTGTTCGCGGCCGAGTTTTTTGCTCAAGCTAACATTCAAACTGTGGAAGGGCTCCGTGTACACATCGGGGGACAAGCCTATGCCCACCACTTCCAGGGTCTGGCCTTTGACGTTGTAGAACACGCCAAAATCAACCCCGGCGGGCTCGCTGCTGTACAGCAAACCGGCGTTAATCACATAGGGCGACTGTCCCGCCATGCGGCGCTCGTTGGTGATGGTCTCGCCTGCGCGTTCAAAGTTCTTGCGCGCGTTGAACTCCACGTCAGACATGGTCAGCACCGACTGCGCCAGGGTTACGTTGGCATTTACGCTCAAATTGGACAAGGCCGCTGTGAGAAAACCCAAGTGTTTGCGCGCTTCAAGCTCAACCCCATATACCATAGCATCACCTACGTTACGCGGCTGGAACTCTGTACTGGTTTGCTGCTCAGGGATGCGCACCAACTCAATCGGGTTCTGAAAGCGCTTGAAAAACCCGCTCACGGAAAGCATCTGTCCGGCCGGGTAAAAGACTTCCCAACGCAAATCAAGGTTGTCAATGTCGGTTTCAACCAGGTTGCCATTCCAAGAGGTAACGCCTTCAGCATTGATGTAACTAAAGAGACTGCCGTTAAAAATCCGGTTCGTGATCGGGTCAATAATCTGTGCAAAAGATAATTCCTTAAACGACGGTCTGGCTACTGTACGCGAATAAGCAAAACGCAAATTCTCCTTCTCTGAAGTTTTGTAGATCACATTAACGGAGGGGAAAAAATTCAAGGTCTCGAGCACCTTGGCGTTCACCAGGTTGCGGCCGTTAACGATATCTCCGCTGGCATAGGCCTGGTCGCGGCCTGTATGATGCTGGAGGTAGTACTCCATTCGAACCCCAACAATAGCCCGCATGCGGCTGGTCACTTGCAATTCATTGGAAGCGTAGAGCGCTGTGTTGTTGACGCTGCTCTGGTACTCGTTCGGATTGGGGTTGTTGTTGCCCGACTGGTAATAGATGGAGTTGGGCTGATTGGGGAAAAGGTTCTCCGGGTTCAACACCACATTGGGATCCGGATTCGGCCAGTTCTGGTTGCCAAAAAACTGGATATCAAAGAAAAGAATTTCGTAATCGCGGTACTTGTAGGTGTTTGCGGCGCCAAACATAAGCTTGGCAGGTCCGCCTAAGGCCTGGTAGCTGCGCGTCAGGTCAACGCGAACCGGGGCGTTGTACTCTTGCAAAGACCGCCAGATGCGCGAGGGATTTCCCCCGGCTCCGGAGCTGAAGAAGGTGCTGGTCGGGGTTACGGTGAAGGCCGTTTTGCGGATATCCGGATCTGTTGACAAAGACAAGGTGGGGGAAAGGCGCCAGTCCAGTTCCCAATTGTTGTTCTTCAACACGCGCGTTCCGTTGTACAAGAGGTTGCTGAGGGAACGCTGGTTGTACTCGAGGTTATCCGAAAAAGCAATGTACCCCGACTGACCCACCGCTTCGCCGTCATTGTCAATACGGAACTGCGCAGCCCGGCTCACGCCATTCTGCAAGTGCATGAGGGTGAGTCGGTGTTTGGTGCGGTCCGTCTTATAGGCCAGACCGGCAATGGTCCCTACCAGGGCAGAACGCTCGCCCATTTGGCCCTGTTGGGTGGTGGCGTAGCGCATTTCCAACAACTCGGGATCGGTGTAGCGCTGGTACTCCCCTATTTGTACATCATCGTAGTACGTGTATTCCGATCGGTAAGAGAGCGAAAAAATGTAGCCCAGTTTGCGGTTGTGCGTTTCACTTTTGCCCAACGGCAGCTGGTTAGCTACCGTAAAACTGGCGCTGCCATCCATCAGGCTTCGGGATCGGCTTGCTCCAAGCGTCGGGTTAAAAGTACCGACGAAGTTCTGAATATCGGCCACGGACGCACCGCTTGTTGGCGTGGGAATCATTTGGCTGGATGCGCGCGAGGGCAGTGCCCGTGTGCCATCATCGAAGCCCAAAAAATCCGTGTTTCCCCCTTTGTAACTCAGGTAGTCGGAGTTGAAGTGCATGGAAGGGTTGTAGCCAAGGCCAACCGAGAAGGACACAATTTTTTCATCCGGAAAGTCCTTGGTCTCCAGGTTCATCAACCCTCCCGTAAAATCGGCGGGCATGTCTGCCGTAAAATTCTTGCTCACCGTGATGTTGTCCATCAGGCTGGTAGGGAATAAGTCCATCTGCAAACTGTTCCGGTCCGGATCCAGTCCGGGAATGTCCATACCATTTAATGTGGTCTTGGAGTATCGATCGCCGAGGCCGCGAACATACACATACTTGCCCCCCTCAACCGAAACACCGGTAACGCGCTTGGCGGCTTCCACCGCATTCGCATCGCCAATCAAGGCCATTCGATCTGACGAAATGCCGTCAATCATGGCTGCTGACTTCTGCTTGACCAGCATCAGGCTGGACTCGTTGTTCCTGACCATGTCTGCCTTGATGACCACTTCATCCAAATCCAGGTTGGCGGATTGCATTTGGATGTTGTTCAGCAGGGTAACCTCTTCGGGAGCAATGGTCACTCCTTCAATAACTTGTGCCTGGTAAGAAACATATGATATTTGTATATCGTATGTTCCGGCATCTAATGGCAGCGAAAACTTGCCATCCAAATCCGTAATGGTTCCTATGCTCGTTCCTTTAACTAGCACTGTTACCCCAATCAGCGGTTCGCCGTTGTCCTGGTCAAAGGCCGACCCGCGAAGGACTCCCTGCTGCGCAAAAACCTGCTGACCAAGAATCACAAACAGAAAGATAATTAGCTTCTTCATTTTGGAACGCCGTTCAAACAAAACAGACTCAGCGCCCGCAAGCGCCAAGTCTGTGAAAGGTTGTTATTGGAATGGAATGCTCAGAAGGCTCCGGCTTGCTTTGCCCAGGTCCAGCCAAAGACGCCCTCATTGGCCTGCGAGCTGCTTCCGGCAGTCACACCTGCTGGAACAGCGCCATTGATGTAGCTGGCCAGTTCAGCGGGTGCTACATCCAACACGATGCCCGTGAAGGTCACCCCGGCTGCTGTTACGTTGTTGATCTGCTGTCCGGCAGCAATACCCGTGATGTACAGGTTCTCCAAATCGACAATGGAGTTGTCATCGACATTAATGAGGTCCTCGCTGACACGATCATCATCAGAGGCGTAAACGTTGCCGTTTTTAATGACATGACCAGCTTCATAGCTGCCCTCGGGACCGTCTAACTCAAAGCAATGTCCGAGCGGGGTAATCACAACAAAGTTGTCCAGGGTTCCGGACCAGCTTTGGTCGGTGTCAATGGCATCATCGCCAGTGTTCCAAACTACGACGTTGGTGGCGTTCACTGTGCCCCCGAACCATTCAATGCCGTCGTCCTGGTTAGATACGATTTCAATGTGGTCAATGACGGTACCGGAACCAACACCAACCAAGGTCAGTCCGTTGATCTCGTTGCCATTGCCAATGTTGGCTCCCCCGTGGCGGATAGAGATGTAGGTCAGAATGCCCGAGTCATCGGCATCATCGCTCCCACCGTACAGACCGTTTGGATCGGTTGTGGGAATGCCTTCAATGGCCACCTCTGCCGCCGAAGCGGAAATGGCTGCCCGGCCCAGGATAAGGACACCTCCCCAGAGTCCGTTAATGGTCGGGTCCAGGTTTGGGCTGGTGAAGTCGCCGGCAGCCACTTGAGCAGGGCTGATTTCGTCTGCTACCGAGGTAAAGATAATGGGTGCATCTGCCCGGCCTTCGGCCAGCAGTTTGCCGCCTCTGGCCACCAGCAATGCCGTTGCGTTAGCCCCGGTGCCCGCTTCGCCTTTAATAATCGTGCCTGCCTCAATGGTCAGGGTCACGCCGTTCAGCACGGTAATCCGGCCACCCAACTGGTAAACCTTGTCTTTGGTCCAGGTGGTGTTTTCGGAAATATTGGATGTGATGACTTCGTTTCCGGTGGAAAAGTCAAAACATTCGCCATCAATGCACTCCTGACCCGCAGGACAGGTTACATCATCGCAGTCCTCTCCGCTGCAGGAGCTAAAAAAAACCGCGCTTATCGCCAGGGTAACTGCAGCTAATACATTCAAATTTGTCTTGATCATCACGCCTATGTTAAGTTTATCGCTAAGAAGCTGCAGAACTATGTGGCGTGTTTTACCGCAAATCAAGGCCAATGTTAAGCCAATGTTAAGGATTGGATGGGACCAACGCCCGCTGGCAAAACCTCAAAAAAGTTGAACGTTTGCTTCATGGGCAGAACTTATTGAACAACAACCAGCTGCTCCCCGCGCGGCTCAAACGAGCCAAAGCGCTCCAAAACCAGCCCGCAGCCCCTGGCAACCGCCAAAAAAGCCTCCCGGCCGGCAGGCTCTACGGCCAACAACAGCCCTCCGGAAGTCTGGGGATCGCACAATACTGCGCGTTGTTCATCAGTGAGCACCCCCACCCCATGGCCGTAGGCCTTGAAATTGCGGGAAGTACCGCCGGGACTGGTACCCAATGTTAAATAGCGCTCCAGCCCGGCAATGCGGGGCACTTGGTTGTATCGGATACGGGCGCTGAGGCCGCTGCCTTCGCACATTTCCACCAGGTGACCCAAGAGCCCGAAACCTGTTACGTCGGTCATGGCACGCACTCCGGCCAAACGCCCAAAGGCGGCCCCTGCGTCGTTCAACGTGAGCATCAGCCGGCGCGCTTCAGCCAAATCGGCAGGCTCCAGGACTCCTCTTTTCTGAGCGGTGGTCAAAATGCCAATGCCCAGCGGTTTGGTCAGGTACAATTCACAGCCTTCGGTAGCGGTGGAATTGGCTTTAACGTGTCGGCGCAGCGCTGATCCGGTTACCGCTAACCCAAAAATCGGCTCGGGAGCATCTATAGAGTGTCCTCCTGCCAATGGAATTCCAGCCCTGGAACAAGCTTCGCGCGCCCCGCGCAACACAAGGCCGGCAACCTCCGGCGAAAGCTTGTCAATGGGCCAGCCCAAAATGGCAATGGCCATCATTGGCGTGCCACCCATCGCGTAGATGTCGCTGATGGCATTCACCGAAGCGATTCCCCCAAAATCTTCGGGGTCGTCCACAATGGGCATGAAAAAGTCCGTGGTGGAAATGATGACGCGTTCATCGTCCAGCGCGTACACCGCCGCGTCGTCGCGCTTGTCGTTGCCCACCAGCAGGCGGTCGTCTGGCACAGCGGCGCCGGCTTGCGCAATGATGCGGCTGAGCACATCGGGCGCAATCTTGCAGCCGCAGCCGGCCCCATGACTGTAAGCCGTTAGGCGAATGGGCTCCGTGTCTGAAGCGCTTGGAGTGGTCAAGTCAGAAGGGTTGGCGTTGGACATGGGTGTAAAGTATCAACATACCGCAACAATTGTAGCGCAAATTCCTGTGGGGTTGAACCTTGAAGCAACAAATGCTGGCTGCGATCCAAACCCTGAGTGATTCGGTGGTGGGCATAACTATCGTCGTAATAATCCAGCAAAAGCGCAGCCACGGCGGCCAGGTCATTGGCCTGGAGCGCTTCCAGGGCCTGGCTCATGCGCAGCCCGCCCAAACGCTTGCGAAGTTTCCGGATGGCAGCTTCCAGATCCGCCGTTGCAAAGGCACCGTACGCCGCCACCAGTCGCGCCACCCGTTGTGCGGGGTCAAGGTCCACTTCCACCGTTTGCGCGCCCGCCATGCAGGCCCAAAGTTCGTCGGGCAGGTAACAGCGGCCAATGGACTTGCTTTCGCCTTCTACCCACACGCGTTTGGTCAGGTCGAAGGGCTGCAATGCAGCATACAAATTGTTCTGGAACTGCTGCGTAGTCGGCTGTGGCGACTGGCCGAGCGCTCCAAACGCCGAGCCGCGGTGGCACGCCAAGCCTTCCAGGTCCAACACCTGCTCGCCGAGCGCAGCCAATGCGTGCAGCGTATCGGTTTTGCCGCTGCCCGTGGGGCCCTGCAACACAATAAGATTATCTATGCTTCCCAAAGCGCTGAGCGCTTCCTGGCGATAGGCTTTATAACCGCCTTGCAAGACCCGCACCGAAAGACCAGCGGTGTGCAGCAACCATGCCACGGAGCCGGATCGCATTCCCCCGCGCCAGCAGTACAGGTTCAGCGTTTGACCGAGGGCCAGTTCTCGGGCTGCCCCAACCATGTCGGCCAGGCGCGGACCAACCGCACGCAGACCCTCTTCGATGGCTCGTTCCGTGCCCTGCTGCTTGTACAAGGTGCCGATGCGCGCCCGCTCCTCATCGCTGAACAGCGCAAAAGACCGCGCCCCGGGAAGATGGCCCAGCGCATACTCCGCCGGTGAGCGCACATCCAGGGTTACCCCGTCTGCGGCCAAAAATTCCTTTGCGCTGAGCCGTGTCATCCCGTAAAATTACGCCAGCTTTGCCGGGTCAAACGGGCTCTATGGCCTGAAACCACGTCGTATGAAAACCTACAGCATTCTCGCAGCCGGCATCCTTGCCCTGGCCTCCTGCAGCCCTTCCCCCAAAACAGAAGAAGCAGCAACGCCCACCGGACCAGCCCTTCTGGAGCGCGAAATCACGTATATGGCCGATTCTGTGGAAATGAAAGGTTTTCTGGTTTACGACACCCTGCTGGCAGGCGACCGTCCCGGGGTATTGGTGGTTCACGAATGGTGGGGGCACAATGAACACGCGCGCAATGCCGCCCGCAAGTTGGCTGCTGCCGGGTACACGGCCTTTGCCGTAGACATGTTTGGCGACGGAGCCACCGCCAATCATCCCGAACAGGCCTCCGCGTTTACGGCGGCGGTTATGGGCGATCCGCAGGGTGCCGTTGCCCGCTTTGGCGCTGCCCTGGAAACCTTGCTCAACGAAGGGCCGGTCAAAACGGATGACGTGGCCGCTATCGGCTATTGCTTCGGCGGTGGTGTGGTGTTGAACATGGCCCGCCAGGGTATGCCCCTGGACGCCACCGTTTCCTTTCACGGCAGTCTTGGTGCCGTTGAACCCGCTCGTCCCGGCATGGTCAAGGGCCGCATGCTGGTGCTCAATGGCGAAGCGGACCCCTTTGTACCAGCGGAGTCCATCGCTGCTTTTAAAACCGAAATGGATGCTGCCGGGGTGAATTATACCTTCATCAATTACCCAGGGGCTGTGCATGCGTTTACCAACCCGGAGGCCACTTCTTATGGCGAAAAATTCAGTCTTCCCCTGGCCTACAACGCTGCAGCTGATTCGCTTTCCTGGGCAGAAGCGCTGCGCTTTTTGGAAGGGAGTTTTGGGAAGTAGGGCTTAGATTGTGGCTTTAAGGGCATTGCTTAAACCCCCTGCTTAAACCCCTGGCTTGGATTGAAGCAACGCTAGTTGCCGCGCTTGGCGTTGTACCCCGCTTTGAGCAGTGCAGCAACAACCTTATCGCGCACATCGCCCTGGACCAGGATTTCTCCGTCTTTGGCTGAGCCTCCCGTGCCACACTGGGTCTTGAGCAGCTTCCCCAGCGCCTGCAAAGCGCTGTCGGGCCCTTGAAAACCCTCCACCAACGTCACTTCTTTGCCCCCGCGCTGCTTGCGATCGATGCGCACAATCAAACGCTGCTTAGCGGGTTCCACGAAGGGCTGTTCGGACTTTTGTTCCGGCTCAAACGAAAACGATGGATTGGTGGAGTACACCATGCCGCGGCTATCGGGTGTGGTCTTGTTGGGTTTTTTTGGCATGTGTCAAATTCAACTATAATTAAACCTATTCAGGTTCTCTCCCCCTCAGATGTGCGTTGCAGGATTGACCAGCACCTTGAGCCGGCCAGCGTCCAATTGCAGGGTAAACTCGCGCGCCTTGGGTTGTGTTTCACCGTCCACCTGTAGGTAAATGCGCTCCTGGGTTAAAATCCGGAGGGTCGAAGCCTGAAAGGTATGCACGTACTCGCTGGACGCGTGGTTCTCTACACTTAAGTCATAGATCAGCTTTGGGGCCTTCCAGCGCGGGAATGCTCGCGTGAGCACCACATCAAACTGACCGTCATGGACCGACGCTTTGGGAGCAATCCGGAAATTGTACCCGTACTGATTGGCGTTGCAAACATTGATCATGAAGGCCAGCCCATCCAGTTTTTTTGAAGGGCTTTCCAATTCAAATTCGAAGGGCTTGAAGCGCATGAGCCCCATAGCCGAAGCGAGCGCATAGGTGGTCAGGCCCCTGGTTTTTTCGCGGTCAAAAATCTTGGCCACGAAGGCATCAAACCCAACCCCGATCAGGCTGAAAAAGTACTTGTCGTTAACCCGGCCAACATCCAGGTCCACGATATGGCAGGCATTAATAACATGCAGCGTGGAGGTTACCCAGGGCGAATAGCCCAGGTGTCGCGCCAGTCCGTTGCCGGAGCCCAGCGGAAGAATGGCCAGCGCGGTATGGCTGTCCAACAACCCTGTAGCCGCTTCGTTGACCGAGCCATCTCCTCCGGCTATGGCCACCACATCGAGCCCTTCAGCCGCCGCCTGAGCGGCAAGTTCAGTCGCGTGCCCACGGCCTTGCGTGTAGATAATGTCGTACTCGTAACGGCGGTGGTCCAGGTGCTTCTGGATGCGGTCGGGAATGTTGTGCTTTTTGCGCGTTCCGGCTACCGGATTGATGATAAACCGGATGCGGCGCTTCAGGCCGGGCAACGTTGCGGCGCCGGCGGCAATCGATGCATCAGCATCCGTTGAATGAGATTCCAAGGCCATGAGAGAATGGGAAGAAAGGCAGCAAACTATAGCCCGAGGACGGCCGGAGCCCATGGACCCGGCATAGCCATGCTCAAAGCGCTTTTAAGGAGAGATCAAGCCCAATGGCTGAATGCGTCAGGGCACCGACTGAAATGAAATCTACTCCCGTTTCGGCTATCGCTGCCACGGTGTCCAAAGTTACACCGCCCGATGCTTCCGTCTCCGCTTGCCGGGCAATTAAACCTACCGCCTCCCGCAACAGCGGCAGCGGGTAGTTGTCCAACATGATGCGCTGCACCATACCGTGTTGCGCACCGTGATCCAAAACTTGCTGAACCTCCTTCAAATTGCGGGTTTCGATCTCAACCGGCAAAGCCAGACCTCGCTCCTGTTGGTACCGGACAACTGAATCCAGCGCCGCGGCAATTCCCCCGCTGAAATCCACATGGTTGTCTTTGATCATGACCATGTCGTAAAGACCCATCCGGTGATTGTATCCACCGCCAATCCGCACGGCCCATTTTTCCATCCAGCGCAAACCCGGGGTGGTTTTTCGCGTGTCCAAAAGCCGACACGGCGTGTGAGCGATCCGGTCCGTGTAGGTACGGGTCAGTGTGGCAATCCCGCTCATGCGCTGCATAAAGTTGAGCACGATTCGCTCTGCGGTTAGGATGGACAACTCAGAACCGGAAAGGTAAAAGGGCTCGTCGCCGGGTTGGATGATTGCGCCGTCGCGCATGCGCAAATGGATGTGGAGCGACGGGTCCACTTCGCCCAAAATGCGGCATGCCAAATCAACGCCCGCTAATACGCCGGGCTGTTTAACAAGCAACCGCGCCCGTCCCTGCTGTTTAGCGGGAACCGTGGCGCGGCTGGTATGATCTCCGGCGTGTGGACCATGGCCGGCATCTTCTGCTAAGGCCTGTCGGATGCTGGTTGTCGCATCAGGCGAAAGGGCTTCCGGAGCCAGAGGCGGCAGTTCGGACAAAGAAGTAAACGTCATGGCCGCATGTTCATCCGCAGGGCTGGCAAAGCGAGGTCCGCAAAAGGGAAGTTCCGGGCGGAACTGTCAAAAAGTACGGTTGAGGCAATTATTCGCGCTCAAATCGCAGTTGCTGAATCAGTTGTTCGGTGCCTTTCTGTTTCACGTAAATGTACGTTCTAAAGGTTCCGTTTGCTGTTTGCAACTTGCCAATGGCGTATTTGGAGTTTCCGCCGGAATCGCCTTTGTGGATGATCTGGAAATCAGAAGGCACGTTTTTGGTGAAGAAGTTCTTGACCACGGCCTCCGCTTGCGCACTGCTGTAGCTACCTTCCTGCGTCAGGATGGTGATTTCAAGATTAGTATCAAAGTAGGCTGCCAACGCTTTGGCATTGCCCGCTTTGATGGCAGCAGCAATTTGGCCCAGTTCTGCTTGTTGGGCCTGACCGGTTAAAGGAGCGGCCAACAAGGCAATAACGAAGGAAAATGCTGCTAAAAGATTGATTTTCATGGTTTTCATTCCGTTGTACGGCTTGATTTGCCCTTGAAGGGGCACAAAGCGTGCCAAAACCATCGTTTTCCTTCCCTTCCGGGATGGTAGCGGGCGAAAGGCTTGGAAGTGCTGGCGCAAACCTGCTGCTAAACTAGGGCATACCCGTTGCATAGCCCAAGCAAGCTAATCAATCCAAGCCGGAATGGCAACGGATGAACCCCGGCGTCATGCTTCGGGCAATTGCAAACGTCCACCGTTCCTACCGGGCGATTGGCGCCAGACCTCCGTATCTTCGCGCGCATGGTAGAAAAGGTACAAGCAAACCCGGGGCCAGGAGGGACAGCCGCAGAAAACGCCGGTCACAAAGCCCTGTTGGTTATCCTGGACGGGTGGGGACACGGTGGCGATCCGACCGTTTCCGCGATCGCTCAGGCAAACACACCCTTTACCGATAGCCTCTACAAAGACTGGCCAAATGCCGAATTGCGCACGGACGGTGAATTCGTCGGATTGCCCGAAGGGCAAATGGGCAATTCAGAAGTAGGGCACCTGAACATCGGAGCTGGAAGGGTGGTGTACCAGGAATTGCAGCGCATCCACGTAGCGGTTCGCAGCGGTGAGCTGGGCCGGAGCCCCGTTTTACAGGCGGCGTTTACCCAGGCCAAGCTCAGCGGAAGGCTGCACCTGATGGGGCTGGTTTCAGACGGCGGCGTGCATTCGCATCTCAACCACCTCATGGCGCTGTGCGATCTGGCTAAAACGGCAGGAATTGAACAAGTGTTCATTCATGCATTTACCGACGGCCGCGATACCGATCCCCACGGTGCTGCGAAGTACCTGCAAGACTTGCAATCCCACCTCGACCATTCCACCGGAACCATAGCTTCTATTGTGGGCCGCTACTACGCCATGGACCGCGACCAGCGCTGGCCCCGCATCAAAAAAGCTTACGATTTGCTGGTGCATGGAACGGGAACACATACGACTAATTGGCAGGAAGCACTGCAGGCCAGTTATGCCGCAGGCGTCACCGATGAATTCATTGATCCCATTGCCGTGGTTAACGAACACGGGCAACCGCTGGGCATCATGGGAGATGGCGACGTGGTGCTTTGCTTCAATTTTCGCACAGACCGCTGCCGGCAAATTACCCGCGCGTTGACGCAAGAAGATTTTGCCGCTGAAGGCATGCATCGCCTGAATTTGTACTACGTGACCATGACCGAGTACGACCAGAAGTTCAGCAATGTTCACGTCATTTTTCGCAACGACGATTTGCGCATGACCTTGGGCGAGGTGTTGGAAAAAGCTGGCAAAAAGCAAATCCGGATTGCAGAAACCGAAAAATACCCGCACGTAACGTTCTTTTTTTCCGGGGGAAGGGAAACCGAGTTTCATGGCGAGCGCCGGATCATGGCACCAAGCCCCAAGGTGGCCACATACGATCTGCAACCCGAGATGAGCGCACCCGCCCTTCGCGATGCGCTGTTGCCGGAATTGCGCGCCGGCAGTGCCGATTTTGTGGTGCTCAACTTTGCCAACGCCGATATGGTGGGGCATACCGGCTCTATGCCCGCGGCCATCCGCGCGGTGGAAACGGTGGATGCCTGCCTGCGCGACGTGGTGCAAGCAGCCCTGGAAGGGGGTTATGCCATTATCGTCACGGCGGATCACGGAAATGCCGACAAAATGCGCAACCCGGACGGCACACCCAACACGGCGCACACCACCAACCCCGTGCCCATTTGGCTCATCGACCCGCGGCATCGCGAAACGGTGCTGCAGCCCGGCAAACTCGCCGACCTTGCGCCGACGTTGCTGCGTTTAATGAACCTGGAAATCCCGCCTGAAATGACGGGCAAGGTGTTGATCTGATGCATACTTCACGCTATCCGGAAAAAGCTGGCATGCTGGCGTGCGGGATTTTCGCGCTGATTCTCGGGCTGTTGTCCGGGTGCCGCCCCCCCGCCCCCCCGGGCGACCCGGTCGCCTACGCCGATCTGAAGGCCTACACCGAAGCCTTCATCGCCACCAACAGCCGCACCAAAGCCGGGCTGGAGAAAATCATCCAATCGGCTGATGGAACGGACACCGTTTTTCTGGCGCAAACCAATTGGGCCGCAGAACTCGCCGCCTTCCAGGCCTATGATCTGGCCCATCCCGTGCTTCGCGGCCAGTACCGCGTGGACAGCACGATTTCGGGCAACCGCACGCGAGTGCGCTATCGCGCCACCAAACCCGAACTGGTTTTGCAAGAAGCTGTGCTAATGCGCGAAGGCTCCCGGCCCATCTGGTTCCGCCTTTCAGATTCCACCGATAACGTGATGTACCGTTCCAACAAGACACTCGCGCTGCACATGGATTCTGGCCTCTACCGCATTGACATTGAGCAGCGCTCCTGGCTTTTCCGCGAATTGGAGCAACACATTCAGGGCACCGTCAAGCGATAAAAGTCCTGCGCAAAACCCCCTGGCCTGGGATATGGTGCACGCTTACCGGCCGGTTGGGCATTCGCCCCTACCCATTGCGCATTTCCTCCGCAAAAAACTGATGGAACAAGGGCACGGTTTCAATGCCTTTGTAAAAGTTAAAGAGGCCGAAATGCTCATTGGGCGAATGGATGGCATCCGAATCCAGCCCGAAGCCGAGCAGGATGGTTTTCAACCCCAAAATCTGTTCAAACAGCGCCACAATGGGAATGGATCCTCCTGAGCGCAGCGGAATCGGGGTTTTGCCAAATGTGGCCTCCATCGCGCGGGCCGCAGCGCGGTAAGCCGGATTGTCCGTAGGGGTCACGGCGGGGTCTCCACCGTGGTGGGGCGTCACCACAACCTTGGTTCCAGCGGGTGCCAGGCTTTTGAAATGCTCGGTAAACAGCGCGGTAATCACCTCCGGCTTTTGGTTGGGCACCAGGCGCATGGAAATTTTCGCATAGGCTTTGGAGGGCAAAACCGTTTTGGCGCCTTCGCCTGTGTAACCGCCCCAAATGCCGTTTACGTCCAGCGTTGGCCGGATGGTGGTGCGCTCCAACGTGCTGTAGCCAGCTTCACCGGCCACGTCTTCTATGGCCAGGTGGGCTTTGTAAGCCTTCAGGTCGAAGGGGGCACGGGCCATGGCGCTGCGTTCGTCCTCGCTTACGGTTGCTACGTCGTTGTAAAAACCGGGAATGGTGATGCGGCCCTGATCGTCCTGCAGCGAGGCAATCATGTGGCTCAGGGCATTGATCGGGTTGCGCACCGCACCGCCGTAAACCCCGGAATGCAGGTCGCGGTTGGGACCGGTCACTTCCACCTCCAGGTAACTCAGCCCGCGCAACCCGGTGGTGATGGAAGGGGCATCATTGGCCAGCATGGACGTATCCGAAACCAGCACCACATCAGCTTTGAGCTGTTCGCGGTACTTGCGCAAAAAGGCTTCCAAATTCACGGAACCCACTTCTTCCTCGCCTTCAATCATGAACTTGAGGTTTACCGGTAAAGGGCCGGCTTGCTGCATGAGTTCAAAGGCCTTGAGGTGCAAAAACATCTGGCCTTTGTCATCGCAGGCGCCGCGCGCATAAAGCTTTTCGTCTTTTACTACGGGCTCAAAAGGCGGCGAATTCCACAGCTCCAGTGGATCTGGCGGCTGCACGTCGTAATGGCCGTAAACCAGCACGGTTGGCAGGGCAGGGTCAACGATTTTTTCGGCATACACCAGCGGATGCCCGCCCGTCTCCACCAATTCCACGCGATCGGCGCCGAGTTGCTCCAGGTGTGTTTTAATCCACAAGGCGGTGTTGCGCACATCCCCTGCATGGGCGGGATTGGCGCTGACCGAAGGCATGCGCAACAGGGCAATCAATTCATCCAGGAAACGGGCTTTGTTCTCCTGCAGGTAGGTGGAAGGGCTCAGTACGGGATCCATGGAGCAAAGCTACTCCACTACCAGCTTTTGGCTGCCCTTCTGGCCATCGGCATAGCGCAGCTCCAACAGGTAGATGCCAGGGCTCCAGGAACGAACATCCAGTTGCAGCGTGGAAGAAGGCCCTTCGCCCGGCCAGTTCTGTGCGAGCATCGTTCGACCGGTCATGTCGCTGACGCGCACATGGGCATCGCGCATCGATTGTCCGTTGACTGCATTGAGCTGCACCCAATCGCTGGCGGGATTTGGCAACAGCTGCAAAGGCTGCAGGCCAGGCTCCGACAATCCGGAGGGCATCCCATTGTTTTCAATGCGCAGATCATAGTCGTTGATCTGGAAGAAAATGTTTTCGTTGCAGGCTACTCTGATGCGAAGGTCATTCTCAATTAAGTTTGGAGCATAGATATAGTTACTGCCATTGTTGGGCACGGACTCGTGCAGGGAAATGGGGTAGGTGTAGCCGCCATCGTCCGAAAGTTCGATGCGCACCGTAGCGCAGTTAAAAGGCGGATTTTGCGTTTGGCCCACTTCCCAATTGACCGGGTACCAATTGCCGGCTTCCCAAACCACACCAGGACCTGCCGGCTCCGTGATAAAGAAAGGCCCCCCGGTTTCATCTACCTTAATGGTGACATCATCCCAGGTTACGCCTCCGGAACCCGGATGATTGTCCCGAACGTTGACCTGGAACTTCATGTTGCGCTCGTAATCGGGCAGGAATTCCACCCGGCTGGTGCTGTTGTTAACCAGCAATTCCATGCTGGGAAAAATGCGGGTTCCGCTCTCAACAGGCTCAAAGCTGCGAAAAAGGGGCGATCCAAACGTTCCCGATGGATTGGACAATAAACTGATGTTGTTCAGCCCATCCATCTGCTCCCAGCAATACGTCAGCAGGTCGCCTTCGGCGTCTGTTGCATCGGCAGTGAGAGCAAACGGTGTGCTGATGGGAATGGTCATGGCGGCGGGCATGACGGTAATCTCCGGGGCGGTGTTGCTGGTGGAAGTAAGCACACCACAACCGCTTCCATCGCCCGTCTGGATGAAGTTGATCATCTGCACCAGGTTGGCACCATGGAAATAATCATCGGAGTTGCTGGCGTAATCGTCGCCACCGCAAATGCCGGCATACCCCATGATGGTGCTGCCGCTTCCCGGTTCAAAGTCCGTGCTGCCAGTGCCTGAAGGGGAGCCGCAGAAATTCCAACTGTGCTCGCCGCGGAATTGGTGGCCTATTTCATGCGCCACGTAATCGATGTCAAAAGGATCGCCTACCGGGGCAAATCCGCCGGTTACTCCCTGCGCTTTGAAGCCACCGGAGCACACCGATCCCAAGCTTGCGACCCCACCGCCACCTGTACTGAACACGTGCCCGATGTCGTAATTGGCTGACCCGATGATGTCGTCAACAGTCTCCTGATTCTGATCCAACATGGCAAAACCGTTGCTGTTGGTATAGGGATCAGACCCACCGTCGAGGAAAATCAATTGATCGTTATTGGCAATAAGTTCCATGCGCACGCTAAAGTCGCGCTCATAAACGCCGTTGATCCGGTTCATGGTGGTGGCCATGGCAGCCAGGGCTCCAGCTACCGTGCCTCCGTGAAAGTTGGCATATTCTCCGGTGCAAGCCAGAGCCAGGCGGTAGGTCCGCAGCTCGTCGCCGCTGTTTTGAATACCGGAAGGCAGGCTAATCTCGGGAGGCGTTTGACCGAAACCCGTGGCATCTCCGCAAGAAAACGTTTTGAGCGGGTGCCGCTCAAAGTCTTTGCGGGCGTAGCTCAGGTAAAATTGGTCGTTGCCAACCGCATAAGGATCAATGAAGACCGTGCCGGAAGGGCGCAGAATTTGAACGTGAACCCCCTGCGGCGTTTTGTCCAATCGCACCGTTGCGGAAGGATCATCCACCCCTCGCCCGGCATAGGTCTGTATTTCCGGAAAACGCGCGGCCAATTCGGGATGCATGACCGGGTCGTTCCAAATTTCGAATTGTTGGTTGCTTCCATCAGGCAAGGGCAGAAACATCAGCGTGATGACCTTGCGTTCATCGTCGGTCACAGGACGAATGGTCTGCGTCACCACCTGGTCCATGATGCCCATGTTGATTTCAACAGTGCGGTATGCGCGGGCGAACACGATGCGGTTGTCTTCAAGACCAGCGGGAACCTGGTCCACGTTACGCCATAGCCGGCGGGTATTGACCGAAGTGTAAATCCCATCGTTTTGGTCTATTGTTTGCTGTGCCTGAGCGGAAGGCAAGAACATGACCATGCTAAAGACAAGCGCTAAGGCAGAAGTTGCAGCAACGTTCATATGCATTCAGAGGGTAGGTGGTGGAAGGGGTTAGAGGGGGTATTGCAAACGAAACTTGAAAAAATCAGGTAGAGGATGACCCTAAAGCGAGGTGTCAATAGGACATAAACCAAAGTTAATCATTTTGTGTTCCCCGATTTCCCGACAACGCTGTCCAACCCGACGATTGTTGGTAATCTGCTCCTGAAATTCTTGAGTTATCCACAATTCAAAATTTACATCGAAGTCCTGGTATTCAGGATTTTATGAGCATTTTCGGCCGGAGATTCAACCCTTGTTCTCCGCTGCGACACGCGCAATTAAATTGCTACAAATTAATTTCAACAATTCAACTGCTTTAACCAAAAAATGGGTTCATTATTAAGTTTCAAGAAGCAGTTTGATCCAGCATTCATGCGGTTTGGTCTGCCAGAGGATTCCCTTAATGCCCGAAAAGGGGGTGTCCTGGTCCTCATCATGCTGGTTATAGGACTGAGCACAGGGTGCAGCCGCAAGCAGCAACCTGTCCTGGAGGCTGTAGAAGAACCTTCACCGGCGGAAGTACTCGAAGCCTTGCGCATCCGCGAACCCGCATCCGGACAACGCCGCGATACGGTCATGCTGGACTTTCTGTTGGGCATGAGCCGCCGTCAAATGACCGCCCATACCATGAAGCTGGCCCGTGAAGGCAAAATGTACAAAGTGCCCAAAGGGGCTAACCGCTCTGAATACGTGTATGACTTGTACCTGGACAACCTGGGCAAGGTGCGCACCTACTTTGAAGCCAGGTTTTACCGCGATTCGCTCTATAAACTGGAATGCCTGCCCAGCTTACCCAAAGGCGTTGACGCAAAGACCTTATGCGCCGAAACCGCTGTGTTGTACGCTCGCAAGTACGGTCCGGCCAGTGTGGTGCTTCCCGCCGATTCTGTGTACCCAGGGGGAGCGCATTACTGGATCCGCGGCAACCGGGAGATTGAATTGTATGCCGATGACCGCAACCGCGTGGTGATCCACTACGTGGACCTGCTGCGCCAGCGCAAGGCCGAGCGGGATTTGGACATTTGACACCAATTGGGCTCGCCGTTCGCTCTTGCGCAAACTATCGAATACTAGCGCATACTATCGCAAACTATCGCAAACCAGAAGGGGCTGCCCTTTTGAGACAGCCCCTTCTGGTTTATGGTGGAGAATATCGGATTCGAACCGATGACCTCTTGCATGCCATGCAAGCGCTCTAGCCAACTGAGCTAATCCCCCTTATTTTGAATCCGTTTGCGGATGGATGGCAAAGGTAAGCCCTGATTTTTGAAAAGCAAACCGGATTTCAAGACGGAAACATGCATTGCAAGGCGGGAGCGAAGTGGCTGTCCCTTCCGCTGGCCCAGGGATCATCAGCCCTTCCCTGTTTTCAGAAAATGGATGATGCCGCTGGCCACGCGATCGGAAGCCCCCCCCCCCCCCAGCCGCTCGCGCAACTCGGTATAGCCTTGCCGGATCTGGGCCGCGCGATCCGGATCGTCCAGCAGCCGGCAAAGTTCCCGATCAACCTGTTCGGGTACCATTTGACCCTGGATGAGTTCCGCGACCAATTCCCGCTCCAGGACCAGGTTGACGAGCGAGATAAACGGCACGTTCACCAACTGCCGCGCAATGGCAAAGGACAAAGGATTGCCGCGGTAAAGCACCACTTCCGGCACGCCAAACAACGCGGTTTCCAAGGTTGCCGTACCCGACGTTACCAGGGCGGCCTGCGAGCGCTCCAGCACGCGGTAGGTGGCGTCCAGGTGCAATTCCACATTTGGGGACAGCTGAAAACTGCGGTAGCTGTCCTCGCCGATTTGGCGCAAACCCGCCAGCGCAAAGGTGCGCTGTGGATGCTTGCGCGCCACGTCCAGCATGACGGGAAGCATGCGGTTGATCTCTTGTTTGCGGCTGCCGGGCAGCAGGGCAATCCAGGGCTTACTGTTGGGGATTGGCAAAACCGGCGCAGCAACATCGGGTCCCCTTTCGCCCAAAACTTGTCTTCGGGCAATTTCATCCAGCAGCGGGTGGCCGGCAAAATGGATGTCCATACCGCGCGCTGCAAAAAAGGCCTTTTCAAATGGGAGAATGGCGTACAACTGATCTACGCGCTCGCGCAGCGTTTTAACACGCCCCGCTTTCCAGGCCCACACCTGCGGCGAAATGTACCAGATCACAGGAATGCCGGCAGCTTTTGCCGCTGCAGCCATTCGCAAGTTGAAGCCCGGGTAGTCAATCAGGATGAGGACATCCGGTTTCCAGGCCAACAGGTCCTCTCGTGCCGTTTTCAACAAGCCCAAAATAGTGCGAAGGTTCACGGCCACTTCCCAGAAACCCATAAAGGCCAGGTCGCGCACATGCCTGACCAATACCGCGCCGGCCTCTTCCATGCGATCCCCCCCCCAGGCGCGAAACTCCGCCTCGGCATCGCGCTGCCGCAAGGCCTTCAGCAGATTGCCCCCGTGCAGGTCGCCGGATGCTTCGCCGGCTATGAGGTAATAACGCATGGGCTGTGTTGCAGGATTTGGCGCAAAGATGGGTCGAGCTGATCCGGGCGATTTGGGCTTACAAAAAGTACAATACGGCAACCAAAACCGCCAGCACCATGGTGATCAACCCTACTCCGCGCATAGCGTCATCCTTGCGGGTGTGCATGTAAACGAAAAAGGGGAAAAAGTTTGCGCAAACCGCCATGGTAACAATAAACGATTCAGAGAACCCGGAAAAGTCGATGCCCAGAATGGTTTTACCCACCATGGTATCGCTCATGTAATTCAGCCCGAACCACGCAGCAGCCGGGAAAATGAGCGCTGCTAAAAAGCCCACCCAAAGGCTATCGCGTTGCAGCATCAGGCTTTCATAGATTTTGCAGGCGTCGCATCCGCTCCGGCAGCTTTTTGAAAGGCAAAATGCTCCTGGAAATGCGCCATGGCGTGGTAGGCCGTAAAGTCAAAACCCACCGGAACTACGCTGACATATCCTTCGCGCAGCGCGGTTTCGTCCGCATCGTGGCCCTCATCGTAATTTTCAAAACGCCCCGTGAGCCAATAGTATTTGCGTCCGCGCGGATCGCTGCGCTCTACGAACTCCTCCACCCACTTGGCATTGGCCTGGCGGCACAAGCGGATGCCCTGAATTTTTTCCGGTGGAAGGGCGGGAATGTTCACGTTCAACAGCACCCCTTTGGGCATGCCGTGTTCCAATACCTGCCGTGCAATGCGTGCTGCGTATTGGCTGGCGGCTGTGAAGTCAGCATAGTGGCTGTAGTCCAACAGCGAGAACCCAATGGCCGGGATGCCTTCAATGGCCGCTTCCATAGCGGCAGACATGGTACCGGAATAGATGACGTTGATGGACGAATTGGCCCCGTGATTGATGCCCGACACGCACAGATCCGGTCGGCGGTGCAAGACAACATCGCGGGCTAGCTTGACGCAATCTACCGGTGTACCAGAACAGGCCCAAGCCTTGATTTCGCCAAAATCCCGAACCGGATGCACGAAAATGGGGGCATTGATGGTAATGGCGTGCCCCATTCCACTCTGCGGTTTATCAGGCGCCACGACAATGACATCGCCCAAGGGCAACATGGCTTCGGCCAAAGCGCGAATGCCGGGCGCTGTTGCCCCATCGTCGTTGGTGACTAAAATAAGTGGTCGGGAAGGTTCTGAGGCAGGTAATTCCATAACAAACACACGCTAAAACAAAGTCAGTGCAACAGCGAAGATAACCAACCCAAGCAGCATCGCCATTGCTGTGTAGGGAAGGATATCGCGGGCAGACAGACCGGTGATGCCCAACAACGGCAAAGCCCAAAACGGCTGCAGCATATTGGTTAACTGATCGCCGTACGAAAGCGCCATGATGGCCTTCCAATCGGGCACGCCCAGCGCGCGCGCTGCCTCGATCAATACCGGACCCTGAACCTGCCACTGTCCACCACCGCTGGGCACAAAGAAATTGACCAGCCCGGCACTCAGCAATCCAAAAAGCGGAAACGTTTGCGCTGTGGATAACTCCACAAAGCCCTGGGCCATCCACGCCACCAACCCAAAATCCTGCATCAGCCCCATAATGCCAAAGTAAAAGGGAAATTGTATGGCGATTCCCGCAGCACCCGGCATAGCTTTTTCTGCAGCTTCGGCGTACCGCGAAAAACTTCCGTGCAGCAGCAGGCCCAATCCAAGCAGTGCAAGGTTGATGAAATCAAGCGTTAAGAAACGCAGCGATCCCTTGCTTTCACTTTCTGCAAAACGCAATCCCACGGCCACCAGAATAAGTGCAGCAAAAAGCGCTGCGGCAATTCGGCCCGCAGAGCGCCAGGGGAAGGAGAATCCTGCAGGCACAGCCGATTGGGTATGATCGGCCTGCTGCGCGGAATCTTGCGCGGTATGCGGTAAAAGGGAATTTGGTGCGGGTGATCGCGTACTTCCAGGCCCAGGTTCAAGACCGGGTGCGGGTGCGCCTTCCCGGACCGGACCGGGTTCAGGACCGGGTGCGGAAAAATCCGGAAGCCGGACCGCCCCCGGAGGAAGACGTTTGCCCAACCAGAAAAAAAACAGCGGCAGAGCGAGCAATAACGAAATACATGTAAATATATTTGTTTCTGATCCGAGTGTTTCGGAGAGGGGAATGACGCCCATAACATTTATTAAGCTATGGTCAGGAGTATTTACCGTCAATGGTGCCGATCCCGAAAGCCCTCCGTGCCAAACCATCATGCCCATATAACCGGCAGCGCCCACCAGCGGGTAGTGCAGGGACCATCCCTCCCGGAGCGCTTTTTCGCCCACTTTGCGCGCAAATACTGCTCCCAGAATCAGCCCAAGGCCCCAGTTGATCCAGGCGGCCAGCACGCTGAGCAGCACGACAGTGGCCGCCGCACTTGCCGTACTGCGGCAATAGCGCAACGAGCGATCCATCAACGCGTTAGCCATCGGGGTCAGCGCCAACACATGCCCGAGGACCAAAATCAGGAGCATTTGCAAGGTAAAAACCATGCCACCCCGGTTCCAGAGACCCAGTTCCCATTGCCGCAGAAGTGCACGGGCATCCGGTGCACGGCCACTTTCCGGATCGGTGCCCACCGCAGCGGCCAGCGCAAAGGTCAACAACGTAAGAAAGGCCGCAATGCCAAAGGGCACGGGCATCAGCCGCTCCAACCATCCGGAGCGTTGTGCGGAGGACTGCGATTGAACAGGGGACATTCCAGCGCTAAGGTAGGCCAGCGTCGCAGGAAAAACGGGAAGGAATAACGGGCAGGAATTACAGGATGACTGCGCTTGTGCGTGCTCGACGAAAAAGCGCATCAAGAGCCTTTAACCTTGCTGCAGGTACTAAGCCTTTCCCCCGGTATTAAGCCCGGTGGTAAATCTCCTTAACCAGATTCAGGACAAAAAAAAGAATAACAAGGACAAGCGTTTCCATAAGAGAGCTCCAAACCTGTTGCTCCCTTAAATAACGCAGAAGCAGGGGCAAATGTTGAGTCAATCCAACAGATCCTGTGACCGGGTCAGGGCACCCACTCTTCTAAAATGGCATCGGTAAAGCGAAGCTCCCGAACGCGAATCAAGGCTTCTTGCGCTTCTTCCGCATTAAAAAAAGGTCCTATATAAAAGGCGCTGACACTGTTGGCACCGGGCACAGAAAACAGGGGCGCTATGGTTTCCAACGGCGATAGTTTCTCCATGTTTGGCTTGCGGTAAACACCAATCCGAATGCGGTATCGAAGCTGGGCATCGGAATTATTCTGGTCCAAACCTGACCCGGCAGGTGCAGCAAGCTCACTGGGATCGGGCTGTGGCGTCGGCTCAATCAGCGGTTTTAACCCTGCGGTGAACAATTCCTTGTTCCGGGTTTCCGTAAAAACCAATTCGTAGAAACCGCTTTTTTGAATGTTGAAATAATAATCCACCCCGGGGGGCAGATCGGCAAATGCAAATCCTCTTGCATCCGTGGTGGTCTGGCGGTTATTTTGACCGTCGGTGATCCATTCCACGCGAGCGCCTGAAATGGGCTGTCCCGATTCCAGGTTGAGCACGTAAACCCCGGCGCGCACGCGGATCCGTTCAAAGGCGTAGAGATCATCGCCCCCCATTCCCCCGATGCGATCACTGGAAAAAAAACCCTGGTTGTTGCGCACATAGACACCAAAGTCATCGCGGGGCGAATTTACCGGGGCCGGCAAATGCCGCACCGCCTCCCAGCTGCCGCCGGAGAAATCCACCTGGAAGATGTCCAGGCCCCCGATCCCGGGATGTCCGTCAGAGGCGAAGTAGAGCCGATCCAGCCGGGGGGCAAATGGGAATACTTCATCACCGGGGGTATTGATCCGCGAGCCTGCATTGACCGGATCGGACCAGGCATAGGTTCCATTCTGTTCCGTTCTGTCGCAGTACCAGATGTCCATTCCCCCGTAACCATCCTGCAGATTTGCGGCAAAATACAAGCGCAGACCGTCCGGAGTCAGTGAGGGATGAGCAGCCGTATATTGGCGATTGATTTTGGCAAAGCGTTTGACGGCTTTGAGTTTGTCGCGTTTCCAATGCGCGGTGTACAAGGCGGTGTGCACCACGCCTTGCCCGTCGCGAACGCGCTTGCCCCCGTTGGAACTGGTCCGGGTGAACCAGATGTCACCGGTTGCGGGATCAGGACTGAACCCTGCGTCGTGCCAGGCAGAATGAATAGCCCCGCGAATCCTTGCAGGTGGGCTGGTCCGTTCAGACTCGTCCAGCGGCGTGATGTACAAGTCGTAGTAGGGCGCCCCGTCCTGCGGCGAACGGCTTCCCGCATTGCCCCCTCCCCTGTTGGAGGCGAAGACCAAATGCCCCTGGTAGGCTACCGGGACAATTTCAGAGGCTGACGTATTGCCATCAAGCAAGGCCACACGGTACTCCTGGGGAAGGACATCCTCTTCCGCTGAAAGCGCATAACTGGCCTTATGCGCGCCCTTGTTTCCGGCATAGCGGTCGTAGCGCTCAAACCATTCCAAGGCCTGGTCAGCTTTTCCATTGTTGCGCAAAACCTCTGCGTATTGTTTAAAATACTCCGGGGGAAGGGCGTCTGCAAGCACCGCTTGTTTGTACCAGTGTTCCGCAAGCAGGTACGCTCCCTGACGGTGATAACAACCTGCCAACCGGGCGCAGTTGACTGCGTCATAGGCCCGCTGCAAAGAGCGCTCGTAATAGGGGATCGCCGCGTGGTAACGCCCAATTGCGTAGAGTTTCTCCGCGCGGACCAAATCGCGATCGGGCTTCTGGGCCTGCAGCGAATGCCCGCAAGGTGCGAGCAGAACCAGCAGGAGGCCGAACAGCAGGGAGGCTGGCCCGGTGCAGGCTGGATGCCAGCGGACGGGACGCCAATTAAAAAAAGCGGGGGCCAAATTCACGCGTTTTGTCTTTGTGAAAACGGTAGGTGAGTTGCACTTCGTGGCTTACCCCCAATGCCGTCCGGTACTCCGATGCCGGTATTTGGTAACTGTAACCAATGCCCCACTCCGAAAAACCGAGCGCTGTTGACGTTCTCGGTCGGTAAAGCAACTGAAAAATGAGGTCACCGTTGCTGCGGTAGGTTCCTCCAGCCCAGAAACTTTCCACAAACAGGAATTGCAACCCGGCTTCTGCCAGGTATTCTTCCCGCTCGGTGTAGCGAACTAATCCGGCTGGCCGAACCCCATAGCCATCGCCGTAGCGAATCAAAGCGGCCAAGCCACCAAAATACTGGCGATCACCAGCCAGGTCCAGCGCGCTGGCCCCGGCCATCAGCCAGTGGTTCTGGTACAAAAAACCCGCTCCGGCATTCCAATCCCAGCGGTCCTCCAGAGCCAGGTTAAAGGCGGGATCCCCACCCTGCGCAGCATCAAGTTCCTGGTATGCGGCATCTTCCAATTTCAGACCACCGTTGACGCCCAGGGCCCAAAACCCATTTCCCCCGACGCTTCTCCAGGCAAAATGCCCCTGGAGGGCATTGCGCTGCAACGGACCCAGCCGGTCGTTGGTCAGTTCCATGCCCAGTGCCAGGCTGCGGTTCCAGAGCGGCGCGTGCAGGGCAAGCGCTGTGGTGGAAGGCCCATCGGGAAGGTCCATCCATTGACGGCGGTAGAAGGCCGACAGGCTCACCGCTTCGTGACTGCCGGCGTAGGCCGGGTTCCAGCTCAACCCGTGATCCAGGTAGCTGTTCCATACCGGAAGGTATTGTGCAAAGGCGGACGGGCTGCTGAGCGCAATACAAAGAATAGAAAACAATATGGTATGCTTCTGCTTCATCGCTTGAGGACAATGGATCCACTGAGTTCAATACCTAATCCAGGCAAGCGGAAACGATAATAATAGACGTCTTCGGGTAGCGGTTCTCCGCTATCTTCCGAGATGCCGTTCCAGGTGTTTGCGTAGGCGTTCTGGTTGAAAATCACGCGGCCCCAGCGGTCAAAAATTTCCAGGGCATTGTCGGGATAGGCCAGCACACCATCAATGGTGTAGGTGTCAAAAAGGCCATCGCCATTGGGCGAAAAAGAGTCGGGCAGGTAGAGTTCGTCCACGCGCACAAAGACCCGCGCCCTGGCACAGAGCGGTGTTTCTGCAACATCGCAGGCTTCATAGCGAAAACTGTCCATGCCAACAAACGAGGGGTTGGGCACATAGTTGATTTGCCCCAGAGCGCCCGGAGTGGCGCTTCCGTGTGTCGGCTGATCCACCACGATTACGCTGCTAAATCCAGCCCCTTCGGGATCTTCGTCGTTGTTGAGCACCTGCACACGGACTGAAAAACTGCGAAGGGTCACCGCGGTGTCCGCCCGAACAATGGGCGGTAAATTGGCCGTCAACACGTTGAGGTGAACTTTGGCATCGGCGCACAAGACGGGAATACCGATATCGCAAGCCCGGTACACAAAGCTGTCGGGGCCGCTGTAGCCGGGGACCGGCGTGTAAAAGACGGACCCGAGCGTGGGGGCCAATGCGGTGCCGTGCACAGGCGCGCCGACGATGAAGACGTCCAGCGGATCGCCATCGGGGTCGCTGTCGTTGTCCAGCACAAAAAGCTCGGTGGTAACGCCTTCCAGTACCGAGAATGTGTCTGCAACAGCCAGCGGTGGGTCGTTCAGCATGCTGCCAGGCGCTGCGTTTTCGGGCGAAGGGCTGAGCGTTGGTGTGGCGGCCATGGCGTTGTTCGCTGGCATTTGGGCAACGCAAAACGCAAGGCCGAGCGCAAACACGCTGGACGCCAGACCCGTACTACACAAGCATCCGCGTTGGGACATGCTCCAAAAATAGCGGAGAACCCAGCGATAACCGCTCGCGTTTATGGACAGCGAAGTGTGGAGATCGCGTCCGGGCTGGGCAGCGGGTTGCTGTTCAGGGTTGGGTGCGGGTTTGGGTGAGGGTTTGGGTGAGGGTTTGGGTTCGGGTTTGGGTGAGGGTTTGGGTTCGGGTTAAACCATTCAACCAAAAGCACCGCTGTCCCCTACTCCTGATCCGGCTCCAGGAACGTGTAGCGGTAGTTTTTGGGCGGCAGGAAGTTTTCCTTGATGGCGCGTGCGCTCACCCAGCGGTGCAGGTTGAGCACAGAACCGGCCTTGTCGTTGGTTCCCGAGGCGCGCGCTCCGCCGAACGGCTGTTGCGCCACTACCGCCCCGGTGGGCTTGTCGTTGATGTAAAAATTGCCGGCGGCGTTTCGCAAACGGTGCGAAGCTTCGGCAATCACCTGGCGGTCCTGCGCAAAAACAGCGCCTGTCAGCGCATACGGCGACGTGCTGTTGACCAAATCCAGCGTCTTGGACCAATCTTTTTCCGGATACACGTGCAGCGTCAGCACCGGGCCGAAGATCTCCTCGCACATGGTCCGGTAGCGCGCATCTTTGGCGCGGATCACGGTAGGTTCAATGAAGTAGCCTTCTTTGCGCGAGTAGTTACCCCCGGCCAGAATCTCCTGCTTGTCGCGCTTGGCTTTGCTGATGTAGCCAGTGATGGATTCGTAAGCTTTCTCGTCGATGACCGCATTGATGAAATTGCCAAAATCTTCGGGTGATCCCATTTTGAACGTGGCCAGGTCTTCGAGCAGGTGTTGCTGCACGGCCTTCCACAAGTTCGAAGGGATGTAGGCGCGCGAAGCAGCGGAGCATTTCTGGCCCTGGAACTCGAATGCTCCACGGCTGAGGGCAGTAGCTACAGCCCGGGGATCAGCAGACGGATGTGCCCAGACAAAATCCTTTCCCCCGGTTTCTCCGACAATGCGCGGATAGGTTTTGTAGCGGCCGATGTTTTCGCCAATGGTGCGCCACATGTGCTGGAAGGTTCCGGTAGAACCCGTAAAATGGATGCCCGAAAAATCGGGATGTTGAAAACAAACTTGTCCCACGTCGGGACCAGAGGCGTACACCAGGTTGATCACGCCGTCCGGCAAGCCAGCTTCGCGAAGAATTTGCATAATCACCCAGGCGGAGTAGACCTGGGTATTGGCCGGTTTCCACACCACCGTATTGCCCATCATGGCTGGTGCTGTAGGCAAGTTGCCGGCAATGCTGGTAAAGTTGAAGGGGGTCACCGCCAGCACAAAGCCCTCCAGCGGGCGATACTCCATGCGGTTCCAAACAGCGGGCGATGAATCCGGCTGCTCGCTGTAGATGTCCGTCATGAAACGAACGTTGTAGCGCCAAAAGTCAATCAATTCACAGGCGGCATCGATCTCCGCCTGGTAAGCGTTTTTGGATTGGGCCAACATGGTGGCTGCGTTCATCGTCATCCGGTAAGGTCCGGCCAGCAATTCCGCAGCCTTCAGAAAAATGGATGCGCGGTGCTCCCAGGGCATTTGCTCCCAAGCCGGCTTGGCTTTGGCTGCTGCGTCAATGGCCTGCTGCACATGTTTGGTGCTGCCTTTGCTGAACACGCCGAGGGAATGGCCCAGTTCATGGGGCGGCCGAATGTCCACACGCTCCGGCGTGCGAACTTCTTTGCCACCGATGAACATAGGGATGTTGGCTTTTTTGGATTTTGCGCTCTTCAAAGCAGCGCGCAAAGCAGCGCGTTCAGGACTGTCCGGGCCATAAGCGTGGACAGGTTCGTTGAAAGGTTCCGGAACGTAAAAAATTCCCTTAGGCATAACTACTTGATTTTGGGCGGGTTCTGAGGATAATGCGGCAAAATTATGCCTTGTCCAGAGAAATACTAAATCCACAAATTGCACTGTTAATAAGGGAAGCCAGCTTTACAGGATAAAAAATACTTTTACTGATTCCTCCGGAGTCCGTTTTCTGTACTCCGGATCACTATTCTCACCGCTACGCGCAGCGCCAGCATGTCCGCCAATACCAAGCGAAAAATCCCTGCTGAAGCAGAGGTTCCAGAACCAGCGCCCGCCCCTAAGAGGAGGCGCAGATCCGCGCGCAAGGAAGAAGACGATGCCGCCATGGCGGACTCCTCCCGCGCATTTTGGCGCGATCCGCGGTTTCGGAAAACCAGCGGTTTGGTCCTGTTGCTCATGGCTGTTTTCCTGCTGGTGTCTTTCAGCTCCTACTTTTTTGAGTACACCACCGACCACGACAAAGTTCACGGTCGTGGCTTCGGCATGATCTTCGATCAACAAACCGATGTCAACAACGCGCTTGGTCGTCTTGGCGCCTGGGTAGGCAACCAATTGGTGTACTTGCGTTTTGGGATCAGCGCATACCTGCTGGTGCTGTTAACCGGCGCCACCGGTGTTAATCTCCTTTATGGGAAAAACACGTTTGCCCTGCGCAAACTATACGGCTACTGTCTGCTTGCCATGTTGTGGATCTCTACAGCGCTGGCCTTTGCGTTCGGCGGTTTCTCCGACCTGCCTGGCGGCGGGCTTGGTCGATTTTTAGCGGAGTGGTTGCAAGGCGCAGTCGGGGGCATCGGAACGGCGCTAACCTTATCGTTTGTGCTGTTGGTTTTTTCCGTAGTCTTTTTGAATGCCGAGCTGAAACTCCCGCTGAGCCTGCTTTTTGGCTGGCTGCGCAAAAAACCGCAAGGTGCGGTGGCGGGCGCAACAACCGCCGAGCAAGAAGCATGGGAACTCCGTCGCCAAAGCCCGACATACTATTCGCCTGACGAAGCAGACGCTGAATTCTCCGCTGCAAACCGGAACAGAAAACGAAACGGTGCAGGAGCGGATGAAATGGAAGAAGAAGATTTAGCGGAAGAAATGGAAGAAGATTCCGCAGGAGGGCTTACTTTAGAAGTGTCTAATCCGCGTGATGTTTCCGGAGAGGAAGTTGAAGAGGAAGAGACCGAAGAAGAAGGCGAGGAATCCGAAGAAGAGGAGGAAAGCGAAGACGATGGCGAAGAAGAAACGGATGATGCTGATCAACCCAAACTGGACATCACCGAGCCTGTCCTGGAAAAGACGCTGGCAGAATATGGAAGCCTGGGATCTCACTATGATCCCACCATGGAGCTTCCCGGTTACCAATACCCCACGCTTGAATTGTTGCAAGACTACGGGTCCAGCGATGTCCGGATCAACACCCAAGAACTCGAGCGGAACAAGGACCAAATTATAGAGACCCTCAACAATTACGGCATCACGATCTCCAAGATCAAAGCCACGATTGGTCCTACTGTTACGCTGTACGAAATTGTTCCTGCAAAAGGTGTCCGCATCTCCAAAATCAAAAACCTGGAGGACGACATCGCCCTGAACCTGGCAGCGCTGGGTATCCGCATTATTGCGCCGATTCCAGGAAAAGGAACCATCGGTATTGAAGTGCCCAACGTGGACAAGACCATCGTGGGCATGAAGACGCAGTTGGGTTCAGAGAAGTTCCTCACCAGCAAAATGGAGCTGCCCGTCTGTCTGGGCAAAACCATTTCAGGCGAAAACTACGTGGCCGATCTGGCGCGTATGCCGCACTTGCTCATGGCCGGGGCAACCGGGCAAGGCAAATCGGTGGGCATCAACGCGCTGCTGGTCAGTCTGCTGTACAAGAAGCACCCTTCGGAACTGAAGCTGATTTTGGTTGACCCGAAGAAGGTGGAACTTTCGCTGTTCGAGCGCATCGAAAACCACTTCCTGGCTAAGCTGCCCGGCGAGGAAGAGGCTATTGTTACCGATACCCGCAAAGTGGTGAACACCCTCAATGCGCTTTGCATCGAGATGGACAATCGCTACGATCTGCTCAAAAAAGCCCAAACAAGGAACATAACGGAGTACAACCAAAAGTTCCTGGTCAGAAGGCTCAACCCCAACAATGGCCACCGCTTCCTGCCTTTTATCGTGCTGGTTATCGATGAGTTTGCCGATCTGATCATGACCGCCGGCAAAGAAGTGGAGATGCCTTTGGCCCGTCTGGCCCAGTTGGCCCGGGCCGTGGGCATTCACTTGGTCATTGCAACGCAGCGCCCTTCCGTGAACATCATCACCGGTCTGATCAAAGCCAACTTCCCCGCGCGGATCGCCTTTAAAGTCACCGCCAAGGTTGACTCCCGCACTATCCTGGATACGGGCGGCGCCGACCAACTGGTGGGCCGCGGCGATATGCTCCTTTCTATAGGAAGCGACATCATCCGTCTGCAGTGCCCCTTTGTGGATACGCCGGAAGTAGAAGAAGTAGTGGACTTCATTGCGCGCCAACCCGGTCCGGCGGAGCCCTTCTACCTACCGGAATACATTGACGAGAAAGAAGCCATGGCCGGCGAAGAATTCGAGGGTGAGCGCGACAGCATGTTCCCGGAAGCAGCCCGCCTTGTTGTGCACCACCAGCAGGGGTCAACCTCCCTGATTCAGCGCAAAATGCGCTTAGGCTACAACCGCGCCGGTCGTTTAATGGACCAATTGGAGTCTGCGGGCATCGTTGGACCGAACCTCGGAAGCAAAGCCCGTGAGGTCCTGATCCGGGATACCGCAGAATTGGAACGGTTATTGGAGACAACGGTCTGAACCCTGTTTGGAGAAGCCTGAAAGGGGTGCCTCCAGGGAGGACACCCCTTAACCCAACTTCCCCAAACCAACTGCGCCCAATCGGGCTTTGCCCAAACCGACTGCGCCCAAACAGGAAACGGCTTTCCAACAAGGCTTTTCCGCTGTAACGGCGCTTCAGCCTAATTTTGCGCTCACAAACGCTGTGCCTCCTATGCAAACTGTCCAACCTCGTACCCTCCGCCTCCTGGTCTTTTCGCTTTTGGTATTGCTCGGGCCCGCGCTTCATGCCCAAAACAGTGACCCCGCATCCGTGGCAACCCTCAAGGCATTGAAAGCCCATTACGCTGCTTTCAAATCCATGTCCATGGATTTTGCCCTCCAAATCAAAGACCAGGAGAACACCATGGACGAAACCCGCAAAGGGAGCATGTGGGTGCAAGGGGGTAAGTTTCGCATTCAAATGGGCAAGCAATTCATCATTTCCGATACCAAGAGCATTTGGGTCTATCAGGAGGATGTCAATGAAGTGCAGATCAACAATTACGATGCAGACCAGGAGGATTTCATGAGCCCCTCTGAATTGTTTAACCTGACCGAATCGGACTACCTGGTCCTTTCCGGGGGAACGGTCTCGGAAGGTGGAGCGAGTTTTCAAGTCGTTGAACTCAGTCCGCTTGACAAAAACCTGGACTACCATAAAATCAAGTTGTACATCCCCGCCGGCAGCAAGACACTTAAGAAAGCCGTCGTGCTGGGCAAGGATGGCGTTCACTACACGTACCGGATTGAGAAATTCAATGCCAACCCCGCGGTTACCGAAGAGACTTTTCGCTTTTATCCAGAGCGTTACCTGAACATTGAAGTTATCGACCTTCGGGATTGATCGCTGGTTGGAGCAGGGGATGAAGCCCGGCATGGAGTGCTGCAGGTAACTCAGCGTGGAGTATTGCAGGTAACTCAGCGTGGAGTGTTGGATTAACCATAACATACACTATGGTATCTTGACGAAGGTTTGAACCTTCGGTACAGCGCCCTCCGGCTCCATGCGGAATGTGTACAATCCTGGCGGAAGTTCAGCTACCGGGATGTCCAAAACCGGGCTCAGACTCCCCTGGTTAAACGGAATGCCGCGAGCGTCCAGGATCTGCCAGGTACCTTGGTTTGAAATTCCCCTGAGAGCGAGCCAATCCCGGACCGGGTTGGGAAACAATCGAAACGCTTGGGCCGTATGAAAGCCGTTACCAACCTGGGGCAGGTCTTCAAACACGGAGCTTGCTCCTGCGGCTCCAGGACTTGCCAACAAGCGCGGCGCAGCGTCCTCGCTCAACCGCAGCGAAGACACGAACAAGGGCCCGTCTATGGGTAGTGGCTCTTCGGCAATTCTGCCGTCGTAAGACCGCAACACCAATGCGGCAGCTACACCCACTGCTCCAGGCTCGGCGGCCAAGGTTTCCAGCTGCATAATCTCAGGTAGAGAAAGCGCTTGCAGCGTCCTGCCTTCTGCAGCTACCTGGAGCAAAATGTCCAGGACCGCTGAGCGATCCAAGGTATCTCCTGAACCAACGCGCAACAGCAAGTCAAGGTTAGCCCACTGCTCATCAGCAGTTAGCAGTCGCGCAAGTCGATCCGGGTCATCAGCCGCGTAAAGTAGCAGCGAATCCCAACTCCCGGTCTCCCAGCCACTCACAAAACGCCGGGCCTCCCAACGGTACAGCCGTTTGCGCACTGAGGCTATTCTGGCTCGAAGTTGCTCCCGGGTGTTGGGTGCCAAACTTTGAAACGCCATCAATTCCTCGTGGACACCGGTGGGCAATGCCAATAAAGCCTGTTGTAAAACGCGTTCGCTGAGTGGCGAATTTGACTCCAGAATGAACTGGAAAAACCCTGGTGTCACCGCCGGGTAGCGATCAATCAAGGCCAGCAACACTGTATCACTTAAGTAAGGGTTAGCCTCTGACAGAGCAAATTGCATAACCCCTGCCCCGACACCGGGTGCTGCAATGACCCGCAGCAGCGCCTCAGTGCTTCCGTTGTCAAAAGTGGCCTCCAATTGCTCCACAAGCAGTGCCAGTGCCCGGATGCTGTCCACGGCCTGGTTCAGAGGCAGTACGGGCAAGATAGGGCAATCCGATGCCTGAAAACTGCGCCCGCAGTCCACGCTCCGAAGCAGCAGGGGATCACTGACCACAGGAATAAACTCGGGATTGCTTTGGTGGAAGTACCAGGCAGGAGCTGCGCCAGAATCCAACAACCAATGAGGCCCGGTAGATGCGCCATCAAAGCGGTTGCCTGCGGGTTGATACACGCAATCGCTTTGGTAACGCGCTATGGAAGCAGCCTCATGACCAGGAGCCAGCCAGACGTCAGCGGTGTTGCCTGAAAAACGATTGCAGGATACCTGCAAGCCGGAACGCGCATTGCCGTTCGGTCCTAAAACAACCAGACCAGCCAGCAGTCCGGAAAAACGGCAGGAACGCAATTCAGCCGGGTAGAACTCGCCAGCATAGGCCAGCACCCCAAGCGAGAAACCACCTAAACCCACAAATGTACTTGCCGCAATGCGTGTGTTGCGGCAAGCTTCGAGGTGAAGGCCATAGGTAGCTATTTGCCAGGACAACGCTCCGGCAGCCGGTACCTCCACATCCAGCGACTGCAGAACAGCGCCGTCCAGACCTCGCAACAAAACAGATCGACGGCACTGGCGGAAGGCGGTATGTTCCAACACAAGTGGGCCAGGGCTAATGCCATAAGCACTCCACACTTCGAGCCCTAAATCAAAACCCCTGATTTCACCTTTGGGTCCGATCAGACATGGACTTCCCGGACATGTCCCGGCCTTTAACGTCAGTCCTGCTTCAGCAGCTTCTATGGCCCGCAAGCCGGGTTTTGAAAAGGCACTGCGCCAGGAACATCCCTGAAACAGGAAACCCGGAACATGTCTCAATCGCGTCATAGAAACACCTTCGGCGGGTTCGCGATCCTCCCAAACGAAGGAGCAATTCCGCAGGAAGCTCCGCACAGGAAAACTGTAGTTTTCCATAGAGAATGCTACCGTATTATCCAGCCAAACTGCCCCCTCCCCCCCGACCAAACCGCCGTTCCACGACAGAACAGCCGTGTCCGCATCGCGCAATACACTGCCCGGCCTTATAACCAACAATGCGTGCTCATCGTCGGTGGCGGGGTATGCGCCCCCCGTCAGAAAACCCGGTGGCGGATGCGGCAAGGCAGGGTTACCCAAAACACGGATTCCCCCCCACTGCCCCCCGCAACCGACCAGCAATTCTGCACCATCCAGCTCCAGGCGAGCTCCGCGTTTCAACACCACCTTGGCCCCTGGGCCAAAATAGACTTTGCCCCGAATGGTCAGGCGCGCACCGGCCTCCAGCACCAGCGACCGTCCTACGCGCTGCGTCCCTGTCCAGAGCAGGTCATCGCCGGAATACAGCACAACCGAATCCCGCCCCAACGCCGCTTCAACGGCTGCCAGAGCGTCCACCCGACCGCTGCCGAGCCCTCCGGCATAGGGCGAATTCTCCGGAAGCGTATCGACCTGGTAGGCCGTGGTTTTTAAAATGGTCATAACCTCACCCGGAGTCAGGCAGGGATTGGCACTCCATACCAAGGCGGCAATTCCGGCAACCAGTGGCGCAGTAAAAGACGTACCCCAGGCCTCCGCGTAACCTCCTCCGGGCACGGTGGTCAGCAGACCGTGCCCCGGTGCCACCAGATCGACGCTATCGTTGTGGGTATGCGTAATCGGGGTATCGCCCAAGGGAAACAAATCGTGCACATCGCGCCAATGCCAGGGACCTAACACCGAATCAACCGACCCGCGCGCAAAGCGATGCCCGACGGAACTGACGGACAACACTCCGCCCAGCGAGGCCGGGTAAGCCAGTGCATGCCCGTCGCCACAGCCTGCCGAGGGATCGCCATTGCCCGCAGAAGCCACCACCAACGCGCCGTAGTTGCGGGCCTGATCGTACAAAATTTGTTGCAATGGACTGTAAAAGCAGCGGTTAATCCACGGCACGGCGATGACGCGGGCGCCTTCCCGGGCCAGTTTGACCACCGCTCCATCAATGTCCGTGGCATACGCAATGGCCAGTTCAGCACCGTGCGAAGCAGAAGCAATACCCAGCTCATTATTGGTTATGGCGCCTGCAATGCCGCTTACGGCTGTTCCGTGCGCAATGCCGCTGCTGTAAGTGTGCACCGAAGCAAACTGACCGCGCAAATCGGGATGGGAAGTGTCTGCCCAGGTGTCCACCACCCCAATGCGGACCGGAGCCGGCAAAGCCACCCGCTCCCAGGCTTCCGGCACCCGGACAAACGGCAATTCACTTTGCACAGAGCCCAACAGCCCGCTCAAACCTGGGTCATTGGGCATGCCGCAGAACATCGGTACCGGAATGGGCTCGTGAAAGTCCACACAAGTATCGCCGGACCACGGAAGGGCCAGGCCGCGCGCTAATGCTGGCAGGCGGTAGGTGTCCCGGAGGTACGGATGGTCCAGGTCGGGATAGGCGAGCTCGTTGAGCAAGGGCAGGTATTGCGCCCGTTGTTTGGCCAGCGTATGGAGCGCTGCGAAGGGTCTGCCCTGCAAGAGAAGGGTTTGCATTTCGGCAACGGAGCCGCATCGCGCACTGTTCCAGTGCAGGTAGTGTCCTGTACCGGTCTGGGCTACTGCCAACATGCGCCCCAGCAGGAGAGCCAATAGAATTACAAATTGTATATTATGTGATTTCATTACAAGGATGTTGAACCGCAACATTAGCGGTCCAAATGGCGGGGGTTAAAAAAGGGAGCTCCGGTGTTCGGCGATGTGGATAAATTCCGGGCCCGAAGGATGAGGCCCGACAAAATGGGCGAAACACCCCCACAGGGGTTTTTAGAAGTTCCCGTACCTTTGCCGACGAAATGGCGGATGGTCGCGGAGCCTTAGCATAGCGAGCCGGAACCCTTCGCCCGAAACCCAGCAAACACAATCATGGCTTACGATCTTATCGTTTTAGGCAGTGGACCTGGCGGATATGTTGCCGCCATCCGCGCCTCGCAACTCGGCCTGAAAACGGCCATCGTAGAAAAGGAATCCCTGGGCGGCGTTTGCCTGAACTGGGGCTGTATTCCCACCAAAGCGCTGCTCAAAAGCGCCAACGTGTTTGAATACATCAAGCACGCATCCGACTACGGCATCAGCGTCAATGAACCCAAGGCCGAGTTTGACCACATGATCAAGCGCAGCCGGGATGTTGCAGAGGGCATGAGCAAAGGTGTTCAGTTCCTCATGAAGAAGAACAAAATTGATGTGTTAATGGGCTACGGCCGTCTGCAGGCCGGCAAAAAGGTTGAAGTGACCGATGCCGAGGGAAAGAAAGCCGTACACGAAGCAAAGCACGTGATCATCGCTACCGGTGGTCGCTCGCGCGAACTGCCCAACCTCCCGCAGGACGGTCAAAAAATCTTCGGGTACCGCGAAGCCATGGTGCTGCCCAAAAAGCCCAAAAGCATGGTGGTGGTTGGCGCCGGCGCCATCGGGGTAGAGTTTGCGTACTTCTACAACGCCATTGGCACCGAAGTGACCATCGTGGAATTCATGCCCCGCCTGGTGCCGGTTGAAGACGAAGACATCAGCCGCGAGTTGGCGAAGAGCTTCAAGAAGTCAGGCATCACGGTCATGACGGATGCTTCGGTTGAAAAGGTGGACACCAGCGGCAAGGGCTGCAAAGTCACGGTGAAGACCAAAAAAGGCGTCGAAGAACTTACCTGCGATGTGGTGCTTTCCGCGGTTGGCTATTCGCCCAACCTGGAGAATATTGGGCTCGAAACGGTGGGCATCAAGCACGAAAAAGGCAAGGTTACGGTCGATGATTTTTACCGCACCAATGTGGAAGGCTACTACGCCATCGGCGACATCGTAAAAGGCCCGGCCCTTGCCCACGTGGCATCGGCGGAAGGCATCATCTGCGTGGAAGCCATCGCCGGCCAGCATGTGGAACCGCTGGACTACGGCAATTTGCCCGGTTGCACCTATTGCAGCCCGGAGATTGCCAGCGTAGGCATGACGGAAGCGCAGGCCAAAGAGGCCGGCTACGAAATCAAGGTGGGCAAATTTCCTTTCAGCGCTTCCGGCAAGGCCAGCGCTGCCGGGGCCAAAGAGGGATTTGTCAAGGTCATTTTCGACGCCAAATACGGCGAGTGGCTCGGCGCGCACATGATCGGCGCCAATGTTACAGAAATGATTGCTGAAGTGGTTACGGCTCGCAAGCTGGAAACCACCGGCCACGAAATCATCAAGTCGGTGCACCCTCACCCAACCATGTCGGAAGCCGTCATGGAAGCTGCTGCCGCCGCTTACGGCGAGGTGATTCACTTGTGACGTTACCAAATTTTCTCCGGGGCTTTCTGCAGCCCCGGATCTTCAAAAACCGCCCAACCGGGCGGTTTTTTTTGCGCCAACGCATCGCTAAGCTGCAGCTAACCCTGGCCAAGCACTGGC
>WGOA01000068.1 GCA_016124275.1 Bacteroidota bacterium
AGCGCTTCCGAGTGAAACTCCTCGCGGCAATTGCGCAAAATGTACGGTACAGAAACCGATTGTACGGCAAAAAACGACGCCCCCCAAACCACGTAGAGCGGGTAAAGCCAAACTTGTGCACCCGCCTTAACGGCGAGCACCAAGCCCAGCGAGACCAACGGAAACGCCACCGCACTGGTGTACAAAAACGGTCTAATCGGCCGGTGCCGCACGTAGCGACCCACCGGATAAGCCAGCATCATCACCGTCAGGTAGCGCCACGATAAATATCCGGCAATGCGCTCATCGCCGAATCCCGATTTGCTTAAATAAATATTGAATACAAGAAAAAATGCAGCATTGGTCAGGTGCAGAAAAAACTCCGCAACGGTAAAGGCCAGGATGTGGCGCTCTAATCTGGCGTATGCGCGAAGCGGGTTCAAGGGGTGGGGGGGCCGAGTGGCCAATCAACAGTTGAATGGCCGCGAAGATACGCTATCGCCGCAGCGGGATCATCAGGATCAACCGGGATCAAGCCATTCTGCCCGCGCAACCAGGTCTGCTGCCGCTTGGCGTAGCGGCGCGTATTCTTTTTTATTTCATTCACGGCTTGCTCCAGGCTGAACAGCCCTTCGACATACTGGAAAAGCTCCCTGTAGCCTACCGTGTCCAGCGGACTCAACCGGCGCAAAGCAAACAATCCCCGGGCCTCTGCCTCCAGTCCCTCGGCCATCATCCGGTCCACGCGCGTTTCAATGCGGCGGTACAACTCCTCCCTGTCGCGCTGCAAAACAAAGCGAAGCGTCTGAAACGGCCTTGCCGCCAGGCGTTGCAACCGAAAAGACGAGTAAGGCCGCCCTGCCGCCCGACAAACTTCCAGCGCGCGCATTAACCGATGTGGATTTTGCAGGTCCACTTGGGCGGCATAAACCGGGTCCTCCAATTTCAACGCAGCCTGCAAAGCTTCCAATCCGCCGTGCTCAAACAAGGCCCGTGTTTCGCTGCGCACATGATCCGGCACCGGGGGAAATCGGTCCAGTCCTTCGAGCAGCGATTGCACATAGAGCCCGGAGCCGCCGGCTACCACCACGACGCGGTGTTCGCGGTGCAGATCAGCCAGCAGGGCGAGGGCTTCCCGCTCAAATGAACCCGCTGTCAACGGCTCATGCAGCGACCGATCAGCGATAAAAAAGTGCGGCACCTGGGCCAATTCTTCCGGACTCGGACGCGCTACACCAATGCGCATTTCGCGGTAGCACTGCCGGGCATCGGCAGAGACCACTGCGGTGTCAAAGGCTTTAGCCAGAGCAATGGCAAACGCTGTTTTACCGACAGCGGTTGGGCCTTCAACCGTTATTATCCAGGGCAGAGAAGGGGCTTTTGGCGGGTTCAATTCAGGGCTAAGTTTTCCTACTCTTCTCCGCAAAGCAACGGCAAATTTGCCTTCACTTGATGACTTTTAAATTCTTGTACCATGATGACCAATAAATCTTCGCTGGCTGCGCTTGCGGCCGGTGTGTTCAACGTGCTTTTGGGTTCGCTAATGCTTGGCCTGGTTCCGTGCGCCGTTGCTGCTGCGCCGATGCTCGGCTATCCTTCCGCATTGCCTTTCGGATCTGCTTTGGAACGATTACCGGTGCCAGTTGAGGGCCAAAATGGATGGGCGGCGGAAATCGATGAGGCAGCCTCATCCAGCACAGCGACCGAATCCAATAGAGCGACAGAAACCAAGAGAGCGACCGAAACCCATGTGCCTGCCCTGGCTCGTGACATCACCATTCAGGGTTGCCTGGAGTTTTCGGAGATCATAATCCCAGGGGCCTTTGTGATTTGGTGCCGGCCCTGCGATCAGATTTGTATTGTAATCCTGCAACCTGGCGTGGATGACCGATCCGTTTTCAGTGTACCGGATGCTCCGCTGGATTCCCCTATCCGAAGCTTTTCAGCCAGCGATTACAGCGTGCACCGCAGTCGGGCCGGTGTAGGCATTCGGGTCTCTGATGCTAAACCGATTGCGGAGTAATGCTCCGCGTTTCAGGGTTGGGAAAGTGTTGCATGAAGCCGTTGTTGTTCCTGGGGTCAACAATCTCACAGTTTGCGTTTATGTTCGGGACAGGAAAAGGAGCTGCCTTCGGGCAGCTCCGCCTGGTCCGCCGCCTGGTCCGTCCAGGCTTTGTTTGCAGCATAACCAGCATCACCGTATTGTTTTTTGGGTTTGCAGGAGCTTGCTTCTCTCAGCAATCCTCTACAGTTCCGGCTGCTCATCCGCATGGTGTACAGCCTACCTTGCCGGTTGCACTTCCGCAAGATGCACAGCCTACCTTGCCGGCTGCTCAGCCGCAAGGTTTACTGCCTGAACCGCTGCCAGCCAGCCTCGCGAACCCTTCACCTACGATCCAAGGCTGGCTTAATGCGCTGGACTGGTCAACGACAGATACAGCCTGGGTATTGGTGGTTGAAGCTCCGATTTTGGGCAATTGTTCGCTGCCAAAACTTGCGCAGCTTTTTGCGCAGGCCAAGGGCCGACCAACTGCCACGCTGCTGGGTGGCCTGCGTCCTGCAGAGTTGAGCTATTGGGTGCAACGGCAATTGCCGGTTCCTGATAAATTGGGTGCTTTGCTCGTTGATCCTGCTGCGTGGGATTCCCTGCAAGTTCTGGGGCAAATGCGGCTCTATCCCTTCTCAAGGCGAGAAGTGAAATTGCAACATCCTGCGGGGACAATGAACCTTCGTTGGGGGGCAATGGATTCCGTCCAACTGGACGAGCGTCTGGGTCCGTATAGTTTGCTGACGACCATTTCCAACCAGGGCGCACACGGCCTTATCGCGCTTGATCCACAATACCGGCGGCTGCGCCAGGTGGACCCTGCAACAGGGGCTGTTTTGCGCGATCTGGATTTGGACATCCCTTATGAAGCCTTCTACCAGCGCTTTGTCTGGCCGGATACAACTGGCCAATCCATGCTGGCTTGGTTGGATTCGGATGCTTTTCAGGCGCGAAGTCTGTTGCATGCCGAGTCTTTTCGAACAGCCGTGTTGGGGGATACGCTGATGCTGGCATTTACCCGCCGTTATCCTAAGCTGGTCCAGGATACTTCTGGCCGCTGGGTAACCACGCTGCAGCCCCAGGGATTTTTGTTGCACCTCGACTCGGCGTGGCGTATTCTCAAGCAGGGCCTTTGCCATGAAGTTGACCTTCCGCCAGGCTTTCAATTTGGCGGGCAGGCCCTGTTGCCCTTTGGACCAGACTCCGGGCTGGTTTCTCTGCACGACTTCCGAAAGGGCATTCCGCATCGACCAAACATTGGCATTTATCGGATGGAGGAGCCTGGTAAAGTAGTTGTTCCGAAAATGTTGCCCCTGTTTATCCCGGAAGCTTTGCAAGCCGACAGCAAGGGTACGCGTTTTGCAGAGCCCTATTTACTGGGCAACGCCGGGCATTGGATAGCTGGATACCGATTGCACCCAACGGCCCGGATTTATCCTTCAGGTACTTCCCTTCATTTTCCCGATACGATTACGGCGCGGAGCAATGGACTGGTATCAACCATGGACCGAATCGCAGCGCGCAGGATTGCCTGGGTCATTGTTGCAGAAGCCTTGGACAAGGAAGGCCGGCTTTGGCTCATTGAACGCCGGGACAGTTTACCGGATCGTTTGCTTGCCTTTGCCCACGACGGAACCGGGTTGATTGCTTTGCCCCTCCCAGCGGCACTTGAAGGGCAACCGGTCCACTTAGAGGACGGTGTTCTTTGGGGTTGGAAGCGGCGCGGTGACGCCTTGTGGCTATTGCATACGACTTTTTATACCGAATAAAATACCATACAGTACGTTATGATTATGAATACAATCGCAGGGAGCCCCAACCTCTTTTCCAAGAGAAAATCCGGTGTTGAAAATTTGTCAATCCATGGCTCAAGCCCAGTCTATAAGGTTTTTGGCGATGCCTTTTGGACTAAGCTTTTAGATCCGACATGCCACCTTTCTTTTTGCCTTCCGATGGATGGAGGCCCATTCGCGCACCCATCTCCAGCATAAAGCGACGAGCTTCCGTCTCGTCATTGTGGATGACGCCATCCAAAATGGCCTCTCTTATGGCATTTTTAATTTCGCCCACTTCTTTGCTGGGTTGAAGGCTAAAGGTCTCCATAATGTCCTCGCCAGAAATGGGCGGTTGCCAATTGCGAACGCGATCGTAAGCTTCCACCTCCTGCAACTTCTGACGAACCATGTTGAAGTTGTCCAGGTAGCGGATCACTTTCCGCTTGTTCTTTGACGTAATGTCCGCCTCACAGAGCAGCATCAGTAAATCGATGTCATCGCCTGCTTCAAACAACAGGCGCCTGATGGCAGAGTCAGTTACATTTTCGCGTGTCAGGCTGATGGGGCGCAAATGCAGGAGCACCATTTTCTCCACGAGCCGCATCGGATCACCCAGGGGCAATTTCAGCTTGCGGAATATTTTGGGAACCATTTTGGCGCCGAGTACCTCATGACCATGAAAAGTCCAACCGACCTCCCGGTTGAAGCGTTTTGTGGGTGGTTTCGCAATGTCGTGCAAAATGGCGCTCCAACGCAACCAGAGATCATCGGAGGTTTGCGACAAGTTGTCCAAAACCTGCAGCGTGTGGTAGAAGTTATCCTTGTGCGCTTTGCCTTCGCGGATTTCCACGCCGTGTAAAGCCGTGAACTCGGGAAAAACCAAGTCGAGCAGACCGGTGTTGAACAGCAAAACAAATCCTTCTGACGGCTTGGTAGTCAGGATAATTTTATTGAGTTCTTCGGTAATCCGCTCCTGAGAGATAATGGAAATTCTCGCTTTCTGCCGCGAGATAGCTGCAAGCGTTTCGGGGTGAATATCAAAATGAAGCTGAGCGGCAAAACGCGCAGCGCGCATCATGCGCAAGGGGTCGTCACTAAAGGTCTTGTCGGGTTCAAGGGGGGTTCGGATGCATTTGCGTTCCAAGTCGGCCTGTCCATCAAAGGGGTCGATTAACTCGCCGAACCCTTTTGCATTGACGCAGATGGCCATAGCATTAATGGTAAAGTCACGGCGCAGCTGGTCGTCGGCAATGCTGCCATCTTCTACAATGGGCTTGCGCGAATTCTGCCGGTAGCTTTCCCGACGTGCCCCCACAAACTCCAGGTCCCACTCCCCATAGCGGATTTGGGCGGTTCCGAAGTTTTTGAATACGTTCACCTGCACTTTTGGGCCCAGCTTAGCAGCCACGGCTTCTGCCAATTGGATTCCGCTGCCTTCACAGACAAAATCCAGGTCCTTCGATGGCAGACCCAGTAAGCTGTTCCGAACTATTCCGCCGACAGCAAAACAAGGATAGCCCAGGGCATCAGCTACCTGACCAACCCGATGAAACCATTCGGTTTCGCCTGATCCGATGCGGTTGAGTACGCTGCTGATCATCCGTTGTTGAATTCCGGACTCCTGCTGTATCGCGGTAGTTGGCCGTTCCGGTCGGCAAAGATACGGAAAGCACCTGCTTTGAGGTTCGCAGCCTGGCAGGACCCGTCAACAAAACAGAAAGCCAGGTCAAGCCGCAAAGCAGGATGGTTTTAGGCCAAACCCTTCAAACGGCCAGAGCATGGGTGCGCAAAACCTCATTGAGGGACACTTTTTTGTCGGTTGATGGCTTGCGTTGGCCAATGATTAATGCACAGGGTACCCCGTAGGTACCAGCGGGGAATGTCCTGGGCAAGGTACCCGGAATGACCACCGACCGCGGCGGTACCACTCCCCGATATTCCACCGGTTCAGCCCCGTTCACATCAATAATTTTAGTACTTTGAGTAAGCACCACGCCCGCCCCCAGGACGGCTTCCCTGCCTACACGAACCCCCTCTACAACAATGCAGCGGGAGCCAATAAAGCAGTCATCTTCAATGATCACAGGCGCAGCTTGCACAGGTTCCAACACGCCACCAATACCCACCCCACCGCTGAGGTGAACGCGTTTTCCAATTTGCGCGCACGTGCCCACTGTTGCCCAGGTATCTACCATGCTGCCTTCATCTACATAGGCGCCAATGTTGACGTAGGAGGGCATCATAACCACACCGTTTGCCAGGAATGCCCCGTAGCGCGCAATGGCATGTGGCACAACGCGAACCCCCATTGCAGCATAACCTTTTTTCAAAGGGATCTTGTCGTGAAACTCCAAGGGTCCTACTTCCATTGTCTGCATTTCGCATAACGGAAAATAGAGAATAACTGCTTTCTTAATCCAATCATGGACCAGCCAATCCTGACTTGCCTGCTCGGAGCCAGTTTGATGAACCACGGGCTCTGCTACGCGTAGCCGCCCGGCATCAAGGTCAGCAAGGGTATCCAGCACTGCCTGCCGGTTTTCCGGATTGCTCAGCAACGAGCGATCAGCCCATGCAGCTTCGACAGCAGCCTGTCTCGTTACCAAATGCTGACTTCCCCTTGTCGTTGGGTTTTCCGTGTTAGCTGCCATGTTGTTTTTTGTCCTGGTTCCCTTTAGCGAAAGGACTGTCCGGTTCTTTGGCCAGGTGGTTGTAAACCATCTTGTCCATGAAAGCCGGAAACCATTTGTTCAAAAAGACCGTCAGTTTGCCCTGAGTAGTCAGAACAATTGTTCGGGAATTGTTTTCTACCCCTTTGACCAAGTGTTCAGCCACTTCGGCGGCCGTCATCATGGCGCCTTCATTGCGCGGTGATTCACCTTGTGTTGATCCTGCCGCATTGAGTGCATTGTTTCGAATGTTGCTCGCGGTGAAGCCCGGGCAAATCACCAGCACTTGCAACCCGTCATGCAGGTGTTCGCTGCGAAGCGATTCCAGGAATCCCTGCATCGCAAACTTAGAAGCGGAATAGCCCGTCCTTCCCGGCAAGCCCCGATAGCCGGCAATGGAACTTACGCCCACAACACTGCCGCGGTTTTTGAGCAAGTGGGGTAGGGCATAGTGCGTGGTATAAACAGCACCCCAAAAATTGGTGTCCATCAACTGGCGCAAAACGGAAGGTGCGGTGTCCCGGAAAAGTGCGCGCATGGAAATGCCCGCATTGTTGACCAGGACATCCAGCGAACCAAAGCGCTCAACGGCCTCCACAACCATGCGCCGGCAGTCGGCTTCAACGCTGACATCGGCCTGAACACAATGGCTCTGACCCGTTGGAAGGCTGGCTTGCAGCGCCAGCAGTGCATCCAGGTTTCGGGAAGCCAACACCACGCGGCAACCCCTTTGGGCAAAGGCCTGAGCGCATGCAGCACCAATACCGGATGAGGCACCGGTAATCAGGACGGTTTTTTGGTTCAGGGAACGCTTCATGGCAGTAGGACCGGGCAAAAGTCGGGATTTCCTGTCAAAACGATGCCAGGGAGTCTCCGGAACCCCGCCCGCTTTAAGCCATCCCTCCTCGGTCCAAGATGGCTACCTTTGCCGGGCTTTTGCCCTTCCTTCAATTTCGGCATTCCACAGTACATGGCCTTTGATACAGACATCATTATTCTCGGCGCAGGCCCAGGCGGAGCCACGGCCTCGCTGGTCTTAGGCAAGCTGGGATACCGTTGCATCCTGATCGACAAAGCGTCGTTTCCGCGGGACAAAATTTGCGGCGACGCGCTGAGCGGCAAGGTGGTTGATATCCTGCGAAAAATAGATCCAGCCCTGGTGGACCGTCTCGCGCTGGATGATCGCCACCTGCCTTGCTGGGGTTTGCAATTTATTTCGCCAGCGGGTGACGTCCTCGAAGTGCCCTTTCGGCTGGATTACAAGCAGCGTTCCGCCAGCGAGCGCGCCCCCGGTTACATTGCCCGCCGCCAGGATTTTGACCATTTTTTGCTAAACGAGGCGCTTGCACAAGGCAATGCGGACTTTCGACCTGGCCTCAGCATCCGGCACATAGAGCGCATAGATGGGGGCTTTAGCGTAAGCCCGTCGCAAGGTCCCGCGCTGACCTGTCGCTTGCTCATAGCCGCTGATGGCGCCCATTCTGTTGCCGCCAAAGCCCTTGCAGGACGGGAGCTCGAGCCTGTGCATCACAGTGCGGCCGTGCGCGGCTACTACACGGGCGTTGCAGATCTTCACCCGGATCATTTTATCGAGCTGCACTATTTGCGCGATCTGGTGCCAGGCTATTTTTGGATCTTTCCCTTGCCCGGGGGAAGGGCTAACGTCGGGCTTGGCCTGCGCAGCGATGTCATCGCAAAGCGCCGCCTGGATCTAAAGAAGGTTTTTCAGCAAACCATAGAAAATCATCCGGAATTCAAACGCCGCTTTGCTCATGCAGAGCCTGAAGGCCCGCTTAGGGGTTTCGGCCTCCCGTTGGGCTCGCGCAAGCGCAGTCTTTCCGGCGATGGCTACCTATTGGTGGGCGATGCCGCTTCGCTCATCGATCCGTTTACCGGAGAAGGCATAGGCAATGCCATGATTTCCGGGTCTTGGGCTGCTAAGCAAGCCGTCGCGGCCCTGGAAGCCGGGCGCAGTGATGCCGCGTTTCTCCAGGCCTACGACCAAAACGTTTACCGGCAATTGGGCGATGAGCTCATGTTGAGCTACCAGTTGCAGCGGTTGGCCGCCTACCCGCGGCTGTTTAACTTTGTGGTTCGCAAAGCCAGCCGAAATCCTGTGCTGAAAGAGACCATTTCCTGCATGTTTGAAGATTTGGACATGCGCGAACGCCTGCGCAAGCCCAGTTTTTACCTCAAACTGCTCTTCGCCCGGTCTTGAACAGTCCGGAATTGGCGGGCACCAACCAACGAAACACCAACCAACGGAGCCGCATCCTTTGTTTAGATCCAAACACCGACCTAACCAATGTCTTAAGGCAGCACCAAAGCCTTGACCAAAAGCCGCAAATTCGCTATGAAACTCACCCGCAATTCCCTCGCTTTCCTGATCCTTTCCATCTGCAGTTCGCTGACCCTGAGCGCATGCAACAGCGGCAGCACCGCAAGCGCCGATGCCGAAAACCAGGAAGCACCGGTTGATTCGCTTCACGGTGAAGAAGCCTCCAATGTGGTCCTGAACAGCGCTGGTGGATACGGCATCGTAATCTCAGCTGATCAAGCTACACCCTGCGGCGCTTTGGTCAGCGCACTGGAGAACAGCGGCGAAATCAGTGCCAAGGTGCAGGGAAAAGTCACCGCAGCTTGCCAGGTTTCCGGCTGCTGGATGAAAATGGATTGCGGAAGTGGCGAACCCATGCGCGTCACCTTTAAAGACTACGGCTTTTTTGTGCCCAAAGACCTGGCTGGCAAGGAGGTCATCGTGCAAGGCGTTGCCGTGAAGAAGGAAGTTTCGGTGGAAACACTGCGCCACTTTGCGCAAGATGAGGGCAAATCCGAAGCAGAAATCGCTGCGATCACCCAGCCAGCCTGGGAATACGAGTTTATCGCAGACGGTGTCTTGCCGGTTCAGTAAAAGCCCAAACCTCAAGCTAAGCGCAAAACCAACGACCCAGGCGTCTGGACCCAAAGCCCCGGACCTAAGCCACCAGACCTAAGACCCCGGACCTAAGCCACCAGACCCAAACCCCCTTTCCCCAAGCAGGCTTCAAATGCAGCGGACAATTATCCGCTTAAACCGTTGTCCCGCTGCCCAATTTTTTTTTATCTTTGCCACGCTTTCCGGGAAAATGGCCGTTTATCGGCCTTTTTTTGCCCTCGGAACTGTTCTTTCCTGTCTTTTTTGAAGCGATAGCTCAGCTGGTAGAGCAGCACACTTTTAATGTGCGGGCCCTGGGTTCGAATCCCAGTCGCTTCACCATGCCCAGGTGGCGGAATTGGTAGACGCGCTAGATTCAGGTTCTAGTGACTTCACGGTCGTGCAGGTTCGATTCCTGTTCTGGGCACCCCGGTCTTCGGGTTTTTAAACGGTGGTTCCCAACAAAACGATGTTCGGCTGACCCACTGGTCATCCCTAACCAGAAGTCCTTTGATCCCTCCGGCTGGCTTTTTGGCCGGCCGTTTTGCCCAGATGGCGGAATTGGTAGACGCGCCAGCTTGAGGGGCTGGTGGCCTTTTTGGCCGTGCAGGTTCGATTCCTGTTCTGGGCACTCTTTCGCAGACAAACGGGGATCTATGATCCCCGTTTGTGTTTTAGGTGCCCCTGAGCACCCGCAAGCTCAGGTGTCCCACACAGAAAGTACCCGCCGGCGCAGATAAGCGCGCAGATTGAGCCAAAACGCTGCGGCCAGGTAAATGACCACTGGCGATCCAAAGGTCAGAAAGCTGGCATAGATAAAATACAAACGGACGCTGCGTCCCGCAATGCCCATTTTCTCTCCCAAATAAGCGCAAACCCCGAATACCCGGGATTCTACTAAAGACCGAATGGATAGGTTCATGGTCAGGTTATCGTCAAAACAGGGCTTGCTTCGAAAGCTTCCTCAAAAAGCG
>WGOA01000079.1 GCA_016124275.1 Bacteroidota bacterium
GCGCCGGGTTTGCCGGCCTCGGCAACAATCTCTGCTTCGCGCTGGTGCTGCTTGGCGTTGAGCACGTTGTGGGCAATCCCTTTCATGCGCAGCATCCGGCTGAGCAATTCAGAAATTTCTACTGAGGTAGTGCCCACGAGGACCGGCCTTCCCTGCCCGGTCAGGTTAACGATTTCCTCAATGGCCGCGTTGTATTTTTCGCGCGTGGTCCGGTAAACTAAGTCGTCGCGATCGTCGCGGGTAATGGGCCTGTTGGTGGGAATGACGGTAACATCCAGCTTGTAGATCTCCCACAATTCCCCCGCTTCCGTTTCTGCCGTGCCCGTCATGCCGCAAAGCTTGTGGTACATGCGGAAAAAGTTCTGCAGCGTAACGGTGGCGAAAGTCTGCGTGGCATCCTGCACCTTGACGTTTTCTTTGGCTTCAATGGCCTGGTGCAATCCGTCCGAGTAGCGGCGCCCTTCCATGATGCGGCCGGTCTGCTCATCCACAATCTTGACCTTCCCCTCCATGACCACGTATTCCGTATCCAGTTCGAAAAGCGTATAGGCCTTGAGCAACTGCTGCACCGCGTGCAGGCGCTCCGACTTGATGGAAAAGTCCTGCAGCAGTTTGTCTTTGGCTTCCAGCTTGGCTGACTCGTCCATGGCGGCGTGGTCCAGCTCCGCGATGGTGGCACCAACGTCGGGCAAAACGAAGAATTCGGGGTCTTCGCCCGCAGCGGTGATCAGGTCAATGCCCTTTTCGACCATTTCCACGGAATTGCTCTTTTCGTCGATGACAAAAAACAACTCCTGGTCAATTTCCGGCATGCGGCGCTGGCTGTCCTGCAGGTAAGTGTTTTCGGTTTTCTGAAGCACCTGCTTAATGCCGGGCTCGGAGAGGAATTTGATCAGGGCCTTATGGCGGGGCAAACCGCGGTGCGCGCGCAACAAAGCAATGCCACCCTTCTCCTGGTCTCCGGCTTCCAGCAGGCGTTTAGCCTCCGTCAAAAAGTTCTGTACAGCCTTGCGCTGGGCTTCAACCAGGCGCTGAACGCGGGGTTTATAGACTTCGAACTCCTGGTCCCGGTGTTTGGAGACCGGACCGGAGATAATCAGCGGGGTTCGCGCGTCGTCAACCAGCACGGAGTCCACTTCGTCCACCATGGCGTAGTGGTGCTTGCGCTGCACCATCTCTTCGGCATGGCGCACCATGTTGTCGCGCAGGTAGTCGAAGCCAAATTCGTTGTTGGTCCCGTAGGTGATGTCGCAATTGTAGGCCGCTTTGCGCTCGGGACTGTGGGGTTGGTAGTTGTCGATGCAGTCCACCGTCAGGCCCAGGAAATTCATGATGGGCCCCATCCACTCCGCGTCGCGCTTGGCCAGGTAATTGTTGACCGTAACGATGTGTACCCCCTGACCGAGCAGGGCATTCAGGTAAGCGGGCAGGGTAGCCACAAGGGTCTTGCCTTCGCCCGTGGCCATCTCAGCAATTTTGCCGTTGTGCAACACCATGCCGCCGATCAACTGGACGTCGTAATGCACCATGTCCCATACCACCGGGGTGCCCCCTGCGGTCCAGGACTTTTTGTACACGGCCACACCATCGCGGATTTCGACAAAGTCGCGGCCTACGGCCAGGCGCAAATCCTGTTCGGTGGCCTGAACGGGAATTTCTGTATTTTCCTTAAACCGCCGGGCGGTTTCTTTAACGACCGCAAAGGCTTCCGGCAGCAGCTTTCGCAAAATCTCCTCTCCCTTCTCCGTGCGCTCCGTACCGAGCTTATCCAGCGCGACGTAAAGCTCCTCCTTCTTATCGGGGTCCATGTCCGGATCGGCTTCCATCGATTGCTTGATGGAAGCAATTTTCTGGTCAATGTCCTTCAGATGGTCGGCAATACGATTGCGAAATTCAACAGTCTTGGCGCGAAGGGCATCGTGGGACAACCCGCTGAGTTTGGCAAACTCGGCGTTGACCTGGCTGACCAGGGGTTGCAATTCCTTGACGTCCTTGTCGTACTTGTTGCCCCCGAACAGTTTCGTGAGCGTATTGGTGATAAAGTTCATATCTCAGCACATTACCCGAATGCACCCGGTTTTGGGGGCTAAAAGAGGCGGTAAAGATAACACGTTTCGCCCTGCCAGACCGAGGCAAAAGGGCAGCTGAAGCAACGCCAAAAGCCTTGAAATCAGGTCAAAATCGGGGTGAAACGCAGCGCAGACACCTGCAAAACACCGGCCAAACTTGCCGCCCTGCCTATCTGTCAGGCCGCCGGCTGGCAAGGTTGTGCCCGCGCCTCGGCTGCACTTCATAGAACCCTTGTTAATTTCGGCGCAGCCTTTCGCTGCCCCAATCTTCATGAACGTACTCCTGCTTGGTTCCGGAGGCCGGGAACACGCCCTGGCCTGGAAAATTGCCCAATCTCCGCTTTGCAGCAAGCTTTGGATTGCCCCTGGCAATCCAGGAACGACCGGTTGTGGAGAGAACGTGGCCCTTTCCCCCGTTGATTTTGACGGTTTAAAGGCCTTTTGCACACAAAAAAAGGTAGATCTGGTAGTGGTAGGCCCGGAAGCCCCGCTGGTGGCGGGCATTGTGGACAATTTTTCAGCAGACCCGGCAACAGCCGACATTCCGGTCATTGGCCCCACGCGCGACGCCGCGCAACTGGAGGGCAGCAAAAGCTTCGCGAAACGCTTCATGCTTCGTCACGGCATTCCCACGGCAGCCTACCGGGAGTTCAACGCCGGCCAACTGGAGCAAGCCTTGGCCGCCCTGCCGGAATTCGGCTTGCCCGTGGTGCTCAAAGCTGACGGACTCGCCGCGGGCAAGGGCGTGCTGATTTGTCCTACCCAGACAGAAGCTGAATCGGAACTGCGGGCCATGCTGGCCGGAAAATTTGGTGAAGCCAGCACCACCGTCGTCCTGGAAGCGTTCCTGACTGGCCGCGAAATGAGCGTTTTTGCGCTCTCAGATGGCCAGAACTACGTGCTCTTGCCCAGCGCCAAAGACTACAAACGCATCGGTGAAGGCGACAGCGGCCTGAATACCGGCGGCATGGGAGCCGTATGCCCCGTGCCCTTTGCCAGCCCTGGCCTGATGCAGCGCATAGAAGAACGTATGGTTCGTCCCACGCTGGAGGGGTTGAAAAAAGACGGTCTGGTCTATCAGGGTTTTATATACTTTGGATTGATGATCGTAGGCGATAACCCCTTTTTGATTGAGTACAACTGCCGCCTCGGCGACCCGGAAACCCAGGCGGTCATGCCCATGATAAAAAGTGATCTGTTGGCCCTGTTGGCGCGTGTTTCAGGCGAAGGGCTAAAGGGCGCTTCGCTGCAGCTGGAACCCGGCTATGCGGCAACCGTCATTCTGGCTTCCGGGGGATACCCTGATACCTACCAAACTGGCCTGGAAATTTCCGGCTGGTCACAAGCCGGCGATTCGCTGGTGTTCCACGCCGGTACGGCCTTAAGCCCTGATGGAAGACTAATCACGAGCGGCGGAAGGGTTTTGGCCAGCACAGGCAGAGGGGGCTCCTTAACCGACGCACTGCAGCAAGCCTATGCCCAGGCAGGTAAACTAAATTTTGAAAAAAAGTTTATAAGAAAAGATATTGGATTTGATGCTATATAATAAATTAATATTTTTTGATATCGCCGCAATTACCTTTACCTTAATATTTCAGGTTGCGATTTCCTGAGAGAACTAACCTAAAAATCACGCACCATGAAACTTCGAAATCTTTACCAATCTTTAGCATTGTTTGTGTTTGCAACGCTTGCCTTTGCGGCCTTTAGCCCAAAGGCTGTTGCAGCTCCTTACTGCTTGACGGATGTTTTCGGGTATGTATGGAACTTAAACGTGACTCCTGCCGGAGGTAACGTATTCAATTTTAGCGGCAATTGTGTTGGGCCATTTGGAAGCCCGGCGCCCGTAACCGGCACTTACAACCGCACCACCAATACAGTCATTCTAACGGCCACCAATCCGGCACCCGATGGCTGTGTCACCTTATCGGGTTCGTTTACCTACACTGGGTCGCGAACTGGCTCAACCCTTAATTTCAGCTGGACCAACGATTGCGGTGGAACTGGCACAGGCAGCGGCACCGTATCCAAAGGGGCATGCCGCATTGGCAACTTCGCGAGCGCACCTCAGCCTCCCGCTATGGGCCGGGCGATTATCCTCTCTGATTTGCAGGCCAGTCCTAACCCTGCGCAGGACATGCTGACCCTGACCTATACCCTGACCCAAACCGAAGACCTTAACTTGCGCGTTTTGGACATGACGGGCCGGACCGTGGCTACCCTTGCTTCAGGCTTGCAGCAAGCGGGCACCTACAACCTGACTTGGAACCTGAAAAACGATGCCGGCAGCGACCTTCCCAACGGGATTTACCTGTTAGAAGGAAACAACCGCACGGAACGAATCATGATTCAACGCTGAGGAGCAGGTCCATCCGGGGGTAGAAATCGCACCGGTACCCCTGGCTACTCTACTGACCAAAGCTTTCTTCAAAAGCAACCGAGCCGCTTTCCCTTGGAAAGCGGCTCGCGCTTTTTTGACCGACAAAAAGCTTGAAACATGAGTCAACAGAAGCGGTTGAACAACGCGTTCAGCTTGCTGGTCAACCCATGACGGAAGACGCGACGTTTACCTTGCCGGAATGCTTAGTTGCTTAGTCTTTTATGCAGCGAACCGAAAAACCAAAATGTTGATCGTTGGAGGCGCGGTAAACTTGTCCGTCACCATAACTCAAGGCAACGTACCAATTGGCCAAGGCATCAAAAGCTGTGCTGCTCCACCAATAACCCGCGTACCCATAATTGCCGTAATTGCCAATCGGGAACCGCGTACTTCCTGGCTGGGCAGAAAAATTACTGCTGTTGGTTGCTCCAGCATTGGGGGACCGCCACCAACCTGTTCCGGCAAGCAAATTCCCAGTGGTTTTAAGCGTTCCTCCGGCAACAGCAGCGCCGCCTTGGTGGATGGTCAGATCCGTCCATTCACCATCCGTTGCCACGTGCCAATCTGCAGGGCAAAGTCCCCTAGGGTCAGATACGGCATAGGCGTTGTACAACAGCCCAAAAATGGGTTTGTACAAAGGATTGTTGTCATAAACGGAATAGGCACCAGCCATCGTGGTTTGCCACGCCGCGTTGGAAAAACCAGTAGGGATGGGATCGCCGTTGCGGTAGCTGCTTACCTTCAGGTTTTCGCCCATCCAGCATTGATCGCCAATTAAAACCGTGGCGTAAACGTTTCCATCAGCATCAACTACCGTGGCAGGACAAACATGTAAATCTCCTTTGGTAAAGGACGATGGCGATGAGATGGGCGTTAACGCAAACGGAAAAACGGTGGAGCATGCTGCTTGAACCCGCCAAGTGTATGTTCCGTCACTAAGGGCTAAATCCGGTACCAGGAACTGATCGCGCTCAAATCCAACCAGTCGTTTCGTGATGCTCGAGCCAGCGGGCAGATCCACCTTGAGCTGAACACCCTGACTTCCGGGAACAACGTCCCAGGTTAACAGGGCGCCAACGCCAGGTGTATAAACAGCGTTTAGATTTTGAGGCGCCAGGGAAGGGTCACAATCAACCTGCGCCGCGATACCATTGATTCCAAAAAAGAAAGCAAGGGTAAAAACTAAAGTTTTCATAAAAACGAGATAGAGGTGAGTAAATTTCAACCCTCCGAAACTATCCCCAATCTCGTCTCTGTCAGGTGACTTGAATCACCCTGCTCTATGCGGCTATGCTTCAACGCAGAGGCCCCTATTAAAACTTGGGCGGAGGAGTCGGCAACTCCTTGCGGCGGCTGGGAGGCACATAGCCATCGGGACGGCTCTGGTCCGTTCCGTCAGGGCTTTCCTCTGTAGTGTGCTTGTAACCGTCCGGGCGAAGTTGTACGGTGCCATCAGGCTCCACTTCTTCCGTATTGCTGAACCCATCAGGTTTCAGTGAGATAAGTTCCTCCTGGATAGGGTCCTTGGCACAGGAACCGGCAAAGAGGCTAAACGACAAGGCGGCGAGTGCAAAAACGGTAGCGCGAATCATGGGTGCGTATTTATAGGTGTCTTTGAATTCGTGTCCGGGTCCTTTTCAGGTAGTTTGTTCCCGTACACGATGCAAAGACGCACCACATGCCCGACTTGTTACAGCTTTCGATGTTAAGTCCTGTTAAGGCCCTGCGTTAAACTTGGTTAGCAAGCGTTAACAGAACGCGTTTTTCCTCAGGGGAAATGGCCCTAAACCCTTGCGCAGCCTATGATCCAGCCTGTTAACACACCACTTTGAGCCCAGGCAGCCAACCGGCGCAAAAAACCCCACCCATTGACCACAACCTCAGATTTGACCCACCATATCCGCCGGGTTGACCCAAGCATCAAACTCGGCTTCGGTCAGGTAACCGAGCGCCAGCGCCGCCGCCTTGAGCGTGGTGTGCTCGGCATGCGCCTTGCCCGCAATCTCCGCCGATTTGTAGTACCCGATGTGGGGATTAAGCGCAGTGACCAGCATGAGCGAACGCTGCACCAAATCCGCGATAACGGCGTGGTTAGGCTCGATGCCCACCGCGCAATGCTTGTTGAAACTGTCGCAGGCATCACCGATCAGGCGGGCTGAATGCAACAAATTGGCAATCATCATGGGCTTGAACACGTTGAGCTCAAAATGGCCGGTGGCGCCGCCAATGTTGATGGCCACGTCGTTGCCCAAGACTTGTGCGCAGACCATGGTCAGGGCCTCTGCCTGCGTTGGATTGACCTTGCCCGGCATAATGGACGACCCCGGCTCGTTGGCCGGAATAATGATCTCGCCGATGCCACTGCGAGGGCCGGAGGCCAGCAAGCGAACATCGTTGGCAATTTTCATCAAGCTGCAGGCAGCGGTCTTTAGCGCACCGGACATCTCCACCACAGCATCATGGGCAGCCAGCGCCTCAAACTTGTTGGGCGCGGTTGCGAAGGGCAGCCCCGTCAACGCCGCAATGCGACCGGCCACATGCTCCGAATAGCCCTTCGGCGTGTTGATTCCCGTGCCGACGGCTGTTCCCCCGAGCGCCAGTTCGGACAAGTGGGGCAACGCGTTGTTGATGGTTTTCAGGGCGTAGTCCAACTGGGCGGCATAGCCGCTGAACTCCTGCCCAAGCGTCAGGGGCGTGGCATCCATCAGGTGCGTTCGCCCAATCTTGACGATGCCCATAAAGTCCTTCGACTTCTGCCGCAGCGTGTCGCGCAAAACGCTGATGCCCGGAATCGTCACTTCGGCCACCATCCGGTACCCGGCAATGTGCATGGCCGTCGGAAACGTATCGTTTGACGACTGGCTCATGTTCACGTGGTCGTTCGGGTGCACAAACTTTTTCTCATCCGTCAATTGCCCGCCGTGGAGCACATGCGCGCGGTAAGCGATGACTTCGTTCACGTTCATGTTGCTCTGGGTGCCCGAGCCCGTTTGCCAGATCACCAGCGGAAACTGGTCGTCCAGTTGACCGGACAACACTTCGTCAGCCGCCCGCTGAATAAGCGCGGAGCGCTCGGCATCCAGCACGCCCAGCGTTTCGTTGGTCTGCGCCGCCGCCTTTTTCAGCACTGCAAAAGCCTGAATAATTTCATGCGGCATGCGCTGGCCGCCAATGGTAAAATTCTCCAGCGAGCGCTGCGTTTGCGCGCCCCAGTATTTATCAGCTGGAACCTGAACATAACCTAACGTATCTTTCTCTGTGCGGAAACTCATGGGTAATTCTTTTGCCGGTTACGGGCGAAGGGCGATGCCTCCTTGAGCGAGACCGGCAGTTACATAACAAAATTTATGCTCCGGTAAAAACAGCCTTTCGCTTTTCCAAAAAGGCTTGTGTTCCCTCGCGGAAATCCGCGCTGGCCATCATCTCGCCGAAGGCTTCGCTTTCCATCAGATACCCTGCGCCAACGGTGGGTTCGCTGCGGTACTTGGCATTGACCAAATGGATGCAGCGCGCCACGGCCAGCGGGCCTTTGGCGGCAATGGTGCGCAGCATGGCCTCCGCAGCCGGCAGCAATTCAGCCTGCGCAACCACCTTGTTGACCAACCCGATGCGGTAGGCTTCTGCTGCGTCGATCATGTTGCCGGTTAACAGCAATTCCAGCGCGCGGCCTTTGCCCACCAATTCTGCCAGGCGCTGTGTTCCGCCGTAGCCCGGAATGGTGCCAAGATTGACTTCCGGCTGCCCAAAACGCGCGTTTTCTGCGGCAATTCGGATGTGGCAGGCCATGGCCAGTTCACAACCGCCACCCAGTGCAAAGCCATTCACAGCGGCGATTACTGGCTTGGGGCCCGCCTCAATGCGGTTGAAGATCTGGTGCCCCTGAGCGGAAAGCTGCGTGCCCTGCTCCGGGGTAAAATGCGCGAATTCTGAAATGTCGGCGCCAGCGGCGAATGCCTTTTCGCCTGAACCGGTCAGGATGATGCCCGCGATATCCGAACGCGAGGATGCAGCCTGGATGGCCTGGTCAATCAGGCCGAGCAGTTCGCGATTGAGCGCGTTGAGGCTCTGGGGTCGGTTGATGCTGAGCAGCAAAATGCCAGCTCGCTCTTCTGAAAGTAACAGGGGCGCATCCATGCAGGAGGATTGAGAATAGTTGGAAAAGTTGTCGGCGACTCTACCAATTTTGGTTGGCTCGCGGGCTGCGCAAAATCAGTGCTTGCAGCGCTTTACACCAGGCGGCAAAGATAGCCCGGGCAGGTTGAATTGCCTTAACTTAGCCCTCAGCGTTTGTGCCCAAAAAGCGATGCGCCCTGCTCATGGATGATGCCTTGTTTTCAATCTTCCCCCCCACCCCCGACGCCGACTGGGAAAAACAGCTGGCGCGCGAACTAAAGGGAGCCTCCTACGAGGAAAAACTCTTGTGGTCCCCCCCCGAACTGCCGGCCGATGCCCCCAAAATCCGGCCTTATTATCGGCGCACGGACGCCCCCCCCCCGCCCCCCCTTCCCCGCCTCCGGCCTTTTCGGTATTTCAGCGCGTTTGAGGTCCGCGCAGACACCCGTGCCACCGACGTGCAACACGCAGCCGGCAAGGCCCGCCAGCGGGATGCCGCCGGGCTGGACCTCTGGGGCAGCAGCGCCGATCTGGCCCGGCTGCGGACGTCCCTGGAAGCTGGCGCAGCGCCTTTCCCCTTTCGCTACTTCGCCAACGACCTCCCCAATTCACCGCAATCTCTCCCGGACGGCGTGCTCTACGACCTTTGTGGTTTACGGGCCAGCAGCGGGGGCCGCGGTCCATGCCTGGACCCTTCCGCCTGGGATCGGATCTCCGCGCAGATCGAGGCTGAACAGATCAAGGCTGGAGAGCCCGCGTCCCCCCTCGGCTACCTGGACGGGGCCCTTTTCGCCAATGCGGGGGCGGATCTGCCTACGGAGTTGGCCCTGATCTGGGCGGCACTGCACGAAACGATCGACGAATTGAGCCAGCGCGGGTTGCCGCCCGAAACCTGGACGGATCGCTGGGTGTTGCGTGTAGCGGCCGGGCCAAACTTCTTTCTGGAGCTGGTCAAGTTCCGGGCCCTGCGCCTGGGCTGGGACCTGCTCGGCAGCGCACTTCCGGTCCGGGAGCAGGCGGCCAAAACCCTCCCCTGCCCCGACATTTTGGGCTCTGCCCTGCAGTGGAACCTGGCCGCCAGCGACGCGCACAACAACCTGCTGCGCATGACCACCGAAGCCGCCGCCGCCATGCTCGGCGGGGCAGACGCCCTCTCGCTGCCGCGTTTCGATGCCCCTTCAGGCCGCCAGCCGGTCACCGATAGCGATTTTTCCCGCCGCATCTCTGACAACCTCGCGCTGCTGTTGGACAAGGAAAGCCACCTGCTTCGCGTGGACGATCCCGCGGCAGGGAGCTGGTACCTGGAGCAACTCACCGACGAACTGGGCCGCCAGGCCTGGGCGCGTTTTCAGCAGATCGAAGCCCTGGGCGGTTACACCGCAGCGCTCCAAAGCGGTGAAGTGCAAGGCTGGATCCTGCAGGCCCGCGAGCGAAAAGCCGCCATCCTCCGGCAGCCCGGCACCGGCTGGATTGGAGTAACGCGTTTTCGGCCCGCAGCGGCCAGCACAGCCACAGCTTTGGAACACAACAAAACCTATGGCAGCAGCAGCAGCAGCAGCGGCAGTGGCCAACTACCCGCTGAGCCGAACAGCAGCAACCAACTTGCCACGGAGCCGGACCACCCCTTTCCCCCAATTTTGCCCTGGCTGGCCGAACAGGCGCTGAGCCCGGCAGAGACCGCCGCTGCCAACGCCTCCGCCCCAAAAACTACCGCACCGTGAAAGCCCCCATTCAACACCTCAGCTTTCGCCGCGCAACCGATTCAAGCGGGCGAAAAACGGAAGTCAGTACCGCAACTATCCGCGAAACGCCGGAGGGCATCTCCATCCCGCAACAACCCGATCCATCGCAGCTGGACAACCTGCAACACCTGGACTTCGCCGCGGGCATCGCGCCTTTCTTGCGCGGGCCCTATGGCTCCATGTACATTCTGCGGCCCTGGACCATTCGGCAATACGCCGGATTCAGCACGGCGAAGGCCTCCAACGCGTTTTACAAACGCAACCTCGCCGCCGGGCAAAAAGGGCTCTCCGTAGCGTTTGATCTGGCCACGCACCGCGGCTACGATTCCGATCATCCGCGCGTGGCCGGCGACGTGGGCATGGCTGGTGTGGCCATCGATTCGGTCGAAGACATGAAAGTGCTTTTCGACGGCATCCCGCTGGGAGACATGTCGGTGTCCATGACCATGAACGGTGCTGTGATCCCGATCATGGCTTTTTATATTGTTGCGGCAGAGGAACAGGGCGTTGCCCCCGAACAGCTCCAGGGTACCATACAAAATGATATCCTAAAGGAGTTTATGGTGCGCAACACCTACATCTATCCTCCCGCGCCGTCCATGCGGCTGATCGCGGACATTTTCCGCTACACGGCTGCGCGCATGCCCAAGTTCAATTCCATCAGCGTGTCGGGTTACCACATGCAGGAAGCGGGCGCTACCGCTGACCTGGAGCTGGCCTACACGCTCGCCGATGGGCTGGAATACATCCGAACGGGGCTCAGCACAGGCCTGACCATCGACGAATTTGCGCCGCGCATTTCCTTTTTCTGGGGGGTGGGCATGGACCACTTCATGGAAATCGCCAAGTTGCGGGCGGGACGTTTGTTGTGGGCGCGCCTGCTCCGCGACTTTGATCCCAAAGACGAAAAGTCGATGGCACTGCGCACGCATTGCCAGACCTCCGGCTGGAGCCTTGCCGGTCAGGACCCCTTCAACAACGTGGGTCGAACGGCCATCGAGGCACTGGCAGCTGCCATGGGACACACGCAGAGCCTGCACACCAATGCCCTGGACGAAGCCATTGCGCTGCCTACGGATTTCTCCGCGCGCATTGCCCGCAACACGCAGCTGGTGCTGCAGGAAGAAACGGGCATTACCCGCGTGGTGGATCCCTGGGGTGGCTCCTATTACGTAGAATACCTTACGGATCAACTGGTCCGAAGGGCCTGGCAACACCTGCAGGAGATTGAGGAACTGGGCGGCATGGCCAAGGCCATTGAAACGGGCCTGCCCAAAATGCGCATCGAAGAAGCCGCAGCGCGCAAGCAGGCGCGGCTGGATGCCGGCGTGGACGTGCTGGTGGGCGTCAATGCTTACCGCAGCGGCGAGGCCGATCACATGGACATCCTTTCCATTGACAACAACGCCGTCCGCAAGGAGCAGGTGGAACGCCTGGAGCAGCTTCGCGCGCAGCGGGATCCAAAAGCCGTTGAAGCGGCGCTGAAGGCGCTCGGGGAAGGGGCCCTTTCCACCGATGCTAATCTCTTGGAACTCGCCGTGGACTGCGCGCGCAAACGCGCCACGTTGGGCGAAATATCACTGGCCCTTGAACAGGTGTTCGGCCGCTACCAGGCCGTGATCCGCTCCATCAGCGGGGTGTACGCCAAAGAAATTGCTATGGACGAACGATTCCGCGCTGCGCTCGAGCGCTCCGACCGCTTTGCCGAACTGGAGGGCCGCCGGCCGCGCATTCTGGTAGCCAAACTCGGGCAGGACGGCCACGACCGCGGTGCCAAAGTGATCGCCACCAGCTTTGCCGATTTGGGCTTCGACGTGGACATCGGCCCGCTGTTCCAGACGCCGGCAGAAGTGGCGCGTCAGGCCATGGAAAATGATGTGCACGTGGTGGGCGTCTCCAGTCTGGCCGGCGGCCACAAAACGCTGCTGCCGCAGGTTATTGCCGAACTGGCTGCGCTTGGCCGCTTAGACATTATGGTCATTTGTGGCGGCGTAATTCCCGAACAGGATCATGAGGCGTTGTACCAGGCTGGCGCAGTGGGCATCTTTGGCCCGGGCACAGTCATCGCAGAAGCAGCGGGCGATATTTTGGACCTGCTCATCAAAAGCCGCACGGCGTGAGCGAAGAAAAAGAACGCTTGCCAGGAGCGGAACAGCCTGCCGGGGCCGGGAGTGCTGCCGGAGCCGAACAGCCTTCCGGAGCCGCTCAGCGGGATTTCCTGGCGCGCCAACGCGGCAGTTTTGATCCTGCGCTGTTGCTCGCAGGCCTCCGTAACGGCGACCGCAATTCGCTGGCGCGTGCACTCACCCTGGTGGAAAGCGACCGGCTGGAGCACCGCAAATTGGCGCGGCAAGTGTTGGAAGCCTGCCTTCGCGAGAAGACAACGGCAACAGCCCATGCTTCGCTGCGCATTGGCATCACCGGGGTGCCGGGCGTGGGCAAAAGCACCTTCATCGAGAGCCTGGGCATGATGCTGATTAACGCCGGCCACCGCGTGGGGGTAATGGCTGTTGACCCGTCAAGCGAAAAAAGCGGCGGCAGCATTCTGGGCGACAAAACGCGCATGGAAAAGCTGGCTGCTCACGAATCGGCTTTCATTCGCCCCAGCCCGGCAAGGGGCACTCTGGGCGGCGTAGCCGATCGCACACGAGAACATATCCTGTTGTTTGAAGCGGCAGGCTACGATGTTGTCATGGTGGAAACTGTGGGCGTCGGCCAAAGTGAAACAGCCGTGCACGGCATGGTGGACTGCTTCCTGCTGCTGCTCTTGCCCGGTGCGGGCGATGAATTGCAAGGCATCAAGCGCGGCATTGTAGAAATGGCCGATCTGTTGGTGGTGAACAAAAGCGACGGTGATTTTGAAAAGCGCGCTGTGGAAACGCAACGCGACTACGAGCGCGCACTTCATCTTTTTCCCCCGACAGAAAGCGGCTGGGTACCGCCTGTATTGCGCTGTTCATCAACCATACAAAATGGTATGTCTGTTGTGCTCGAAAAGTTATTGGCCTTCCGCGATGCCATGCATACTGGTGGCCATTTTGCCCGGCGGCGACAGGAACAAGCAGGCTCCTGGTTGCACGAGGCCATCCGCGATGGACTGAGTGCGGGTTTTTACGCTAATCCAGCCATCCGTAGGGCGTTAGCCGAAGAAGAGACCGCCGTTCGCGCAGGCAACGTGCACCCCCTGCAAGCAGCGGAGCGCCTGCTTGAACGCTTTCGCGAGCGTTAAAGCTGCGCGATGATGGTCTGAAAAAATTCCGACCATGCAGCGTGCAGGTGGATGTTTTCGCGCGCAAAGCGAACGATAATGATGTTCTTGGGTGGGTACACATAGAGGTACTGGCCGTAAAGCCCGGCGGCCATGTAGATGCCCGCATCTTCGCCTTCCAACCACATGTGGTTTTTGTAGCGGATAAACTGGCCCTCTGCCGTATCTCCTCGCGAGCCTTCGCTGAAAAATTCACGGGGAATCAGCTGCTGCCCATCCCAATCACCCTGGCGCGCCATGAGCCGTCCGAACTTGGCAAAATCAAGGGCTGAGCTGTTCATGCAGCAAAAGGCCTTTATGGTGCCGTTGTCATCGGTGCTCCACTGAACAGCATGCTCGGTGCCAATTTTTGACCAAATCTTTTCGGAAAGCAGGCTTTCGACCGGCTGACCCGTGGCCGCTTCCAAGACCATGGACAACACCTGTGTGTTTCCATTTTCATAGCGAAAGGTCTGTCCAGGCGCTGCGCGACGTTCCAGCCCCTTATCGTAGATCCGGTCCAGATGAGGTGAATAGTACTGCCAACCATCCAGGGGGTAATGAATGCCGGAGGTATGGTTAAGCAAATGACGGATGCTGATGTCCGCAAGGGGAAAGTCAGGCAGGTAGCGCTGCACCTTGTCCTCCATTGATCCAATGCTCCCTTCTGAAATTGCCAGCGCGACCAGACTGCCCACAAAGGTTTTGGCTACTGAAAAACTGGTCACCGACTTTTCCGGTGTATGGCCATTGAAATACCCCTCGTATAGAATCGTATCATTTCTTATGATCAAAAACGCCTGGGTGGCCGAACTGCGCAGATACGCTTGCATGGACTCCGTTCCAATGCCCAAAACGGTAGGAACCACTTTCAGTTTTTGCCCGAGTTGCAGGGGTTCGGTTGGCCGTTTAAAGTGGAAGGGCTCCGGGGCGGGCTGCACCGCTACATGATCAAACCGAAACTGGTCGCTGTAGCCTGGCGCATTGAGAAAAAGACGGCGGCCCAGCGTGCAACTGGAAAACAGGGTAAGGCCCAACAGGGCCAGTACAAGAAATCGCATAGCGAGAGAGGGATTGCCGCAAATTTACGGGAGGGCATCGCTAAAAAACCCGGATCCGGCGCTGCTCGCATTTTTTAACACAGCTACGTATAGCTTATGTGTGATAGAACCATACTATTCAGGCCGTCATTCGGGGGCTAAAGCCGAATCCGGGGCGCTGGGAAGCTCTGAATCTTCGGCCGCTTCGTTCAGTCGCCGGTCAGACACATGCGTGTTCAAGAACGTGTTGATTCGCTCTACGGGAAAATTGCTGCTGATCTCACCAAAGGCGTTGATGCCAATTTGGAACCCTTCCAGGTCCTTGCTTACCTTGGCTTTTTTGCCTTGATTGTCCCTTTTGTCCTTGGCAGGCCTTTTGGTTGCGCGCTTGTCCGGGCTGGGTTTGGACTGATCTTGACCAGAATTTGATAAATTATTCATATATAATAATTATTTACCTTGTTAAACCTCACCCCAATGGCTGCTTAAAACAGCTTCAACCCGCCAGCAAAGCATCAAATCGGTCCAAGTTCTGTTGCAGGCGCTGAACAACTTTTTCTTTGCCCAACACCGCCATCATATCAAACACCGGTGGGCCTTGCAAAGTTCCCGCTAGAGCCAGTCGAAGGATGGGCATGAGCACGCCAAGTCCCTGCCCGGTCTGTGCAGCGTACGCTTTGACTTTAGCCTCTAAAGCCTCCGCCTCAAAGGGTGAACAATCCTGGAGTTCGCCGAGCAATTGATCAAAAACCGGACGCCCTTCGACCTTGTACTTTTTGCGCAATGCGGCCTCGTCCAGGCTGCGCGGCTCTTCAAAAAAGTAGTGGCCGGCTTCGGGCATTTCCTGAAGCAAATGCACCCGTTCCTTGAGCATCCCTGCGATGGCTGGCAGGGCGTTCGCGTCGTGCAGCACGCCCCTTTCGACCAACAGTTGCCCCAGCCGGCTTGCCAAAACGCCATTGTCCATGCGCTTGAGGTACTCCTGGTTAAACCAGCGGGCCTTGTCAAAATCGAAGCGCGCGCCCGCTTTGTGTACCCGGTCCAGATCAAAGGCCTGAACCATTTCGTCCATAGAAAACAGCTCCTGTTCCGTGCCTGGATTCCAGCCCAACAAGGCCAGGAAATTCAACAGCGCCTGAGGTTCAAACCCGTTCTCGCGAAAGCCCATCCAGGTCTGGCCGGAGGCGTCATCCAGCCAGTTGAGGGGAAAAACAGGGATGCCCAACTTGTCGGCGGTGCGTTTGCTGAGCTTGCCCTGCCCATTCGGGTTGAGAATGAGCGGCAAATGGGCAAAAGCCGGGCGTTCGTTTTCCCAACCCAAATAGCGGTACAACAAAATGTGGAGCGGTCCCGAGCTCAGCCATTCCTCGCCGCGAATGACGTGGGTGATGTGCATGAGGTGATCGTCCACCACGTTGGCCAGGTGGTAGGTGGGCAGACCATCTGCTTTGAGCAATACCTTATCGTCCACTTCTTCGGAGCGAAAACTGACCTGGCCGCGGATCAGGTCCACAAAAGAAATGGTCTCATTTTCCGGCACGCGCAACCGCAGCACGTGATCTGCGCCAGAAGCCAACAGGCGGGCTGTTTCTTCCGGCGGCAGCGACAAGCTGTTGCGCAGGGTCATGCGCGAGTGCAGGTCGTACTTGGGCGGCTGGCCTGTGGCGGCCTCTTCGCGCACCCGCCATTGATCCAACTCTTCTTCGGTGTCGAAGGCGCGATAGGCATGGCCGCTGTCCAGCAATTGCTGCGCATAAACCGCGTAAATCGCGCTTCGCTCGGATTGTCGGTAAGGGCCGTCAGGACCGCCCTGGACCGGGCCTTCATCCGGCGTAAGGCCGCACCAGGTCAGTGCTTCCAGCAGGTATTCTTCGGCATTCGCGACATAGCGCTTCTGGTCCGTGTCTTCAATGCGCAGCAAAAACTGGCCGCCGTGGTGCCGGGCAAACAGGTAATTGTACAAAGCCGTGCGGATCCCGCCGATGTGCAGGGGACCCGTCGGGCTGGGGGCAAAACGAACGCGTACCGCCATGGGGGAAGGGGGAAATTTCACGCAACAGCTTGGTTGTCAAGCCATTGATTGGGTTGCAAAACCAGGCACAAGAAGCGCGCGCCGGGGCGGCAAAGTTAGCGTTGATTAGGTAACTTTGAGGCGAAGGCCCCTGGAGCGGGGCTGAACGGCCGCTGCCAGCAGGCAAGAGCCCTTCCCACTGAACCCCCGTCTGCCATGTCGCTTTCCTCACCTGCCGCGCCCCAATCGATGTATTTCGTCAAAACACCATTCTACCTCAAAAAAATCTTCTCCGCCATGACCTGGGATTTCCCGGGCGGGGAGAAGGAGATTTACCTCACGTTTGACGACGGTCCCACGCCCGGTATCACGGAATTTGTGCTGGACACGCTGGCCCTTCACCAGGCTAAAGCCACCTTCTTCTGCCTGGGCAGCAAAGCGGAAGCCCATCCTGAACTGATTGAGCGGATGCGCGCGCAAGGGCATGTTATTGGCAACCACACCTACAACCACCCCAACGGTTGGAAAACGGACGACGAAAGCTACCTGGCCAACGTGGCGAAAGCCGCGCAAATCCTGCCCGGCAAGCTGTTTCGCCCGCCTTATGGACGCATTAAGATTACGCAGATTGAAGCGTTGCGCAATGACTACCACATTGTGATGTGGGACGTGATCAGCGGGGATTTTGACGACGACATCAACGAAGAGCGCTGTTTGCAGAATATGGTGGAAAACGCCAAAGACGGCTCCATCATCGTCATGCACGATAGTCCCAAAGCAGAAGCCAAGCTTCGCTACGCCCTTCCCCGGTTGCTGGAACATTTTAAGGCGCTTGGCTATTCGTTTGCCACCGTGCCCGCCGACGTGCCCGTGCGTTCCTGATGACCCTGGTTGATACCCACGCACACCTTTACCACGCCCGTTTTGACGAGGACCGCGAGGCTGTCCTGGATCGCGCTGCGGCCGTTGGTGTGGAGCGTTTTTACCTGCCCAACATAGATTCTGGCTCCATTGACGGCATGCTGGCCCTTGCCGGGCGGCACCCGCAGCGCTGTTTTGCCATGATGGGGGTTCACCCATGCTCCATTGGCCAGGATTTTGAGAAAGAATTGGCGTTGGCAGAAACCTGGTTGTTTCAGCCGCCACAGCCGGTTCGTTTTGCGGCCGTGGGCGAAATCGGGCTGGATTATTACTGGGATAAAACCTTCGTGGAGCAGCAAAAGCTGGCCTATCTGCAACAATTGGACTGGGCGGCCCGCCTGGATTTGCCGGTAGCTATTCATTCCCGCGACTCGCTGGAGGATACCATTGGCCTGGTAGAAGGGCTTGGAGACGCCCGGCTACGCGGGGTGTACCATTGTTTTAACGGCACGGTGGAACAAGCCCGCAGGATTACTGAAATGGGATTTTTTCTGGGAATTGGCGGTGTTGCCACCTACAAAAACGGGGGCCTGGACCAGGTTTTGCCCGGAGTTGACCCCAGTTTCCTGGTGCTGGAAACCGATGCGCCTTTTCTGGCACCCGTACCGCACCGCGGCAAACGCAACGAGCCGGCGTACCTCAGGGATGTTGTGGCTGTTCTGGCGCAATGGTACGGCAGCACCCCGGAGGCCCTGGCGCAGCGCACCACGGAGAATGCGAATCGCCTGTTTGGGTTCGCATAAGGCAGCCCTTTATGGCGAAGGGTCTTGCGCCCCTGGCAACACCGTTGCGGATCGAAAGGGTGCCCTTCGCCCGAAAAAACATCTTGTGACGCTGCCCTGACAAGAGGCACATACCGGATTCTTTGGTTTATTCGTTTGCTATGCAGAACTTTGGGCACCTTCGGATGACCGGTGTTGCGCTTTGCTCTGCCGTATTCTGCAAGTATTTCAGGCTTATAAGTCCGCCTGAACCGATTGGAGAGATGACCGAGTGGACGAAGGTGCTCGCCTGGAAAGCGGGTGTGCCCCAAAAGGGTACCGAGGGTTCGAATCCCTCTCTCTCCGCACTAGGATTGTTCCTTAAAAAATTGCGTTACTTGTAGCGCAATCCAGTCTTTTGCAAATCTTTTGCTAACCCTGCATTGAAAACGCCAAACCCCATAAAATTTAATCCCATGATCAAGAAGCTGTTTGCACTGAGCGTGCTCTTTGGCCTCCTTGTGTTCAGCTCGGCCCCGGTAGTGGCTCAGGACAACAACGAGACCACCACCGAAGCTGCTGCCTCCACCGCTGACGAGGCGGCTCCCGATGCATCTTTTGGTATGCCTTTGCTGAAGCGTTACTTTATTGAAGGTGGCTGGCAGTTCATGGGGATCGTTCTCGTTTGCCTCATTTTGGGTCTTGCTTTCTGCATTGAGCGCATTATTTCCCTGAGCCTTGCTGATACCAATACCCGCAAATTGCTCGAAGGGGTGGACGAAGCACTCAAAGCAAAGGACGTGGAGAAGGCAAAAGAAATTTGCAAAGCCACCCGCGGTCCTGTAGCCGGCATCATCTGGCAGGGGCTGACCCGCGTTCGCGAAGGCATTGATGTGGTCGAAAAATCGCTGAGTGCCTACGGCTCTGTCCAAATGGGCTTGCTGGAGCGCGGCCTGGTGTGGATTTCGCTGTTCATTGCCCTGGCTCCGATGCTCGGGTTCCTTGGAACGGTTATCGGGATGGTTCAGGCCTTTGACGACATCGCCACGGCCGGGGCTATTTCTGCTTCAATTGTGGCCGACGGTATCAAGGTGGCACTGCTCACCACGGTGTTCGGTCTGATTGTGGCCATTATCCTCCAGATTTTCTACAACTACATCGTTTCCAAAATTGACGGCATGGTCACCACCATGGAGGACTCTGCCCAGACCTTCATTGACATGCTGGTCAAATACGATGTAGCCAAGCGGAGCTAAAATCCCGAAAACTTATTCCCTATGGAAAGCTTCTTCACAAATGTTGTGCTGCCAGCTGGCATTTACCTGATCCCGGTTGCGCTCATCATGATGGTGGTCGGTATGTTATGGGGCATGGCCAGCAATCCAAAAAGTGCGGTAAAGTCTATAGCGGGTATCCTGGCTATGGTGGCCATTTTTCTTGTGGCATATGCTATGTCTAATTCCACCAATTACTCGGACATGCCCGCTTCTGACGGCACCGTTAAAGCGGTTCAGGCTGGCCTTATCACGTTTACGGTTTTGCTGGTCATCACCGTTGTTGCGATGATTGGTTCAGCCATTAAGGACCTCCTTAAATAACTTCTCATGGCCAGAACAACTCCTGAGATCAATGCAAGCTCGATGGCGGACATCGCCTTCCTGCTGCTGGTCTTCTTTCTGGTAACCACGGAGATTGACATCGATGAGGGCATTAACGTTGCCCTGCCGCCGTGGTCCGATGTTCCCCCTCCGCCGGTTGAACTGAACGACAAGAACACGTTAACGGTGCTCATCAATTCCCGCAACCAGTTATTGGTGGAGGAAGAACTTGATGACATCGATAACTTGCGCAAACGAACCGTTGAGTTCCTGAGCAACAATGGACGCAATCCTGAATTGTCAACCAATCCTCAGGAAGCAGTGGTTTCCTTTAAGGGCGACGTAGGCACCTCTTACGAAACCTACATTCAGGTGTACAACGAACTTCGTGGAGCTTACAATGACCTCCGGAATGATCTGACGCGCAAGAAGACAAACGGTCGTGTTTCCAAGTTCAGCGATTTGGATCGCGCTACCCGGGATTCCATTCTCATTGAGGAAATCAAATTTGAGATGCCAATTCGCTTATCTGAAGCCGAACCCACCAAACTCGGTAAATAACTAAGACTATGTTAGGGCACTTTAAACGCAAAAAGAAGGGAACGCCTGCCATTTCTACGGCGTCCCTCCCGGACATCGTCTTTATTCTGCTCTTTTTCTTCATGGTAGCCACGCGTATGCGTGAGACCGAAATCAAGGTTAAGTCCAACCTTCCTAAGGCCACCGAAATGGAGAAACTGGAAAAGAAAGACTTGCTTTCTTACATCTACATTGGCGCTCCAGCAGAAAGTTATCAGAAGGAGTTTGGCTCCGCTCCCCGTTTGCAATTGAATGACCGCCTGGCCACGCCGGATGAGGTCATTGACTTTGTCGCTACCGAGAAAGCCAAAATGCGCCCTGAGCTTCAGAATGCCATCATCATTGCCATCAAGTGCGATAAAGATGCTGACCTGGGTATCCTGAGCGACGTCAAGATTGAGTTGCGCAAAGCCAATGCTTTGAAGGTTACTTACATCACCCTCAAGGACGACAAGAAGAACCGTTAAGGATCCTTCTCAAGCCCTCCTATCCCGCGTTGGGACAACGTTTTTTGCGCCCTGGGTCTTCGCTGATCCGGGACGTATCTTTGTGGGCACATTGCCTGCTCTATGATTGTACCCATCCTCAGCCTCCTTTTCTGGCTGGGCCTTGAGGGCTACGTTTTCTTTAGCCTTCGGGCCGTTTATGGCAGCCCTGACCGGCGCGGCCGCACCTGGAAGGTGCTGCGGACGCTGGCATGGTCAGGGTTCCTCATCACAGTGGCTACGATCGTGTATTTTATCATCACGGGCCGCCCCGTGCAGGCAAACCTGTATGGCAACGTACTACTTGGGCTAAGTTTTACCTTCCTGATCACCAAGTTTGTCCTGGCTTGTGTGTTGTTGGTCGAAGACCTGTTTCGCGGCTCACACTGGGCCTACCGCCATGCGGCAAAAGGGCTGCGATCTACTCCGGCAGGCCCAATTAGTCTGGCCTCGCGGCGCAATTTTCTGACCCGAATGGGCCTGATCATTGCCGCATTGCCCTTCAGCACCTTTTTGTACGGCATCACCAAAGGCAAGTATGCCTTTCACGTGCACCGCATCAAACTGGCTTTCCCCGACTTGCCTCCGGCTTTTGACGGTCTGCGCATTGTGCAACTCTCTGATGTGCACAGCGGCAGTTTTGACGACGCTGATGCTGTGCGTTCCGGCTTGGAGTTGGTGGCCGAACAGCAAGCCGACCTGTTGCTTTTCACCGGCGATATGGTCAATGATTTTGCCGAAGAAGTAGTGCCTTACAAGGCCATGTTTGAAGCGCTGAAGCCCCCGATGGGAAAGTTTTCCATTTTGGGCAACCACGATTACGGCGATTATCCGGGTTGGGAAAGCGAGCAGGCGAAGGCCGACAATTTTGCTGCCCTGCACCAGCATCATGCCGACATGGGCTTTGATCTGTTGAAAAACCGGCATGTCCGCCTGACCAGGGGCGAGGACTCGCTGGTTTTGGCCGGCGTGGAGAACTGGGGAAAGCCCCCCTTCCCCCAACATGGCGACCTTGATGCCGCTCTGGCAGGCACGACACCGAACGATTTTGTGGTGCTCATGAGCCATGACCCTACGCATTGGGATGCGCACGTGCTGCCTGGCGCTAAGCAGGTGCACCTGACCCTGAGCGGTCATACCCACGGGGCGCAAATGGGCGTGGAAATACCGGGGGTGCGCTGGAGCCCGTCCAGTTTTGTTTACCCGCGCTGGGCCGGCTTGTACCAGGAAGGCCGGCGTTTTCTGTACGTGAACCGCGGATTTGGCTTTATCGGTTTTCCGGGTCGTGTGGGCATATGGCCCGAAGTGACGGTGTTGGAGTTGGTTCGGGGTGAAAGCGTGTAAGCTGGCATCCAGGTAGAGACGCCCAAAATCCGATGCTGCTTTGACTAAAAATTGCCGCTCTTGGGTAGTTGAACTTTGATAAGAATTATTTTATATATATTATTATATTAATTGCTTGATCAACTTTTGAACATACACCCCTTTCGCGTTTGTAACATGGACCAATACAAGACCATGGGTCTCCTGAAGCCGGCTGTTTAGTTGCTCCGAAAGGGCAAAGGTTCCGGAAGGCAAGGCTACCTCGTGCAACAAAATTCCACTGATGTTAAACAGTTGCAACTCGCTGGCAAACGCACTCTGGTACTGGACCATTAAGCTGTTTTCGTCCAGCCAAACCTTTATAGGGTTATCGTACTGATTGCTAATTGACGGAATGGGGGTGGGTGGGTTCCATTCCATAAGACCTACTGAAATGGAAATTAATCCTTCAACGATTACAAGTGAGTCCCGTAAACAATGAGGATCGTCGATGGCAGAGCTAGGGTAACCTTCAATCACCGTATCTACCAAAACAACCGTGAATCCATCAAAATCTATATTTGGGCATCCTTCGATAAGGCCTGTACCATCCAAACGTGCCCACACTTTAGGGACTACATCTGAAGGAGTTCCTGGAAGGCTGTCACTGTATAATAGACTGGCATCGTAGGAAACTGTAAAGGGATATACTACATTATATCCATAAATAACAATTGCGTATGTGAGTTTATTTGTGGCGTACACACTCCAGTTTGGACCAGTTCTGATATAAAATTCTGTCTCACTTGGTTCAATGGTATACTCTCCAAATACAGAATCTACTATAGCCGAACTAGCTGTGAAATCATATGCCATATAAACGGTATCCTTTTGCCCATCACCATTGGTAAACCACAGAGGGAAGACCCAGGCAGGTTGCTTCTCTGCAAAAGGGATGCTGTAAGTTTGACTGTAAAGCGAGGTGCTGAGCAGAAACAGCGCTAAAAGCGGGGAATAAAGAGGACTGTAGGATTTTAATAATTTCACAGCGAACTAATATAAGGCTACTTACTGATTTTGCTCCATTACCATGGACCAAAAAAAAGCCACCCAAAACGGATGGCTTTTCAGTTATACCAATAGCTAAAGTCCATGCATGAATTTCTAAGGATTCAGGCGTTTATCAGCTATTGATATTATAAAACAACTTATTATTTATTCTAAAAATCAAGCATTTAGTGAATAGCTAAAGTTAACAGCGCTCCCCTTTACTTGGGAAAAGGGATGACCAGTTCCTGGCCCGGATGAATGAGGTCCGGATTGCTGAGGATGTTGCGGTTTGCTTCAAAGATCACCGTGTAGTCGGAAGCATTGTCGTAGTAATGCTTGGCAATCTTGCTGAGGCTCTCGCCACTTTTTACGGTATGCTTGTGGTAATAGTCGGTAACCGCAACTTTGATGTCGGCACCCACATCAGCGGGATTCTCGCCACCGATGCGCTTGATTTCTTCCCACATTTGGTTCTTCTGGTACTGGGTTTGCGCGGTGCCGCCAATTTGCAGCTTGCCGCCCTCTTCCTTGACGTAACCGTCCTGAACATTGAACTGCTCGCCGAGTTTGAGCACGGATTGATACTTTGCTTGTAGAGACATAAAATCAGTGGATTTGGGTAATGGTAAAACAAAAAGACCGCCTGATGGCGGTTCTTTGATTGGATTAGTCGGGGTGACTGGATTCGAACCAGCGGCCTCCTCGTCCCGAACGAGGCGCGCTACCGAGCTGCGCTACACCCCGAATCAAGCCATTTAGGGCATCATCAGGAAGCTAAAATTAGGCAAGAAAAGGGAGATTGGCGGACTCAATCCTCCAAAACCGACCAAAACACCACGGCCTGGTAAAGCGTGGATGGATCAGACCAGACCACCATGGCCCGATAAATAACAGAATTGTCGTCGTTGCGGTTGCTGATCCGAAACTCCACGGCGGGCAATTCCACGATATCACCGTCAAGTTCAAGGCGACAGTACCAGATTCCGTCGCGCTTTTCTGCCTGAAACGGCGTTAAAAGCGCCTGGGCGGCCAAAGACTGATTCGCTTCTGCCTCCGCAAAACTCAACGACGTTGGGCGGGTGATGTACAGCGCATAAAAATCGCCGGAAAACGTTCCTTCAGGGACCCGGTCAGACTGTCGTACAATTGGAGCCTTGGCAAAAACCCGGTCATAATTGAAGTAAGGAGCGCAACTCATCCTAAATGAGTATTCCCCCTCTTCGCGGTAAAAAAGTTGCCAAGGTTCACAGGTAAAGGTGCCTGTATCGGTTGGACTGTCAATCTGGATCTGGTCAGCCTCCACCAGCAAGCCGGATAACTCCGTATCCTTGCTGCAAGAATGAACGACAAGACTTAATACAACCAAGGTGAGCAGTGAAAAAACAGCTGAATATCGCTTCATAGGGTGATTGCGGGCGCAAACTTCCGTGTTATTTGTCATGCTTGGACAAAGTAGAAACTCTGTTTATCACAAGAATATCAACAGTGCTGAGTACATAGACCTGAGCAACGATCATCCCTGCAGAAACATGGCATCGAGGTTCAATCGGTCAAACTTTCCTAAGCCTGCTTTTACCTTGTTTACGCAGCCTATCTTAGAATGGTGCAACATACCCGGGGAAAATATACGGCTGCCCTTCGAACCCGCTTCGCTCCGACACCCAGTGGGTTCCTGCATGCGGGAAACGCAGCTAATGCGTTGATAATCTTTGGTTTAGCTTACAAATTTGGCGCAAAGGTTCTGCTCCGGATTGACGATCTGGATAGCGCCAGGGTCAGGCCGGAATACCTGGACAACATTTGGCAGGTCCTGGACTGGCTCGGGCTTAAACCCGATGAAGGCCCGGCAACTCCGAGTGAAATGGTCCAATGGAGCCAGCACCAGCGCCTCGTGAACTACACACTGCTTTTGGACCAACTGGTGGCCACCGGCAGAGTTTATGCGTGCAGCTGCTCCAGAAACCAATTGCTGCAAGCCGGCAACGCGTCGCGGTACCCCGGAAACTGCCGCCACAAAAATGTGCCGCTGGAGCAACCGGGGACCTCCTGGCGCCTCAACACCGAAGGTCTGGACCCGGTAACCTGGACGGACGCCTGGCAGGGCCCTCAGATCATTGATATAGCCCGCGAACAAGGTGATTTTATCATCCGGCGGAAGGACGGCTTACCGGCCTACCACATTGCCTCGTTGAGCGATGACACCGCGTTTGGCATCAACCTGGCGGTTCGCGGCCTGGACCTGATTGGCTCAACCGGAGCCCAACTTTTGCTCGCAAAACTGGCCGGTCTGACTGTATTCCAAAGCGCTGTGTTTGTGCATCACCCCCTTCTAAAAGGCGCTGACGGTCAAAAATTGAGCAAATCGGCCGGTGCTGCGGCTATTGGCCGGAAGGCCGCACAATCGTCGCTCATGGAGCAAGGCCCTTCGCCCGCTGAACACTACCGCAGCGCAGCAGCCCTGATGGGCGCAGAACCGGCAAGCCTGCCCGAACAAGCCCAGCTGACTGACCTGCTCCAGGTCTTCCAAAGCCATGACCTGCCTCATCCGCATGCATTGCCTTTATCGCTGTAATTTGAGGCGGAAATAATCCTTAACCGCATACCCCCACATCTTACCCATGCCTCAAAAACCGGTGGTGATCACAGCCGCATTGACCGGAGTTCTGGCTAACCGCAGCCAGTGCCCGTACATTCCTTATACGCCTGAAGAAATTGCGGACGAAGGGCGTCGCGCAGTGGACGCGGGTGCCAGCATCTTGCACATCCATGCCCGCAATCCAGACGGCACTCCGGCCTACGATGTGGAAACTTATGCTCGCATTCACGAAGAAGTGCGCAAGCGCGTACCCGATGCCATCATCAATTACAGCACCGGCGCAATCGGCATTTCCAACGAACAAAGGATTCACCATGTTACTGCGCTCAGCCCCGAAATGGCGGCCTTGAACATGGGCTCCATGAACTACGCCATTTACTCCAGCAAAAACAAACAGTTCTACCACGACTTTGTGTTTGCCAACCCTTTTAAAGACATCTCGTTTTTTCTGAACAAGATGCGCGAAGCGGGGTCCATTCCGGAGATGGAAGTTTTTGATACGGGCCACATCAACAACGCCATGCCCTTCATTGATCAAGGGCTCATTCCAAAACCCTATGTGTTCAGTTTTGTGATGGGCGTGTTGGGCGGTATACCGGCTACGACAGACAACCTGATTCACCAGAGCCGCCAGGTTCCCGCAGGCAGCCATTGGCAAGTGATTGTGATTGGTCGCAAACAGTGGGCGTTGGCTGCCGTAGCGTTAACGCTGGAAGGCAATTTCCGCGTCGGGCTCGAAGACAACTTTTACCTGCCCGAAGGCGAAATGGCTAAGAGCAACGGAGAGCTGGTGGAAAGGGCTGCGTCCCTGGCGCGAACGCTGGGCCGCGAACCCGCCACCATCGCGCAAACCCGGGCCATGCTGGAACTTCCGGTACTGGTAGGCCGTTAAAAAGGGTAGGTATGCGTTCTTTTGAAGTAAACGATTTTGAACAAGACGTGGTGCTGGCCAGTGAGCAGCAACCCGTCCTGGTTGATTTTTGGGCCCACTGGTGCGGTCCTTGTCGCGTGTTGGGACCTATCGTTGAAAAGTTGGCTCAGGAACCCGATGTTGCCTGGACTTTAGTGAAAGTAGATACCGATCAGCACCCTGATCTGTCGCAGCGTTTTGGCATCCGGGGCATCCCCAACCTGAAGTTGTTTTACCGCGGTGCTGTGGTGGCTGAATTGCCGGGTGCCTTGCCGGAGCAGGAGCTTCGGCAATGGCTCGGGGAGCAATTGCCCAGCCCGGCTAAAGAGGCGCTTTGGCAAGGCATTGCGCTGGTGGAACAAGGCGAGGAGGGGCAAGCACTGCCTTTTTTGCAGCAGGCACAAGCAGCGGGCTTGACGGATGCTGCGGTATGGCTGGCACAAGCGCAAGTCTTCACCCAGCCCCAGGATACGTTGGATCTGCTGGAACACGCCGGACTGAGCGACGGCGAAAACGCGCTGCGCACGCTGGCGCAAACCCTGCTGGATGATCCGCTGCAAGGGCCTGCTTCGCCCGCGCGCGAACCGTATGCTGCTGGCGTAGAAGCCCTCAGAAACAAAGACTTTGCCGCTTCACTGGACTGGCTGATTCTGTCGGTTTCCCTGGACAAGAAATACCGGGATGAACTTGCCCGTAAAGTGGTGGTGGCCATTTTTCAGTTTCTTGGTGCAACCCATCCGCTAACGGCAGAACACCGGCGCGCGTTTTCTATGGCCTTATATTGATAGCTTGCTTACCATATTATTTAATATTCATAACATAAAATATGTTATGCAATGGCTAAAAAAAATGTTGTCATAAAAAAACGCGAAAAGGAATCGCTGGCCAGTCGGGTTGCCAAACAAACCCTTCGCGCCAGTCTTTGGCCGTACCGCAGTGTGGCCTTTGGACGATCAACCATCAACCTTTCGCTGTTGCGTTTTTTTCCCAGTGCTTCAGGGGTTCAGATTACCCGTGACAAGGTGGGCGGCATTCCCGGAGAGCGGCATCGCCCGCTAAACCAAATGGCGAACCGCAAGCTGCTGTTCTTTCACGGTGGGGGTTATACCGGGGGAAGTTCCACCACGCACCGCGCCATGGTGAGCCGCATTGCGAAGGCCTGCAAAGCAGAAACTTTTGTGGCCGATTATCGGCTGGCTCCGCGCCATCCTTTCCCCGCGGCACTGCGCGATGCCAAGGCAGTTTTTCTTGCCTGGATGCGGGAACATCCCGATGCCAGCCATTTTATTGCCGGCGATTCAGCAGGCGGCGGCCTCACCACCGCACTGCTGTACCAACTGCGCGATCAGAACCTGCCCCTGCCCCAGGGGGCCGTGTTGCTTTCACCCTGGATGGATGTGCGCATGGAGCATCCCGATATCGCGCTTATTCAGCGCATCGATCCCATGTTGCGGAGCGATGAACTTCGCCACTACGGCGAACAGTACGCCGCTGGCCACGACCTGGATGACCCACTTATCTCCCCGGCAGAAGGAGATCCTCACGGCCTCCCTCCGATCCTGCTGCAAATTGGCCAGGCCGATATCCTCTATCCGGACGCGGAGCGTTTTTCGCGCAAAGCGTTAGCCTCCGGAGTGAAATTAGACCTGGAATCCTGGCCCGATATGATGCATGTCTGGCACGCAGCATCCATGATGCCGGAAGCCCGGCAAGCGGTCAGGCGCATTGGAGAATGGGTAGGAGCGCAGGCGCGCAAGAGTCTCCAGGCTTGACGAACGTTTGACGAACCTTGTTTAATCAAGGTAGCGTTTGCGGAGCTTAGTGTTTAACAAAGCGCCTTGTCACCGTCTGCGCACCGTCGCGAAGCACCACGTAACCCATTCCCGCGGGCATTTCCTGCACGCCAATGGCTTCCGTGCCATCAAATGCCTGACGGGTCAACAGCAGACGGCCTGCGCCATCGTAAAGCTCCAGCGATGGCCTGCGCTCAAGGAGCTGGGAGCCGCGCAGGTACAAGGTTCCATCCAGCACCACTGAAGGAAAAACGGCCAAATCGCTCCAGGCCGAGGCATCCGCCAGGCCCGTTCCCGGAGCAGCGCTCAGGGTGGTCACTGTTCCCAACGAACCGTTGTCTCCACCAATGGCGGAATTGCCATTGACAGCATTGGCCGCATGGTAAAACGAAACCAAGCCGGTTCCTGCTGCGGGTGCGGTCCAATTGACGCGGAAGAGGTTGCTGGAACCGACACCTTTGTGTTCCACGTATGTTCTTCCCCCAACCAACGATGCGGTTTCTATTTGAACATTGGTTGCCGGCGAGGACCAGGTACCTGCTTCCGCGTTCGAGGCGTCCAGGGCGGTCATTTGAAAGCCGTACCCATTGGGGTTCCCCGTGGCGTTGACCCGCAGCGTTATCTCATAAGTCTGGCCAGGCACATAGGCCGAAATGGGCTCTGTACCCCCTGGGTTCGTAATCGTCAGCGACTCGCTGATGGGTCCGAATGCTCCACCGGTATGGCAGGAACCGCATTTTTGGCCGCTGGTCTCCCCAGGCGCTCCGGTATTGCCAGAATTAGCTGCACCGGCCCTGCCGTTGGAGCTGCTCATCATAAAGAATCCCAATGATGCTAGCATGCATAGGGTGAACGCGGCGTAGTAAGGAGAATGTTTCATGGGGAATGGGGGCTTATTGGCTCAGCAACTTAATGCGTGTTTAAACATCGATATGTGGGAAAGATGGGATAAACAAGCCATATATTGCCCACTCCGCCTTAAAAAAAGAGCGGGGACTCAAGTCAAGCGCAAAGCTTGAATCTTAAAAAGTAAGGCCTATCCCGGCTTGTACCTGGCGAAAGGCCCCGGGAAAAATGCCCGAAGCAATGCGGTTCAGCCTGGAAGAACGGTAGATTTCATTGGACAGGTTGCGTCCGGCAGCGAAAAATTCCCAGTCAATTTTTTTTCTGTTTAGCCGGTAGTTGATCTGAGCATCCCAGGTACTGTAGGCAGGAAGTTTGCCAAAAGAGCCGTCCGCCGTTTCGCTCTCTAAATTGGCGTACTCGGCATATTGCGCTGCGAGGTAGTGGTATTCCAGGCCAATATTTAAGCCCTTATACGTATAACTCAAGCGGGAATGTACGCTGATGGGCGGCGTGTAGGGGGCCCGGTAATCCTGGATACCGCCTTGGCCAAACCGAAAACCCAGACTGGTCAACACATCCAGGTCTGCAGTGGTTATTGGAGCATTCATGGCCACCTCCTGACCGGAGGCATCCGTGGTGTAGGCAATAACACCGATTTGGTTGTTGATTTTGTCCACCATTTCCTGAGCCGACGCTTCGGAGTGAATGGCATTGACGGCCAGATCGCGATCGCGCAATTCGCCTCCGGTAATTTGCGACTGAAGGAGTGTGCCGCTCAAGGCCAGTTTCAGCGAATGGCCGCTTTGGTCAACATTGCCCAACAACTCCAGATCAACTCCCGCTTCAGCGCCCCGGATCCAAACCTCGCCCAGCGACTGAAACACTTCGCCCTGACCCGCCGCATAGAAGTTGCGGATTCTGCTGACGAACCCGGCTACCTGCCCGGAAATTCTGCCATCTGCTAATGTCCCCCGCAGACCCGCTTCGGCGTTCATGCTCAGCTCAGGCTTCATATTCAGATCGGCACCGGGAACCGGTGTGGTGACAGCGCCGTTCTCTTCAACCAAAAATGCAAACTGGCTGTTTGGCGCAATAAAGCCGCGGTAAACACTGCTAAAAACATGCAAAACGTTTTGCGTTCGCGGCTTGCCTAAGGCTTGTCTGAGCACCTTAACATCCACGGCAAATCCCGGCAAAAAGACCGGATAGGCATGGTCCAATTCCGGCGCATTGTCCGGGTTCAACCCGGGATTCCGGGATGCTGCAAGTAAGTCCCGGCGCACCATGTCAACGTATTCAAACCGAACGATTGGCGTCAGGGTCAGGCGCCCGCGCTTCAGGGCCTGCTTGGCCCATGCGGAAGCAGACCAAAGGTCGTACTTGAGGTCAGTGGTATAGCGTCCGCTTCGCGCCCAGCGCGAAGAGTCGTTCTCCAGGAATTGATACAGGTAAATTTCTTTGTGCAGCCGCGCTCCTGCCACCCCTTCACCCCGCTAATTCCCCCGTTGCCAACGGTGCTCAAACTGTTCCTGGAGGCCAGCAAACGTATAATTCCATTTGCTGTCCGTGGTCGCCTCGCGATCGTTGATCACTCTACCTACGCGCACATAATCGTCCGGGCTAAAATCCAGACCATCGAGGTAAGCATAACGGTCGCGGTAAATATCCTCGCCCACGTAGGCCAAAACATCCTGGGCAGGCACCAGCGCCGTCTTTTGCCGCCACCAGTCGCGGGCAAAATCAGCGCCGTACACCTTGGAGGTCAGGCTCCAGTTTTTGCTTGCTGCATACTTGTGAATGACGTCAAGCGCGTAACGGCGCGAGGTAAACTGATCGGCATCAAATGGGTTCTGTACCGGATCCGTTTCAAAGGTAAAGGGAGTCTGGGCTGCCAGCGAGGCATTGTTGCTCTCGCGCTGGTATCCGAGTTTAAAATAAAAGCTCTGGTTATCGTCTAACTCAAAATAGAATTTAGTATGCAGGTTGAACAGGCTCGTTTCGGAGTTGTCCAGGTAACCGTCAAAACGTTTGTACACCACCTGAACATCGGTTCCCAACTGGTTCCAGGTACCTCCGTAGCCCGCCTGCGCGGTGGTATAGCCGCGCTGGCCGCCACTGAACTTAACCATAGCTTCTGGTGTGCTTGGAGGTCGCCGCGTGATGTAATCCACCACCCCAAACATGTTATTGGGTCCATAAAGCAAGGTTTCCGCTCCTTTAATGACCCGAATGGCTTCAATGCGATCACTGGGCGGGTTGTAATAGGCCCCTGGTCCCAGGTAGGGCGCCGGAGCAATGTAGGAACCGTCCTCCAACAACAGGACTTTATAGGATCGCCTGCCCCAGGAGCCACGGATGGACACATTCGGGCGGTTGGACAAACCCATGTCCCCAATAATGTTGACCCCCGGAATCTGCCGCAACACTTCCTCGGTACCCATGGGATTCAACTGGCGCAGCAACCGGGGGCTGATGTAAGTGTTGGATCCGGCGTAACCCTCGGAAAACGACGTGCTGTTGGCCTGAACTTTTATCTCATTTAACTGGTTGGCTGCCGGGCGAAGGGCTATAGTACCCAGCGCGACTTGCTGAGCCCACCACCGTAATGTCCATGGCCTCCGTCTTGTAGCCCGTGTAGCGAATCTGCAACGCGTAACTGCCCTCTGCAAGGTTTGCTATCTCAAAAAAACCTTGCTCATTGGTCAGCACTCCCTTCTCGCTGCCGTAGATTACGGCAACCTGAATGAGCGGCAGTTGATCGGCTTCATCGACAATTCGGCCTGTTATAGAAGCCTGCTGTGCACTAACCAGCGAGGAGCCTGCAAGAATTTGACCGAGGCTCCAAAGCAATACCCGGCGATAGAACATAGGGATGCAAAATACCCTTTTGGCGCAATGGAATCAAGCAAAATGACGAAAGTCAATACCGTCTTTGCGCAACGGGCTTGAGTTTTGATAGCAGCCAGGGCTTCAAATTCAGCAACTGACGCAGCCGGCGAACAGGCTCTTCCTGGCTTGGATCGCTAGGATTGGGCTCGGGAAACCCGGGACCAGGCAGATCAAAATCCCCGGCCAACCGATCAAACAAATCCACGGGATAGGCTCTGGGCTTGGTTTGTAACAAGACCCGAATGGCCTGAAGGAGCGCCTGAACAGGCTCCCAGGTGTGTTTTCGCTGCCGCAACCATTGCTTGAGTTGACGCAAATAGCCATCCAAATAGCGATCATTGCTCATTTCATAATGAGAAAGAACATATAGGATTCGAGAGGCTACCTGCAGTTCCGGATACAGCCGATCATCGCCCTGGTGCAACACCGGACCCAGCCATTCAATGGCCATGCTCCAATTGCGCATTTCAAAATAGTGTCGGGCAATACCAAAGCGCATAATGATTTGCCAAACCTCGGCCGTCTCGTGGTGATGAAGTTGAAAGGCGTTTTCTAACGCTTTAATCAATAGCTTTTTTTCATCCAACGACAGGAAAGAATATGCATCCAATTCCAACGCATACGATCTTACCTTGACAATTGGCTCCAATGAGGTGCTGTTTTTTATACCATCCCTTTCCAGAAAGGCTCTCATTTCGCGGGTGCAAGCAAACAGTTCATCTAAATTGCCAATTTGGCCAGCCGTACCCGCTACATTGCCCAAGGCGATGATGTAATTGATGGGCCAGCGTTGAACATAAGCTTTATTACCCTGGTAGGTGTGCAGGTAAGCCAGACGGTTTCGGTAATCCTCTTCGGGTTTACCGAGCAGGCCGTTTATCAACCCGTTGAGGTTGTAGTGGTAAAGCGTAAACTCGGTATCTTCCGGGTACTTAAGATGCTTGAGCAAGGGATGCTTGCCCAGCTCCTCTACCCATCCGCTGCGGCGCCCGACTGCTTCCTCACTGCGGCGCAGCAACCAGGTGGCCTTTGATTTTATCATGTGCAAATCCAGGTAGTCCGCGCTGCGTTCCAGCAACTCCGCTTTCCTGGGTTCATAGCCTTCCAAAAGGGTTTCGACGGCATCCAGATCCTCGGCACGCATCAACCGGTCAATCTGCATCGTCAGGACAATTAACGAATAGGTGCCATTGCCCTTATCGGCGGCCAGTTTTTCTGCTTTGGCCAGTTGCCTGCCCGCTTGTGCAAACAGTCGCTTGCTCAACAAAATTTGAGCGCGGTTGATCAGATGAAAAAATTGCGCATCGCCTTGCCCTTCCCGGTAATAGTCTTCAAGACTTTCCAGAAGGGTCTTATACAAATAATTCTTAATTCGATTGAAGCGTGCCCGATCCGTGATCCGCAGCTTTTTCATGGCCGCTTCCTCGTCAGGACTCTCCTGATGCTCCATCACATCAAACAAAAGCAGAAACTGATTGGCGTCTTCTCCTTTTTTTTCTGGTCCAATATTTTCTGACCCCTTCTTTTTTGACCAGGAAACTGGCGTCCGCACAGGGTTATTCAGCCTAAAATGCCGCTTCTCCGACGGCGTCATCGCCCGGATCAATTGAAACAATTCTGAAGCAGCCTGTGTGGAACGCATGCACTGAAAGAAGACCCGTAAAAGTTCTGCTTAAACACTTAAATTTCCAAACTTTTATTTCGGGCGAAGGCCTTTATTCTGCTCCGGGCAACCCCGAGTCCAAAAAAATCGGGCCCGGCTCCTTCAGGAGAAGCCGGGCCCGATCGTCTGAAGCTAAGCCGCAAGCATTGTGGCTTGGCGCTTATTGGCGAAGTACAGGCAACGTCTGGACCGAGCCTTCACTCTGCACGCGAAGCAGGTAGGCACCGGCCGGCAGGTCGGAAAGATCCCAGCCCTGCTGCAATACACTGGCCTGTACCGGACCGGCTACCCGGCGACCATCGGTAGCGAAGAGTTCGGCAGTCCCCGTGGCGGGTACGGAACCGCTCAGGTAAAGGCGATCTGCAACCGGGTTGGGCTGAACCTGAAGAGCAGCGTTTGCATCAACCAGTTCTTCGCGCAAGACCGGCAGCGTAAAGCTGGCCAGGGCTGCGTAGGCAGAAGTGTCTTCAGCACAGGCTGCCCGCACCGACCAGGAATAGGTTTCGCCGGGAATGAAGCCGGAAACCGTGCGCTGGCTAATGGCCGAAGCCAGTACTTTCGAGCTCGGGGAACCGGCACGCTGCAAGCGCAGGCGGTAACCGAAAGCTCCGTCCACATCGTCCCAGTTGAAGGCCACTGTTCCGGCAGCTGGGAAAGCCACTTCCAGATTCTGAGGCGTGCCGCAAGACGTGCCAAATCGGAAAATGGCCACGGAGCCACTGACCTCGTAAGCCACTACCAGCAAGGCCTCACCCGTTGGGCTTTCGCTTGGGTTGATAAAGGCGAGACCCTCCGGACCCAAATCGCCAGCGGTACCAGCCTCGGCATCACCGGCAAAATCGCGGGTGTTGATGTACTGGACGAATTCGGGCTGAGTAGGATCGGTGACGTCGTAAACCATGACGCCGCCGATGCGCTCCAAACCGATAAAGGCATACTGGCGTCCACTGAGCTGGCCTACCGTAATCCCTTCCGGCTCCGGACCTTTGTTGTCCGAGCGGTTGTCAAAGCTGCCGTTTTCATCGTTGGTGGCATTGAAATCTGCGGGATAAGCAGCAGCTGTGATTTGCTCAAGATCTTCGCCTGAATCCCAGACCAAGTTGCCGAATGCGTCATAAACGCTAAACGAACGGGTACCCAAAACGTACAAACCTTCGTATTCGTTGTTTCCGTCAGCATTGCCAAGGGTTGTGGTCACGGTCAAGCGACCAATGCTGTCATCATTGCGCAAATCGCTGCGGTTGGGAAACACCAGTGGGTCCAGCGTTAAATCTTTGATGCGGGACTCTTCTGCGAAGGTTTCGTAGTCGCGGGCATCACCCTCATTGGCCGTCAGGAGGTAACCCTGACCGGACGTTCCGCGCACAAAAGCAATGGCGTCGGGAAGGGGCATCCCGAAAACAGGCCAGTTGGCAATGTTGATGATGTCATCGCGGTCGCTGGCATCCAGGCCTTGTCCAGGCAAGCTGTGGTCTTTGAAACCCAGCCCGCGAACGCCCAGCAGCGCAGCGTTCTCAATGTCGATAGCCGCCAGTGCGTTGTTCTCCTGCAGCGTTACGTAAGCGAATTTGCTGTTGTCCGACACGGCAATGTATTCGGGCTCGAAGTCCTGGGCAATGCTGGCGCCGGGGCCATAAACCCGGGTGGATGCGTCCAGATCTGCCGACGTCAAGGCCGTAAAGTCAACGGTTGCCACAGAGGCTAAGGAAACGCCGAGGGTCAAATCAATGATCGAAACCGATCCTTCCGGGTCAATGCTGTAGTCGGCGTTGGGTTCGCCCTCGTTGGCAACCAGCACATACTGCCCGTTGGGGGTAAAGGTGAGCATGTCGGGAAGTGCACCTACTGCCACGGAATTTAAAACTGTGCCGAACACATCGGTAAACACCACCGAGCCAGGGTTGGTTTTGATAGGATCTTCCACCGCAATAGCAACTACACCAGCGTAAACCGCTACACTATTGGGATTGCCGCCCAGCTCAATGGAATCGATCAACAGGGGAAGGGCCGGATTGGTCAGATCAAGCAAATCCACTTGATTCTTAGCTCCGTTAACGATAAACAAACGGGCTGAAGCCGGGTCAAAGGCAGAAATTTCAGCAGCACTTTCAGCAAAAATGCCCGACTCGTAGCGCCCGAGCAGGCTGAGTTGAGGGGCCTGCTGAGCCTGAAGGGCTGCTGAAGCTCCCAGAAAAATCAACCCGCCAAGTAGTTGTTGTCTCATGGGTAAAAGATTTAAATTTTTTGCAATGTTAACAGCCATACATCATCCCAGATCAACCCCGGCATTAAGATTTTGTATCCTTTGTGTTAAGCCTGCATGAAGAAGTTTGCCTATTGGCAGGCAAATGGAGATTGTGTACTTTTACCGCCCGCAACGGGCGCTGCAAACGCTAATTGCTTGAAAAACAACCCCCTGGTGAGGTGGGTGAGTGGCTGAAACTACCGGTTTGCTAAACCGGCGTACCGTAACAGGTACCGCGGGTTCGAATCCCGCCCTCACCGCAACGCGACACCCCAGGCAGAAATGCCGGGGTGTCGCTATTTTATGGGCAAAGTAGTTTACCTTTGCGCGTCTTCGGGGCGTAGCGCAGGCCGGTAGCGCACCTGGTTTGGGACCAGGGGGTCGAAGGTTCGAATCCTTTCGCCCCGACTATTCGATTATCCTGAAAAAGCCACCCTTTGGGGTGGCTTTTTCTATTGTGCCAATTTACTTTACGGGCATACCACGGAAATAATTTAACCGATGAACAAAGTTTGGACGCGGCTAAAATCAGGCCAGTACCAGTTTAGGATCAACGATCAGGTTGCAGGAGAATTGAAGCTCAACACCAGCAGCCTTGATGTGCGCGGAGACGAGACGCTTGGCCAGAAAACATACACCATCCGGCAAACCGGATTCTGGCGCGGTGTTACCGAAATGCGCGATGCACATGACCTTCCGGTGGCCCGCATCAAAGCCGAGAAGTGGTACAGCAGCAGCTACCGGTTGGAGTACCGGGGTCACCCCTACAAACTGGTTTTGCGCAACAGCCCCCACCTGGAATGGGCCATTCAGGACCAGGACCGCACGCTGCTGGCGTATGGCCTGGCTGTTGAAAAGAACAAGAGTACCGTGCAAATCCGCTCAGATGTTGCAAGTGTTGATCCGGAACTGGATGCCTTGCTTTGGTACCAACTCTTGCCGACCGTAATGGAAGATATGGGGGATACCTTTTCGTTTCTGGTGCTGGCAACTTAGGCCGGACCATAAAACAACGCGATGCATCCCTGAAAAGAACGTTTTACCAATCCCGCCCCGGCCTTGGCGGATGCCCCTTCTGGGACGGCTCCAAGGTTGGGGTCACAGCGATGCGGTCGTCAAAAACAAAGCAATCGCCCTTCCACAAGCTTTCCTCCGGTTCAACTTTCTCCAGATAATTTAATATGCCTCCGTCCAACTGGTATACTTCCTCGTACCCATGTTGGAGCAAATAAGCAGAGGCTTTTTCGCAGCGAATTCCCCCCGTGCAATACATGGCAACGCGGCGATGACGCTCGGGATCCATTTGCTCCGCTACGTAAGCCGGGAAATCGCGGAAAGCGGCAATTCCAGGATTTACTGCGCCATCAAACTGGCCCAACTGAACTTCAAAATCGTTGCGGGTATCGATCAACAGCACATCCTCCTGCTGGATCAATTGGTTCCATTCCGAGGGGGGCACATAGACACCCGTTCGCTCCAAAGGGCTTACCTCGCCAGCGCGCAGCGTCACAATCTCCGACTTGATTTTGATTTTAAACCGCTGAAACGGGGGAAGGGCCGCTGTTGATCGCTTCACCACCAGGTCGCTGATGCCCAGGTATTGCTCCAACCCCTGCAAAAAAGCCGGGAGCCCCGCCTCAGAACCCGCCACAGTGCCGTTCAGCCCTTCGCCCGAAACAATAATGGTGCCCATGATGCTGTGGACCTGGCCCAAATGCAAGAGGTGCTCCTTGAGCGCTGCCGGGGCCGCTACCGGGATAAAGCGGTAAAATGCCCCTATGTGATGCGTCTGCATAGGGCAAAAATACGGCGATGCGCGTTTGGGTAAGCAGGGCTACCCGAAACAGGCCTTTCCGCGGACGTATTGGGTGCATTTTATGTTTTGCTCAAGGGGAGGAAAGTGCTCGGGTCCCTAAAAGAAGTTTGGCCGTGAAATTTTCGGGCTTTGGCGGTGGATTATGCCCAGCCAACTTCCGACAATTACCCGAATCTGTTACGGAGTTTCCTACACAATTCACTGAATTTCAATACTTTAATTAAATTTTGACAACTTTTACCCCCAAGACAAGCCCGACAAAAGTCTGATTTTGCATCAGGTGGAACAGGGCACAAGGCCTCAACTTTGGTCTTGTTAGTTCAAAGGGTGGTCGACTTCATGAGCGACCACTGCCCGAATCACCAGCAGAAAATTCCACACGATGAAGCGCAAGACCTTTCAAACCCTGACCACCGCAGCCTTTAGTAAAATGAGCCGGCTCCAGCGCCCCGATGCCGATTACACGCCCGTTGCCGGCGATGTTGCCTTGTTTGAATGTTGTGCCGATTCTGTCGCCTTGCCATTGATCAGTGCGGAAGGCGTTGCGCATACCCTGCAACCCGGCCAGCGATTTTTTGGTGTGCTGGGAGCCGTTTACGGCCCTGGTGATCTGGAGGGCTATGTGCCCGAATCGCTGGACGCCCCCTTGCATGTGCTGCATGCCTCCGGAATTGTGGGGCAAGCCGCTCCGCATAGTATGTGCAAGGGTGCAGTACTGGCCAGCGTGCGCTTGCTGTCGCTGGTTTTGGGCGAAAATGGCCAGGTGCTCCATACAACCAACAGCGAACCCGCAGCTGCTTCTGTTCCTGCAACGCTCCAGGGCCGTGTCCTTTTTGTCGGCGGTACCGATGCGCAAGCCGGAACCCGGCAATTGGCCGAAGCGATTGGCCAAACGTTGCAAAACCGCGGCTACCAAGTAGCGCGCCTGCGCATCAACGGTCACGGGCCTGACAGCACCTGGAAAAACCATGCGTTAAATGGCGCCAACACCTGCCACAGCTTTGAAGACATTGGCTTGACCAGCACCTATATGCTCACGCCAGCTGCCCTGCAGCAAGCCCTGACCGACTTGTTAAGCCAGGCTGAAATGCAACGCCCTGATTGGGTCATCGTTGAAATGGAGCAAAGTCTGCTCCAGCGCGAATCGGACCTGCTCCTCAACGATCCCCGCTGGAAAAGCCTTATCGCCGGTGTTGCTCTGGCGGCCAGCACGCCCATAGCCGCGATAGGGGGCTTGCAGATCGTGGAGCATGCAGGCCACCGAACCCTGGCTGTCGGTGGAAGCATGCTTGACTCCGTGCTCATGCGCAGCGAGTTTGAAGTCTTCAGCGATGTGCCACTGGCCATGCCATCTGCCCTCCGCAAAACCCTGCTGCCTCAGCTTAGCGTACATCTCCGCAACGATTGGGATGCCTATGTTCTGGCGGCTTCGTAAAACTCAAAACGGTCTGTTCATCGTACTCACTTTGGTGTTGCTTTTGTTCAGTTCTTCTGCGTACTCCTCAACGTATTTTATTCTGTTGTTTTCTGTTGTTCTCCTCAGTTTGTTTGGTTCATTCACAAAAAACCCCGGCAGCGTTTGAGCTGTCGGGGTTTTAGTTTGAAGGCTTAATCCTAAGTCGTAAAGCAGTTGGTTCGCACCATAAACAAAGCAGCCCGGACAATCCGGGCTGCTTGCTAAGAACCAGTAAGGTTTTTCAATTATTGAACCGAAACCCGCTCGTGAAAGCGACGGCCATTCGACTCGGTGACCTCCAACAGGTAGAAGCCCTGTTCCAGGCCATTAGAGGAAACCTGCACCTGGGTGGCGTTTGCGCCGTTCACGAATGCATGGCTTCGGCCGGCAAGGTCGAGCAGACGAACGGAGGCAATTCCCCCGTTGGATTCCAAGGTCCAGGCTTGGCCGGCACTCAGCGGATTAGGGAATATACGGAAGCGGGCCTGATGGAGGCTGGCAGGAGCTGGAGCTGGGGTGCCCGGAGCAACGAGCAGCGCGCTTGCCTGAAGATTAGCCAAAGCGAACTGCTGGCGGTCAGCGTGGTGAAGGATGCCTTCGTTCAGCGAAACTTCAATGGGCTCGCCGTGAAATCCGGGGCGACCGCCAATATTGTCCTCTGTGATGAGTTTAATCGAGATGATTTCACCAAAGCCGGTCACGCCAAAGCGATCGGTGCGCGAAAGGGCAAAGTCGATTGTTTTGGAGATAGTATCGATGATGCCCAACGTTAGCCGGTTCTCACCCGGAGATGCAATCCAGGAGTTGGAAAAATCGAATACGGCACTGCGCGCAGAACTGGTCAGGGGGAAGTTGTAGCTAAGTGAGGCCGAGAAGCCGTATAGGTTAACGCCCGGCTTGGCGAGTGTACCAATACTAATGCGCATGATTACCGTGTCTCCGTAAAGGACGGTATCAGCAAGGATCTGAAGCTTGGCTGGTACAGGGGTGGTCGATAAGCCTTGAGGGTTATACAACTTGCGCGCGGCTACCAGGTCATAATTGTTAAACAGAGCGGTAGTGTCAGCTTCGGTAACCACGCCGTCGCCGTTGGTGTCGCCGTATTTGCTGTTCGCGCCGCCAAAGTCGGTGCGCCAGTCAGAAGCTGGTTGTTCGTCAAAAAAAATGCTGGCCGATGGCCGGGCAAAACCGGTCAGGCCAAAGGACCAGCCAATGCCAATGAGGTCGTCCTGATTGACCACTCCGTCGCGGTTGGTATCCCCTGGAAGGACACAGACCGTTGTATTGCAAGTGTCGGTTACCGCAATACGAACCAGGAAGATGTTGCAGGGCGGACCGTCATCGCAAATTTCCACCACAAAAGAATCGAGGCCTGTAAAGCTGCTGTTGGGTTGATATTCGAGTAAATCGTCATCTACCGAAACGGAGCCATTAAACGGACCATCCAACAGCGAAAAATCGAGGTCATCAAAATCATCATCATCCACGCCGAAGTCATCCGGGTACAAGGGCAGGAGAACCTCTTCAAAGGTTTGAACGGCAATGATGTTCTCCGGATCAAAGGCTACTGCGAAATAGGCATTGGCTTCATCGCAGATTCCGCTTCCGTTGCAAGCGCGGTAGCGCAAGGAGTCAAGCCCGTAAAATCCTGCAGCCGGTCTGTAGCGCAGCTGCAAACCCGGCAGTGGTGAGACAGTGCCATGGGAAGGGCCAAAAACCAACGCTCTGGTGGTTGCGCCTACGTCGTTGGCCAAGGGTGAAAAAACCACCTGACCACCGGCAAAAACGTCGAGAAAATCGGGATTTGCCGTAACCTGTGCAGTTGCCGGAACGCTGAGTGCCGCACTTAGCCCTATGGCTAATGTTCTGGCAATCAATTTGTTAAGTGAAGTACGCATGTCCTGAATTGTTAAAAAAGAAGAATGTTGAGGAGAACTGGAATGAATACTCCAAGATACGGTGTCCGATCGGCTGCGCGAGCGGCTCTCCGCACACATTTTCGCAAAATTGTCTGAGAAAGGTAAAGCTACACTGCCACATAAACAATTGAAAGTGAGTATCTTGCAGACATATTTCTGGGAATAATGTCGGTTCTATGGCAAAGTTAAAAGTGGCTCAGGTAATCCGCTGCCTGCAAACAAAGGAGCGCAATCGTTGGTTCAGGGAACTGGAAGCGGAAAAAGGCGATGCGCGTCCGGAATTGGTTGCGGCAGCCCGTTACCTGGTCCAGGTAGCGCCGGATGATGACAGTCCCAATCGGGAGCATCTGTTCGTTTCTGCCTTTCCGGGAGAGCCGTATGACGATTTGAAACTTCGGCACCTGACGGCGGATTTGCTTCGGAGTGCCGAACAATTCCTGCTTCGCGAAGAGTTGCAGGATCAACCGGTGCTGGAGGAGCTGTTTCTGCTCCGCGCTTTTCGCAAACGGGGCCTCGATAGCTTCTTTGAAGCCGGGCAAAAGAAACTGGAGGCGCAGTTAGAGAAGCACCCGTTCAGAAACATCGACTACCACTACTACCGGTTTCTGTTTGACGCAGAAAAAACCCGCTTTCTGGAAGGTCAGAAAATCCGAACGGTGGAACCGAATTTACAGGCGACCACCAACTCGCTGGATGCCTTTTACCTGGCGGGCAAAATGTATTACGGCTGCAGCCAGGTAAACCACTCCGGTGTGGTAACGACTGCTTACCGATTTGACCTGATGGAGGAATCGGTTGCGTTTATCCGAAAGCAGCAAATGGCCGCCGTGCCCGCTATTGGGTTGTATTACCACGTTTGGTGCATGCTGAACGGCGAAGAGGACCAGCTCCACTTTCAACTTTTTCGCGAGAGAATCGCACAGGAATCGGGACTTTTTCCCCCGGAAGAAGCGCGCGATTTATACGTGCATGCCGTCAATTATTGCATCAAGCGCATGCGCGACGGAGGCGAAGCTTTCTTGCGCGAAGCGTTTGAATTGTACCGGGAAATGCTGGAACGAAAGGTGTTTTTTGAAGACGGACACATGTCGCCGTGGATGTATAAAAACGTTACTGTGGCCGGGCTCCGACTGGGCGAAAGCGTGTGGGTAGAAAAATTTGTAGAAGATTACAAAGATTATCTAAGCCCTAAATTTCAAGAAACAGCATATACGTATAATTCTGCTCAGGTTGCTTTTGCAAGGGGCAAGTTCGATAAAGTCCTCAGCCTGTTGCAGGAAGTGGAATACCAGGAGATTTTCTATGCGTTGGATTCAAAAGCCATTCTGCTCAAAACGTACTTTGAGCTAAAAGAGGACGAAGCGCTGGATTCGCTTTGCGCCAGTTTTCGGGTTTTTCTAAACCGGAGACGAGAGATTTCAGAGGGCCACCGGAACAGTTACTTAGACCTGATCCGCGTGGTAAAAGCTGCCGTCCGTGTGCGACAAAACCGGGATACGGGATTGCTGGCCCGCATTAAAAAGGAGCTTGCTGAAAACCAGAGTTTTTTGGATCGGCGCTGGCTGGAAACCAAACTTGGGGAATTAGAAGCCTATTTGCGGCAAAAACGAGCCCGGTAGGGGCCGCGAGTCCCCGGTAAAATCCTTAGTTTAGAGGGAATTAGCTGCTTGAAGAGCACCAAAATTCTGAGCTATGTCGCGCAACCTGTCTGCCCTCTCCTACCGCAAAGGCTTGGACCACAACCTTTTCGAGGAATTGGGCACTTTGGCTCCCGGTTCCGCGGGCAGCGATCCAGGCAACGGGGGAAAAGATCTGGAACAGCTCGCAGCTGATTTTCTGGTGGGCACAGCCAATGTTTACGGCAGCACAACATTCTACGATTTTCTCAAGCCCGAAAACCAGGGCAAGGAGGTTTATGTCTGCAACGGATCAGCCTGCCTGACGGCGGGAACGCAGCCCGCACTGGAAGCCTCCCTGCTCAAGCATGTGGACGCTACCAAAATAGGTTACATGTGTTGTCTGGGCCGTTGCCATGAAAATGCGGCGTTCCAATTCAAGGGCAGAAATTACTCCGCCTGCGGGCCGAAGGAGTTGGAGAAGATTTTTAGCGGTTCCGCGCGGGAGGCTGCCAGCGCCGATACGGACAAAGCAGGCACGGCTACCCAAGCGCCTGCCGGACCGAACGACCGTTATCGCGTCGCGAGCATTGGCGTACCCGTTCTAACGGCAGCAATGCCCTCCCTTGAAGAATGGTACGCGCTCTGGGAATCGCTCCTGGAAAGCGGTGACGCAGACGCAGCCAGTGCCGAGATTAAGGCATCCGGCTTGCGGGGGCGGGGGGGCGCGGGCTTCCCTATGCACATCAAACTGGAAACCTGCCGCAACACCGAAGCCGCCGAGCGCTTCGTGGTCTGCAACGCCGACGAAGGCGATCCGGGAGCGTACACGGATCGCTACCTCCTGGAACAACAGCCGCACGCGGTCTTGTTTGGGCTGATGGTCGCCGGATGGATCGCGCGGGCTAGTACCGGAGTGCTGTACATCCGCGGCGAGTACCCCGAATCCATCGCCATCATGCGCCATGCTCTAGCCGAACTGGAACAACACGGTTGGCTCGGCGAAAACATCCGGGGCAGCGGTTTCCGCTTTCGCATTAAAATTATAGCGGCACAAGGGGCCTACATCTGCGGTGAAGAAACCGCGTTGCTGGCCTCTATAGAAGGACAACGACCCGAAGTTCGCGTCCGTCCTCCTTTCCCCGCAACAGAAGGTTTGTTCCGGTTACCTACCGTAGTAAACAATGTGGAAACGCTGGCCTCCCTGCATTGGATTTTAGAAAACGGGGGAAAGGCTTTTGCCACCCTGGGCCGCGGTCGTTCAACGGGCACCAAGCTGCTTTCGCTGGACGGGCATTTCCAAAAACCGGGGGTGTACGAAGTGCCCATGGGTACTCCGCTGCAGGAGGTGCTGTATCAGCTCGGCGGAGGTTTCCGGCATGCCGTCAAAGCCATGCATATCGGCGGTCCGCTCGGGGGTTTGGTACCAGTGAGCCAAGCCAACCGCCTCACCGTTGACTTTGAATCCTTTGCAGAACACGGATTTCTGTTGGGTCATGGTTCCGTGCTGTGCATCCCGGAATCCTTTCCGCTCATTGAGTATTTGGAACATTTGTTCCAATTCACCGCGCACGAGAGCTGCGGCAAATGCTTTCCCTGCCGCTTGGGATCGGTGCGCGGACAGGAATTGTTGCATCGGGCGCGCAGCGCGGCTGCCGGGACAAACGGCATGCACGGTGAAACAGGCGCAGCACCTGCGAGCGCAGCACCTACAAGCGCAGGCCCTACCCACGCCACAAACGGTATGCCCGGGGCATACGCCACCGCTTCGGAAGACCCCAGAATTGACCGAGAACTCTTTATGGATTTGCTGGATACCCTCGAAAAAGGTTCGCTCTGCGCGCTGGGTGGCGGCCTTCCGCTGCCGGTGCGCAATGCACTGGAGCATTTCCCCCGGGAATTGGCCCCGTACTTTAGCCCGGCCTTGCAACCCTCCACCCCACAAAACTGATCATCCATGGCCGCCCTGCCCAATCCCGCATACCACAGCGATGCTTATGTTCCAGGAACAGCGGCAAAAGCGGTCACCACGCGCGCCTTCCTGAACGGACAAGCGGTTACTGCCCTGCCCGGAGAAACCATCCTGGCCTTTTTGCGCCGGCACATGGGCCCGGACCCGGTTCCCACGCTGTGCGATGCACCCAACCTGGAGCCTTACGGTGCTTGCCGGGTTTGCAGCGTAGAAGTGGCTTTGCAAGCGGATGGCCCGCGAAAGACTGTTGCGTCGTGCCACACACCAATTTCGCCCAATTCATATATATTTACAGATTCTGCGTCTGTTCGCAAATTGCGCCGAAACATTGTAGAACTTGTGCTCACCGACCACCCGCTCGATTGCCTGACCTGCGAGGTCAACGGCAATTGCGAATTGCAGGACGTGGCCGCACGCGTGGGCATCCGCGAAGTGCGTTACCCGGCGGGCGCCAACCACACCGACCGCAAAAAAGACCTGAGCCATTCGTACATGACCTCCGACATGAGCAAGTGCATCAATTGCTCGCGCTGCGTCCGCGCCTGCGATGAAGTGCAGGGGCAATTTGTGCTGAGCATGGCCGGTCGCGGTTTTGATGCACACATTGTCAAAGGGGCTAACGTCACCTTTGCCGAATCGGATTGCGTGAGCTGCGGGGCCTGTGCGCAGGCATGCCCGACGTCGGCCATCTCCGACGTGTTTCAGAGCAAGGCCATTCAGGCCACCACAAAAACCCGCACGGTCTGCACGTATTGCGGCGTGGGCTGCAATTTGGAAGTAGCGTCAACCGGATCCGAAATTCTGGGCATTCAGGCGCCCTACGAAGCGGAAGTCAACCAGGGCCACACCTGCCTGAAAGGCCGCTACGCCTTCAGCTTTTACGACCATCCTGATCGTTTGCGCACGCCACTCATCCGCAAAAATGGCGTATTGGAACCCGCCACTTGGGACGAAGCCTACGCCTACATTGCCGATTCGCTGAAGCGCATTCGCGCGGAACACGGACCGGATTCCATCGGGGGAATTTCGTCGGCGCGCTGCACCAACGAGGAGAATTACCTCATGCAGAAGTTCATCCGCGCGGTGATCGGCACCAACAACATCGACGGCTGTGCGCGGGTGTGCCATTCGCCTACAGCCCTTGGCATGCAGCGGACCTTCGGCACGGGCGCAGCCACCAACAGCGTGGAAGACATCCAGTTTACCACTTGCATGTTGGTTATCGGTGCCAACCCAACGGCGGCCCATCCGGTTACCGGAGCCAAAATCAAGCAGCGCGCCATGAAAGGCATCCCGCTGATTGTCATTGATCCGCGCAAGACGGAATTGACCCGATACGCTGCGCATCACCTTCAGTTGCGCCCAGGCACCAACGTAGCCATTTTGAACATGATGTGCCGCTACATTCTGGATGAAGGGCTCGTTGATCAGCAGTTTGTGCAAGCGCGCACGGAAGGTTTTGCCGAGTTTGAGCGCTCGCTCAAGTCGCTCGACCTGGATGAACTGGAACGCATCCACGGCGTGCCGAAAGAACAGGTGCGCGAAGCGGCGCTGTGCTATGCGCGGGCCACCGCGGCCATGAGCTTTCACGGGCTGGGGGTCACGGAACACCGGCAGGGCACCTTCACCGTAATGCAAATTGCCGACCTGGCCATGATCACCGGAAACATCGGTCGAAGGGGCGTTGGCGTCAATCCGCTGCGCGGTCAAAACAATGTTCAGGGCCTGGCCGACATGGGCGTGCAACCCCACCAGGGCGCCGGCTATCTGGATGTAACCCTTCCGGAGGTGCACGCCAAGTATGAAAGTTTTTACGGCGCTCGGTTATCGCGCGAAGTGGGCCTGAAGATTCCGGAAATGTACGAGGCTGCCTTGGCAGGCACGTTCAAAGCACTTTGGGTCATGGGCGAAGACCTGGTGCAGACGGATCCTAACACCAACAACGTCAACGCAGCGCTGAAGGCCCTGGACCTGCTGGTGGTTCAGGAACTGTTCATGACCGACACAGCGCGAGCCGCTACGGTGGTATTGCCGGCCGCTTCATTTTTGGAAAAGACCGGAACCTTCACCAATGCGGAGCGAAGGGTGCAGCGCGTACAACAAGTTATTCCCCCGTTGCCCGGCACCAAAACAGACGGGCAGATTGTGGTGGACATCATGCAGGCCATGAACTACCCCCAACCGGACTACGATCCTAAAGCCGTGTTCGAGGAAATCTCGCGCATCGTGCCGTTCATGGCCGGCGCCACCTGGGAAGGTTTGGGCGAAAATGGCGTGCAGTGGCCCTTCGGCACCGACGGAAAAGGCACCGCCGTGTTGCACACCGAGCAGTTCAAACTCGGAAAGGGCAAACTGGCCTTTAAAGGCTTTGAGGAGAGCCCGGAGTTGCTGGACAACGCCAAAGCCTTTCCCTATATCCTGACCACCAACCGCGACCTGGAGCACTACAATTGCGGCACCATGACCCGGCGAACGGCCAATGCCGTGATTCACCAGGAAGATGTGCTGTGGATTAATCCCGCAGATGCCGCAGCCAAAGGAGTTTCGGATGGCGAATGGGTTTGCGTGTCCAGTGCGCGCGGCAAAGTGGATGTTCGGGCCATGATCACCGATGGGGTAAAACCAGGCGTGTTAAGCACCACCTTCCACTTTCCTGAACTGATGATCAATGTGCTCACGTCCGGTGTTTACGACACCGAAGCCAAATGCCCGGAGTACAAGGTCGTGGCAGTTGACATCCGAAAAAGCCGGAAAGTGGACGAGCGACTAGGGGCAGCCGCCAGAAAGCCTATGGTCGCGAAACGATGAACCGGTGCAGGGTTCCGCCAGCAGGGAACTGGCAAGGCGGGTTGGAGGACGATGCGCCAGCTGAACGCGCCAGCGCGAAGCCTGGGCCCGGAACACCGGATCAATGGCGCAAAAAGGCCTATGCGTTCAGGTGTCCGAAATTGACTGGCATAGTATTTAATATTTTATGCATAACATTATTTATGTTACGCAACGTTCAGGCTCAGCCCAATTTCTTTGTCGATCCTATCGCGGAAAATGGCCTGCACACGGTTATTGTGCGGGCCGTAGCCTATGATCCAAATGGCTACCTCTATGTAGGCACCAACGATGGTCTGTATAAATTCGATGGCCATCAATTTTATCGCTATCCCTCCACACAAGCAGGTCCTGCATCTTGTCCGATTTCCAGCATACGCAGCTTATTGGTCTATGACAGCGCACTGTGGGTGGCTGGGGTTGAAGGGCTGGTGCGCATGAACATCCGGACCGAGCTGTTTGAAAACATTAAGCTGAACAGCCCGGCCGCGGCAAACAATCGGCCGGAGGTTAAACGGTTGGCGGAGCTGGACAACGGCCTGCTGTTCATCGGAGCGTATGGTGGCTTCTACCTGCTGCATCCCGAGGAACATGAGCCCGCCTATTTTGCCCTGGCGGAGTTGCTTGCCCCCCAACAAGGAGAGCAAAAACCTAACCCCGATCTCAGCTTTGCCAGTGCAGCAGCACTGGACGAGCAGGGCAATCTATGGGTTGGCACTTATGCGGGAACCTGGTCGGTTCTGCGGAAGAACACCACGAAAGCCCTTCGCCTGAACGACCATTGGAACACTAAAGCGCCGTTGCCGAAAGCGGCCGTTTATGATTTGGTTCGGGCACGTTCAGGAAATCTACTTGCGGCGACCAGCAAAGGGCTGTTTCTACTGAACGCTCGTTCAGGGCTTTTTGAAGAAATGCCTTTACGCGACGCCGCCGGAGAGCCTTTGCATCCCGCCATTCGCCGCATCCTGCCTGTACCAGGGAGCGCGCGCTTTCTATTGGCAACTTCAGGAGCAGGGCTGTTGGACTGGGACGAAGAAAAGCAGCGAACACGGCAACACCTTCCAGACAGCCGTTGGTACAACAGCTTGCCCGGAAACAACCTGAACGATATGTTGCTCATGCCCAACGGCTTGCTCTGGTTGGGCACCGAAGATTTCGGACTGGCCCGCGTTCGCACCGGGCTTTCTTACATCGGCGCCGAGGTGCTGCCGAACCTGGTTCCCGATCAGGCTTCCATCGGGGTAAACGATGTGGAAGCGCTGAATGGAACCCGCTGGCTGGCCACATCCAGCGGCTTAATGTCGCATCGTTCAGGGCAAAAGTTTATCCAATACCGAGAGCCTGGAGATGAACCAACACCCTATCTCCAAAACTTGCATGCCCTGAATCAAGACGTGCTCGTGTACCACCGATGGGGGAACCAGATGGGAGTGGGCACTTACCACCTTGAACAGAAACAATTCGGATACTTGAACTTTCCAGGGTCCCGACAACTGGCTGCAAATCCCGTTTTTGACTGGTTGAGCCACGTGGACGAACAAGGCCGCTATTACTTATCGGACCCAGACGGCTCCTATTACCGCTGCGATTACAAGAACGAACCCTGTTCACCGCTGCAGAGATTTCCTTACCCCTTCCCCTGGCTATTCCCATTGATGAAGACCAATTGTTGCTGATTTCCGCCTCCCGATTGTATCGCTACACGCTATCTGATGAAACGCTCACACCGCTGTTGAATGATGCCCATGGAAACCGATTGCCCAATGTTTCTTTTCAGGAAGATTTGCTCGTGAGGCCCGGCGGAATCCTGTTGATCGCCAACGATCAGGGCTTGTTTCGCTACGACATGCCTAACAACCAGTTAACCCGGTTTACGGTTGAAGAAGGGCTGCCCTCCAACAACTGCTTTTCCATCTTTACCGACCCGCAAGGGCGGGTGTTTGTTCCGTTTCCAAACGGCATGTTTGAATTCCGGGAAGCGGACCAGTCGGTGGTCAGTTACCTGATGCCGCGCATGGTAGCCTCCTCGCCAACACCGTCGTTTGACGCAAACGGTGCCTGCTACATCGGGGCACAACAAGTCTATTTTCGGATACCCTGGGACAGCCTCCAGCCGCATCAGGTTAGCCCTACGTTGCGGCTGTTGTCGGTCCGTTGCGGCGACAAGGTGCTGACGGAACCCTCCGATTGGCAAAAGCTGACCATGCGATTTGGCGACTTCCCGCTGGTGATTCATTACGAGCTGCTGGATTTCTTCAACCCGGAGCTTTGCCGCACGCGTTACCAGATGCAGGGCTGGGACGAGAGCTTTCTGGACGACGACAACCAGAATTCGCGCGCCATTTACTCGCGCCTCACTGCAGGCGACTATGCGTTTACGGTGGAAGGGCGCAATCCCATTGGCGGGCTTGGCGCAACCCAGACGGTGGCCTTCAGCGTGTTGGCGCCCTTTTGGAAAACAAATTGGTTTTTTGCGCTTATGGCAGGACTGGGTCTGGCCATTCCGTACAGCATTTACCGCTACCAGCTCAGCCAGGTTCATCGCATCCAACAAATTCGGAACCGAATTGCCGGCGACCTGCACGACGATATTGGGTCCACATTGAGCAGTATTCGCATATACAGTGACATTGTGCGAAACCAGGTGGGAACGCGCGCGCCGGAAGCAACCCCATTGCTGGAACGCATGAGTGAAAATGCGGGGGAAATGCTGGAGAGCATGAGCGACATTGTCTGGGCCATTAAACCGGACAACGACGCTTTGGCAAACATAGAAAGCCGTATCTTTCATATTGGGACAGAGCGATGTGCCTCAAAGAACATACATTTTACTATGGAAAACCCCGCTGCAGGAAGCAACATACGAATACCCATGGAAGCGCGGCGCGATTTGCTCTTGCTCTTTAAAGAGTTTCTGAACAATTCGCTGAAGTATGCCGACTGCCGGAATTTTAGCGTATCCATAGAACCGCAGGGCCGGGAATTGCGAATTCTGTTGCGCGATGACGGCAAAGGCTTCGATTCATCCGTTGCTGCCCAGGGAAACGGCCTCAAAAGCATGCAGCACCGGGCCGAAAAAAATGGTTGGTCCTTTGAACTGACCAGCAGCCCCGGCAAGGGAACAGCGCTCCATCTGGGGATCCGAAAAGACTAAAGCAACCCACCTTGTCTCCTGTTCCTCCCCTGATTGGGGGAGCTAAACGTTTCAGGCTTTGCCTACCTTCACTTGCGTTTAACCAATGACTCCTATCCGCGTCACCATTTTTGAAGACAACAAACACCTCCGGGAGAGTTTGTCCCTGCTGGTTCAAAACAGCGCCGGCTTTGTGTGCAGCGGCGCTCACGCGGATTGACGGGATTTGGCCTTTGTATTAAAGAAAGATCCGCCGGATGTGGTGCTGATGGACATTGAAATGCCGGGGGTCAACGGTATTGAAGGCGTCCGGCAGATTCGCTCCCAGTTTCCTAGGGTACAAGTCTTGATGCAAACTGTTTTTCACGACGACGACAACATTTTCCAGGCTGTATGCGCCGGCGCGTCTGGGTACTTGCTCAAAAGCACCTCGCCTGCCGGGTACCTGGAAGCCATTCGCGATGTGTACGAAGGCGGTTCCCCCATGACCGGATCGGTTGCCCGGCGGGTGCTCCAGCTTTTTCAGCAAAACCAACAGCTGGCCGTCCATACCCCCGACTATCACCTGACCAACAAGGAAAAAGAGGTGCTGCAATTTATGGTGCAGGGAAAAAGCTTCAAGATGGTGGCGGATGCACTGGGCATTTCTTACGAAACCGTGCGCACCCACACCAAGAACATCTACGCCAAACTGCACGTCAATTCCAATACTGAGGCAGTGTCGAAGGCACTGAATGAGCGAATTGTGTAAGGGCAATCGCGCGGGTTTACCCCATAGCGCTGCATTGCTCACCAAAGCCCTTCCCCCGATTGTGGTATTTCAGGCCCCCCGGTCTACCCTGACCTTTGAAGGGTAACCTGACCTGAAAAACCACAACGATGAAAAAGCTATTATACGCCTGCCTGTTTCTTTCAGCGGCATTACCGTTGGCGCTCCAAGGCCAAACGAATACGTTTCCAAGCTCTGGGAATGTAGGCATTGGCACCACAAGCCCCAGTCCTTCGGCCATATTGGACGTGCAGTCTACGGACAAAGGGATGTTGTTCCCGCGCATGACCCGGGCACAGCGCGATTTGATTGCATCGCCAGCACCGGGTTTGCTCATCTTCCAAACCAACAGTCAACCTGGATTTTACTTTTACACGGGCAGCACGTGGACCGCTTTAATCAGCAAAGGTCCCGACCGCTTTCTGAGCAACCTGACCGGACCGACGTCCATAAACGTTGACCTGCTGCCCAATGCCAACAATGCGCGCGACCTGGGATCGGGAACACTGAGTTGGAACGAATTGTACGTGAACACGGTCAAGTTCATGGACGGAACCTCGCTTTCTACCGCAGCCGGTGGGGGTGGTGCCGAAACGGATCCGCAGGTAGGCGCTAACAGCTTGAACTGCGTTCCGCGCTGGGATGGTACGGCGCTGGTCACTGGAAAAATTCAGGATGATGGATTGCGAATTGGGGTAGGTGGCGAGCCCACTTCTACCGCACGCGCTTCATTTTACAACCGCGAAGGTGCAATAGCCTCAGAATTGTACGCCGTGCGCGGTGTGGACCAGACCCTTGCCCTCGGCTCTTCAACGCCTACGGAACACGCTATTGGCTACTTGGGCTACAATTCGGTGGGTGCGCTTTTTCTTCCCGTAAGTGCGGACCACACCGGGGTTTGGGGAAGGCACAGCAGTACCCTGGACGGCATCGGTACCATGGGCTGGACCAGCGGCACAGCCCCGACCAATTATGGCGTAACGGCCATTTCTACCGCTACCGGGAGTACCAACTACGGTTTGTTGGCCAAAGCAACCGGTGCGGGAGCCGTAAACCGGGGAATTTGGGCAGAGGCTTCGAACGGCACGTTCGGCAACTTTGCGTTCGTGGTGCCAGAGGGCGGCGGTTTCAGCGGCTTTGGCTGGACGGCTCCAACCGCGCTCATAGGCATCAAACAGGATGGTACCAATACGCCCTTCCGCGTCATTGGAACAGACTTTGCCACGGATTTTGTGGTGACTTCTGCAGGCAAAGTGGGCATCAACGCTGATCCTACCGGACTTTCTTCAACGCTGTCAGTAAACGGAACCGCCTTCTTTTCCGATAAAGTAGGCATCAACACGGGGACGGCCACGTCTTTATCAGAGTTAACCGTTAACGGCGTGGATGAAACCGTAACCATCATCGGCACCAATCCCTATGTGCAGTTGGAAAATGCCGGTAACCGCATCGGCTATGTCCGCGCAAGCGGCAGCAATTTCCAGTTGGCCACCAATGCAGAAAATGATTTTGGCTCCATGGAATTCCGGACAAACGGCAGCAGCCGGATGTGGATTGACGCCAACGGAAATGTGTCGGTAAGCGCCAGCGGTGCAGTGGCAACGGGGTATAAGTTTAACGTGGACGGAAAAATCATGTGCGAGGAGTTGAAGGTGCAACTTTCGCCATGGCCAGACTATGTATTCAAACCCGAATACACGCTCAAGCCCCTGGCCGAAGTGAAGGCATTCATCCAAGAGAATCATCGGCTGCCGGGCATTCCCGCGGCATCCGCAGTGGAAAGTGAAGGGCTGAACGTGGGCGAGATGCAGAAGATGATGATGGAAAAGATCGAAGAACTGACGCTGTACATTCTTGAGCTGGATGCCCGGAACCAAATGTTGACCGAGCGGATTTCCGAGCTGGAGAAGTAATTCACGTGGATAAAAATTTGACCATGGCACGAAAAGCCCTTCCCCAGAAATACATAGCGTACGCACTCCTGGCA